>NZ_JAFBKA010000013.1:0-169588 GCF_022760795.1 Pseudomonas sp. BP01
TTTCTCGGTCACTTGCTTGACCGCTTCGATCTTGAATTCTTCAGGGTAACGCTGACGACTCATGGCACCTCCTATTTGGGCCTCATTATGAGGCTTGGAGGTGTCTACGAAACCAGGGGCGATTCAGTGCGTCGGTACGACCACAGCCAAGGCTCAATATATTTAAGCAAATATTGCCGTAGCATTATCGAACAATTGAGAGATACTCTATATATTAATGGAAATATTGACGGGGTTCAGGGCTTCTAGCGCATGGTTTCAAGCGAAGCTACGGTGAGGCGAAAGCTCGCGAGCAGCAATTTGGGCAGCGCTGAGCTAACTGGGGAAAACGCGCAAGCATGGTGCGGCTGTCGCGTCCAACATCATTCAATTCAACGGGCGGAAAATCACGAAATAGGTGAAAACAATGAGTGGAAAAACACGATCTTTTTTGTTTTTTTGATGGAAAAACCTTTGAAAATTCCACTCGTTTTTTCAAAAAGTCGGTTTGGCCTAAGGAATATGGGATTATAGGACTTTCCACTCATTTCGCGATTGGCGCAACAAACCTCAGTTCGAGGCAAAATCATTCCGTTTCACCACCTGACGCTCTGAAAATTTGAGGATTACGCGGCCTTCATTCTCAACCCAACTAGCACCTGGGTTGCTCCAAGCAAACAAACTCGATTCCTAGGTAGCGCAGCTTTAGCTTTCCGGGATTGGCCGTTCAACCCAAATTGGGCACTTTTCCAAGGAAACCGTGGTGCCAGTCCTGACGGTGATTCTTCCGAAGAAATCGACAAGAACGTGCGGAAACGCGAGATTCTGTGCGTCAAACAGTCCATGGATTTCTACCTTAAGGACGTTGATGCCTCTGGGGAAAACGTCGCACTGAAACGCCGAAATCGCTGGTATTTAAGCGCCCGGAGCTCTAGGCACCATCTCCGATGAGGTGGTTGAGTAGATGCTCAAGAGCATCCGTGATCTCTCAATAAGCCCGCATATCGGCCGCCTCATGCAGATGTACCTATCGATCGCGAGGTATTCAGTCCGTCCCATGTGGCCGGTGCTGGGGGGCCCATCAAGCCCCGGACGCATCGACCAGTTCACGCGAGATGGACACGGCACATGGTTGAGCCCCATCCCAAGACCACCAGCCCAGTCCGGTTACCGTCGGCGTTTGGCAACGCCTTTGATCGATACCTTATTTACCCGAATTTCGCTTGAGAAAACTGAGCCCTAATTTCAGTGCAAGCGCCCTCACCTGCTTTTTTGCTGAGTCCTCTCCTTGTAGGCTTTGACTTGCCCCATGCGGGTAAACGTAAGGCCAGCTCCGCACGGCCAACTACAGACAAACCGTGGGCCCCTTTCCGGCGACTCAAGCATGATGGTAGATTGCCATCCTCGCCGTTGGGGCCAATGATCAAATGGAGTGCAGCTTGAGAAAGGATTTACTAGTCGCCTGCCTGGGCCTCTCACTTACGGGTTGTGGAGATGGCGGCGACGTGTACAAGAAGCAGGCTGAAAGCCTTCGCTCAGACGTCAAAGCCCTGCAGGCAGAAATTAGCGCGGCCAAGCACAGGATTGCGCAGCTGGAGCAGGAAAACACCACGCTCAAAGAGACACCAGGCGTATTGCTGGCCCAGGTGAGAAAGGCTTACGACAGTGGAGACGAAGCAGCCACCAGAGCAGCCCTGGCCTCGCTGACTTCCCGCTACCCCGATTCAGCTGAAGCCGCAACCGGAAGCGGCCTCCTGCAGAAGCTGGTCAAGGATCGTGAGGCCAAAGAGCAAGAGGCGCGCCGGGTGGCGGCCCTTGGGATGAAAGCGATCCCGGTCAAAACCTCCTTCACGGCGGACGACAGCGCTGTATCACTTCAATCTGCCCAGATAACCGGCCAATGGAGCTTCAACGATTACGGTGATCGGTACGAGTACCGATCAGCCGAGCGTGGCTCCAAGTACATCACGGCAAAGGTTACTTACTCGTCCAAGAGCAAAGATCCACGACTCGCGCCGTTGGTGGTCTACGCGTCAAACGGTGGCGAGCTCAAACGACTGGGCGTCATGGGGTTCGAATTTGTGAGCTGGAGTAGCTATGCGACGTTCCTCGGTAACTACCATGATGTCGCGAATGACTTTGCTCACAAGGCGAGTATCAGATTCTCCATGGGACTCCAAGTCCCAAATGAGGCGATAACCAAGCCGCTTTACATCGTTGCCTCATCTTCAGGCTGCGCGAACCGTAGTTCGGATCGATTTGGTAATCCCCCTGTGAGCTACCTGACCTACAGCTGCGACCAGGCTGCCCCCGATGTACTCCGTGCCAGCGACTTCAAGGAAGGCCGGTTCGGCATCGTTAAGCGCATAGACTGAATCCGAGACAGGACTCTCACTCATGAAAAAAGCTCTCATGGCAGCGGGTATCGCCCTGCTCTTCTTGGTCGTATACACCCAGATTACGATCTTCGCCGTACCTCCGATCGGAGCAGTCCCCGAAGGTCGAACAGTCGTCATGCTCCGCCTCAACAAGACGAATTTTATTGATAGCGCTGATGCCATGTGCGTTCGCATCCAGGGCTATGTGAGCCTCATGTGTAGGGGGATGACCATGGCAGGAGTAGTGAAGGCTACGACTATCATTGCTCGCTTGCCTTATTCGGAAACGATTTACAAGATCAGCACCGGCGGGGAGACTTACGAAAGATAGCTGAAGGAGTCCAACTATACGTAAGCGTCCGGCGAACTCACCCTCCGAACGCCAGCATCAAAGGCACAGCCCAACAGGGCACAGGCTTACCCCGCTGCGATTGAAAGTGGCACCACCCTATTGGTCACCTGCTTTTGGCTGAGGTAGCGGGTGCAGCTTACCCTCAGGAACGAAGCAAAATTCACCACTTCTCCGCGGTAGTCCATGACCTCCTCGTACAGCTTGGCGATGAGCTGATTGGTGCTGACGCTATCCGCTGCAGCAATCTCGGTCAGGATGTCCCAGAACTGGTTTTCCAGACGCAGGGTGGTGACCACGCCCCGGATGCGCAAGGAGCGCGAGCGCGATTCATAAAGGATCGGGTCTGCCTTCACATACAGCTCACACATGGTGCCTCCGCTGGCTTTACCTGGCTAAGTCACGTCGAGGGCATACGCCCACGCCTGAAGGTACCGCCCCTAAGCAGCACATGGGTAATACACCGCTATTACACGTGTCCCTTTTGCTTTTGGGGCGCACGTAATAGCCACTTATTACCCATCAATTTTTCATACTGCCATCCTGAGTGCATAACAACACCACAGGAAAGCCTGATCATGCCGAAATTCCTTCACACCATGATCCGTGTAGGTGACCTGGATGCCTCCATGCGTTTCTACGGACAAGCATTCGACCTGCAGGAATCCCACCGCCTTGAGTTCGACGACTTCTCGCTCGTCTACCTACGCGACCGGGACAGCGGTGCCGAAATCGAACTGACCTGGAACAAGGGCCAAGACGGCTACACCCACGGCAGTGGGTATGGCCATGTCGCCTTCGCAGTAGAAGACCTCGATCACCATCACGCTCGCTTGAGCGAAATGGGGCTCTCTCCTGCCCCCATCAAGGAATTCAAGCGTGGTGAAGCGCTGCTCGCTCGCTTCTTCTTCATCCAGGACCCGGATGGCTACAAGATCGAGGTGTTGCAGCGCGCCGGCCACTATCAGTAACGCAGCCACAAGCATCAGCCGCCTGGGCGTCGTCCATCAATATTGCGCGGCAAACGCCAATCCCCAACAAAGCAGCACCCGTGATGTCAGGCTCCTAATAAAAACAACAAGGAGAACAGCATGCAGGATATACAAGCCAGCCGCCGTAGCTTTCTGAAAGGCAGCGGCGGAATTCTCTTGGGCACGTTGCTTTTCACCTCCGGCCCCATCGCCCTGCTCGCCCCCAGTACCACCTGGGCGCTTGAGATGAAAATGCTGAACAACGATCAAGCCGCACGACTGATGGTTGTAGTGCGCCGGATCTACCCTCACGATCAGATGGAAGACGCTGTGTACGCCTTTGCGATCAAAGCCTTGGACGACCGCGCCGTGACTGACCCTTCCATTCTTCCCCTGCTTGAACAAGGTTTGAACGAGCTGGACAAGTCAGCTGATGGCGCCTGGCTGAATCTGGATGAGCCGCGCCAATTGGCCGTGCTCGAGTCGATCCAGACCACCCCGTTTTTCACTTTGGTCAGGTCAGTCTCGGTCAATGCCCTGTACAGCAACGAACTCGCCTACCAGCACTTCGGCTACGAAGGTGCCTCTTTCCCCAAAGGCGGTTACCTGATGCGCGGCTTCAACGACTTGAAGTGGCTACCTGCTGCCCCTACCGAAGCCAGCCCTCCCGCCTTTTCCTGAGGATGCGTACATGACCACATTCAATTTCGACGACGACTCGGTAGTGGTGATCATCGGCTCGGGTGCGGGTGGTGGAACACTGGCCAATGAACTGTGCCAGAAGGGTATTCCAGTCGTTCTGCTGGAGGCTGGCCAGCGCCAGTCCTCTGCCACTTTCATCAATGACGAATGGCCCTCCTTCGAGCAATTGTCGTGGGGCGATACCCGTACTACCTCGGGCTCTTGGCAGATCGCCAAGGACTTCCCGAACCTCCCCGCCTGGATCTGCAAAACGGTGGGTGGAACTACCACTCACTGGGCAGGTGCCAGCCTTAGATTCCAGGAGCATGAATTCCGAGCGCGGCAGACCTATGGCGACATCAAGGATGCGAACCTGCTCGACTGGCCATTGACGCTCGCTGAACTGGAGCCCTTCTATGCAAGGGCCGAAGACAAGATGGGCGTGACGCGCACCAACGACATTCCTGGGCTACCGGGAAACAACAATTTTCAGGTGATGTACAACGGTGCTCGCAAGCTTGGCTACAAAAAGTGCAGTACCGGCCACATGGCGATCAACAGCCGTGCCCGCGCAGGACGCGCTCAGTGCATGCAACTTGGCTTCTGCTTCCAGGGCTGCAAGATGGGGGCAAAGTGGTCAACGCTGTACACCGAGATTCCGGCAGCGGAGGCCACAGGCAAGCTTGAGCTCCGTACGCAGGCGCACGCAGTAAAGATCGAGCACGATGCAAAGGGGCGAGCCACTGGTGTGGTCTACGCAGATGCGCAAGGGCGTCTGCAACGCCAAAAAGCGCGACTTGTTGCGGTCGCAGGCAATGCCATCGAAACCCCTCGCCTACTGCTTAATTCGACCAGCACATTGTTCCCTCATGGCATTGGCAACGGCTCCGGGATGGTCGGTAAGCACTACATGCGCCATACCACCGGATCTGTGTTCGCAGAGTTCAAGGACCCGGTGCATTTCTACCGCGGCACCATCATGGCCGGCCTGATCGGTGACGAGGTGCACTTCAATCCCGACAGGGGCTTTGTCGGAGGCTACGAAATGGAAACCATCTCGCTTGGCCCTTCCTTCATGGCTGCGTTCTTCAACCCCGGCGCCTGGGGACGCGACTTCACCCGCGTCATGGACAACTACACGCATCTGGCTGGCATGTGGCTGGTCGGTGAGGACATGCCCCGGGAAACCAATCGCATTACCCTGAGCGATAACGTCAAAGACCGCTTTGGCATTCCTGTGGCCAACGTGCACTACGACGACCACCCCAACGATATTGCAATGCGCGAGCACGCCTATCAGCAAGGTAGCGCGGTCTATGAGGCCGTCGGTGCACTGAAGACCCACCGCGTACCACCCTACCCCTCGACTCATAACATGGGCACTTGTCGTATGAGCCACAAGGAAGCCGATGGTGTTTGCAACAAATACGGGCAAAGCCATGAAGTGCCAAATCTGTTCATTTCAGATGGCAGTCAGTTCACCACCAGCGCAGCCGAGAACCCTACCCTGACGATCGTCAGTCTGGCGATCCGTCAGGCTGAGTACATTGCTGATGCTTTGAGGACGCATGCGGCATGACTAGCATCGCCGACAACCGCTTGGAGATTTGCGCACTCACGGCGTTTACCGACAACTACATCTGGCTTCTGCTCGATCACTCAAACCAGGCCTGTGCGGTTGTAGATCCAGGTGATGCCGGGTCAGTTCAAGCCTGGTTGGCTGAGCATTCCGGCTGGGCGCTCACCGATGTGCTGGTCACTCACCATCACAGCGACCATGTGGGGGGTGTAGAGAAGCTGAAGTCTGCATTCGATCTCCGCGTGCATGGCCCTGCAAACGAGCCGATCCCTGCCAGGGATCGGCCACTGAAGGACGGTGATTCAATCCAGGTACTGGGGCGAACCATTCGCGTGATCGGGGTGCCTGGCCATACTTGCGGGCACCTGGCCTACCACCTGGTTGATGAGGATGTGCTGTTTAGCGGGGACACGCTGTTCAGCGCCGGCTGTGGGCGCCTCTTCGAGGGTACGCCGCTGCAGATGCTGACGTCGCTCGAACGCCTTGCCGTGCTGCCAGAGCAGACGCGGGTGTACTGCGCACATGAGTACACCCTCTCCAACCTGCGTTTTGCTTTGGCTGTCGACCCAGGCAATCAGCAAATCGCCGAGCGCTTGGCTGAGGTCAGCGAAATCCGCATCCGCGGGCAGTGCACCTTACCTACCCGCATTAGCGTTGAACGCGCAATTAACCCGTTCCTCCGTGTGCGAGAAGCGAAGATCGTTGAGGTTGTCCAACGCCAAGCGGGCCTGTCCATCACAACCGCCGAAGAATGCTTTGCAGCCATGCGCCAGTGGAAAGACATTTTTTGAACAACAAGAAGAAGATCATCCATGAGACAAACACTGCTGATTGCCGCTACAGCCTTCATGATTGCTTCTGCCCAGGCAGGCCAAGAGCCTGAGGCCGTATTCGCGAAAACCTGTGCCATGTGCCACAACGGTCAACTCCCCAACGCGCCCAAGAAAGGTGATGTCGCTGCATGGCAACCACGCCTGGCTCAAGGGCAAGACGTACTGCTCAAAAACGTAGTGAATGGATTGAGTGTCATGCCACCACGTGGACTCTGCAGTGACTGTAGCGACGAAGACCTCGCGGCTACGATAGGCTGGATGTCCCGCTGATGACCGAAAGGAGCTCTGATTTAAAAACGGTTATTTCAAGAGCTCCTATGGATGTCTTGCGCTTCAGTCACACGCTTGATTTCAGCGCGAGGCCGAAGCAGCAAGGCTTGTTGGCCATCGTTCGGATAGCCGTGTACACACTGCTCTAAGCGCCAGCAGATATCCCTCCACCCCCCTGCAATCACGCCATTAGCCACGGTGGACATGATCGAGTTTCGATGGAGCTCATCGCGTGCATGAATGTTCGAAATGTGGACTTCCACCAGTGGCGCCTTGATCAATTTCAGCGCATCGAGCACCGGGATTGAATTAAACGAAAGGCCAGCCGGATTGATGATCACTGCGGCGTTCTTGTCGAATGCCTCCTGGATCCAGTCAACCATCACCGCTTCGCTGTTCGTTTGACGAAACTCGCAAACCAGATCCAGCTCGTTCGCAAGCTGCTCACAGCTTTGCTGAACCTGCTGCAGGGTCGTTGTGCCGTAAATTTCCGGCTCGCGGCGACCCAGCATATTCAGGTTGGGCCATTCAGGACAAAAACTGCGCGACTCATGGTATGGCTCCGCTTTCACTTGAGGTATTGAGGGGAGTTGCTGAAGGTTACGTTCTCTGCTGGTTCGGACTTGCTGAGATCGATTCCGCGGGTTTCTGGCCCTATCAGGATCATCGCAAGCGACACCAGGTTGATCGCAGCGCATATCGCGACGAGCAACCATGGCGAATTGCCGGTCTGACTCATCAGCCACACGGCGAGAATAGGCATCGGGCCGCCAATCAGCAGGTTGGCGCCGGTATAAGCCAGAGCCGAGCCGGTATAGCGCACGTTGGTGGGGAACGCTTCGGCGAACGCAACGGGTTGGATCCCGCTCTGGAACTGGGTGAATCCAAGGAACAGTCCCATGGCTGCCATGATCATGGCGGGTTGCTGCGTGTTCAGCATTGGGAAGTACACCAGCAGAATCCCGAGGGTCATGCATGAGCCGAAGGCGAGCGCTTTCTTGCGTCCCCATCGTTCACTGAGGTACCCGCCAGCCAGCGCGCCAAAAATCGCGCAGACGTTAGCCACCATCAGGGACATGAACCCCATGGACTGCGGCATACCGAGTTGCTTGACCAGGTAGCTGAGTGTGAAAATCACGATCAGGTAAAACAGAGCAGCGGGTGAGCAGAAAAAGAACATCAGGCGCAAGATGGTACGAGAATGGATCCTCAGCACATCTTTCAAAGGGCCTCCAACGTGGGGTGTTTCGTCCTGCTTCAAAGCGACAAAGGCTGGTGTCTCGCTGACCTTGAGCCGAATGAAGATCGCCACCACCACGAGCACGAAGCTCAAGAGGAAGGGAATCCGCCGATGCGCTCTATTCCAGTGACCTGGCGGTAGCCGCTGCTCGGCGAGCAAGACGGGGGGAAATTGGAGAGATCACGATCGGTTAGCACTCGGCGTTGCTCGAAGCTAACCTCCCTCAACTGATGCGGCATTACTTCAGCGCCTATCCCGAGGTTAAGGTAACGTTGCTGGATGCGCGGATTCAGGCCCAATTCGATTTATTGCTTGAAGGGAAAATCGATATCGGCTTTGCCCGTATCTTCAAAGACCATTTGCCCGACCGACTACGCACCCACTGTTTCAGCCTCTCCAGGTTAGTCCTTCTGACCCCGGACAACCATGCGCTGGCGCGGGATTTCAACGGCGATCTGGCATCCCTTCGGCAAGAGAAATTCATCTTCCTGGAAGACCCGGCGGGGATCGGCCTCACCTCGCACACCTTGCAATTATGCCGCCAGTACCAGCTGCATCCCGCCAACATCATGTACGTACCGTCGCTGATGAGTATTCCCGGCCTGATAGCCGCCGGCATCGGGATCAGCATTCTCCCGGAAACCCTCACGCATCTGAGCATGCCAGGCATCCGTACCCTTCAGCTTAAGCAGCCAGACATGCAGAGCGAATTGTCGCTCATTACACGCGTGGACGAGCGCTCGCGAGCTGTAATGCACTTTGTAGAAGAGGCGGGAAATTGGCTGAAATGACAGCGGCTGCAGCCAATGAGCCGAATCGACCAAGATGAAGCATGGCAATCAGCCCTCAGGAGACCCCTGTGAGCATGGCGCCTGAAATATCAGCGGGCGGCACCTTCGCGCAGACGTTCATGACATCTCAAGGACTTTTCATTCACGTAATTTTCACGCGTGTATACGCATTCTTGAGCTATCCCTACGTGTGATAGACCTTGCCCGCCTAGCAGCGGGCTTTCTTTTGTGCGCGATTTCTCATCGATGTACCAAGCTGTTCGATCTGTGTAGTGAAGCTCTGGCTCTGATCGGGCCTCGCGGGCACTCGAAGGGGTTTAGTCCATTAAAATGTCTACCAGCACTTGCGCAGGCTTGCTCAGCTCGACACCCACTCGAGTCACCACCTCGTAAGGCTCGCTTCGCGACTTGAGTTGCAGCGGCAAACGCACAAGCATCCCGTGGTCCAGGGCCATCCTGGCGACGTCCCACGGCATCACCGCAAGCAGATCGCGATCTTGCATGAGCATGGACAGCGTCGTGAAAGTCGACGAGGTTTCAATGGGGTACTGCGGGAAGCTCAAGCCGGCCTCGCGAAACTCGCGCTCAAGGGTAAGACGCATGGGCATGTTTACCGGGAACACCACCCAGCGCGATTGCGCCAGTTGCTCAAGCGTCAACGCTGCGCAGGCTGCCAGCGGATGCGCCGGGTTTGCCACCAGCACCAACTGCTCCTGATGTTTAACCCGGCTTTCATAGGCTGTAGGCCTTGGGCTGACGCTGGTTCGGCAAATCACCACATCCACACGCCCTTGGTCGAGCAGGTTGAGCAAGCGGTCACTGGTGTCCTCTACCACCGATACCGATAGGTCCGGTTGGTTCTCGCGCAACCGCGCCAGGCCTTCCACCATGATCGGCACCGCGCCCATGATGGTGCCGACCGACAAACGTCCCCCATGTCCTTGGAGAATGCCCAGCATCTCTTCACGCAGATGCGCAAGGTCATTGCCAATCAACCGCGCATAACGCACCACGCAGCGGCCCAGGTCATTGGCTTCGAGCCCTTTGCTGGTCCGCTCGAACAGTACTGCGCCAAGGGTAGACTCAATTTCATTAAGCGCCTTGGTGGCACCAGGCTGGGTGATCGACATCGCCTCTGCGGCTTTGTGTATCGAGCCCAGTTCGTCAAGGCTGATCAACAGGCGCAGTTGGCGTAAACGAAGGCGCGAAGCCATGGAGCTTAATGATGGCAGCATAGGGGATCACTAAAAGTTATCGGGCAGTCCGCAGCTCTCATTAGGCAGCAATGCCACGGAAATTTAAAGTGGCTGGCAAGTGCTTCCCCACAACAACAAACCGGAGCCAGCATGCGCCTGATCCAATTTGAAACCGTACCCGCCCAGCGCCATGTCGGCGTAGTGGAAGGCGACCTGATTCAGGTTGTGCGCCACACCACGCATCTGCGAGAACTGGCCCTCGCTGCCATCCGCAACCAGCGCAGTCTCGCCGCTGAAGTGCTCGAACGCGGCCTGGACAGCACCGGCCAGCGCTACAGCGATGCCTTGAACGAATGCCGGGTCCTTCCACCGCTCGACCACGAAGACCCGGCACATTGCCTGATCAGCGGAACCGGGCTCACGCACCTGGGCAGTGCCTCCACCCGCGACAAGATGCACCAACAAAAAATCGATGACGGGGCGGCGCTCACCGACACCGCGCGCATGTTCCAATGGGGCATTGAAGGTGGCCGTCCCCCCGCAGGTAGCGCCGGTGCGCAGCCAGAGTGGTTCTACAAGGGCGATGGCTCGATCGTCGTCCGCCCAGGGCAAGCCTTGCAGCCCCCCGCCTTCGCCGAGGATGCTGGTGAAGAACCGGAACTGGCTGGCCTGTATGTGATCGGTGATGATGGCCTGCCTTACCGGCTGGGCTTTGCCATCGGCAACGAGTTTTCCGACCACGTGATGGAGCGCCGTAGCTACCTGTACCTGGCGCATTCCAAGCTGCGTAATTGCTCATTCGGCCCCGAACTGCGTGTCGGCGAGTTGCCACGCCATCTGCAGGGCACCAGCCGGATACTGCGCGGTGACCAGGTGATCTGGGAAAAGGATTTTCTCAGCGGTGAGGACAACATGTGCCACTCGTTGGAGAATCTCGAGTACCACCATTTCAAGTACAGCCAGTTTTTGCGCCCCGGTGATGTGCACATCCACTTCTTCGGTACTGCAACGCTGTCGTTTGCCGACCAGGTCAAGGCCGTCGAGGGCGATGTGTTCGAAATCAGCCTGGCGGAGTTCGGTGCCCCACTGCGAAACGGCATCAGCGAGACGCCTGCGGCCATCTCACCCGGCGCGGTGAAGACGCTCTGACCCGACGGCGGCGCAGGGCCGCGCCGCCGCAGCATTTCATAACAATCACAAAAGTGAGATGAGCATGAACAACAGCCCCTACCCTCCGGCCCCCGCGCCGGCCCTGGCGACTGCCAACACCGACAGCGCCAAGCCAACCACCGTGCGCTGGCGCATCTTCCTGATCCTGCTGCTACTGGCAGCGATCAACTACATTGACCGCGCTTCCCTGTCTGTGGCGCTGCCGTTGATTTCTGCCGAGTTTGAACTTACCCCGGCGCTCGAAGGCTTGATCCTGAGTGCGTTCTTCTGGTCATACGCCTTGATGCAGATTCCTGCCGGGGTGCTACTCGACCGCTTCCAGGTGCGCAATATCATTGGCGTAGCGACCATCGGCTGGGGTGCCTTCCAGGCCTTGGGCGGTTTTGCTCACAACTGGATCACCTTGCTGGTCACGCGCATTGGCCTGGGCGTGGCAGAATCGCCGATCATGCCCGCCGGCGCAAAGCTCAATGGTGCCTGGCTGACGCCTAACGAGCGTGGCCGCGGTGCCACGCTGGTCGACGGCGGCGCGCCGCTGGGCACCGCGTTCGGCGCAATTATCATCGCGGGCCTGATTACCTGGTTCGACTCTTGGCGCATCGCCTTTATCGTCGCAGGGGTCGGCACGGTGGCCGCCGGTATCTGGGCCTGGTGGTACATCCGCAACCACCCCAGCGAGCACCCGCAAGTCAACGCCGCTGAACTGGCTTACATCACCCAGGCCAACGACGCCGCGAGCAAGGCCAACGGCAACCGCAAGGCGGTGCTCAAGGAATTGCTCAAGAGCCGTTCGGTACTGTGCATGTTTGCTGGCTATGCCTGCTACAACAGCGTGTTCTACGGGCTGCTGACCTGGATGCCCAGCTACCTGCACCAGGCACACAACCTCGATATCAAGGCGATGGGTGGTGCGACTTTCCTGATCTTCATGTGTGGTTTCATTGGTGAACTGATTGGCGGCTGGATCTCCGACAAGTGGAAAGCAAAAGGTGGCCAGCCGAATACGGTGATGCGCAGCATGTTCGCCGGCTCCGCCGCAGTCGCCGCCCTGTGCATCCTGCTTGTGGCCTACACCCCGGATGCCGGCCTGGTCATTGCCCTGCTCTGCGTGGCGCTGTTCTTCATCCGGTGGTGCGGCATGTACTGGTGCCTGCCGGCGATCCTGGGTGGCAAGTCCAAAGCTGGCGTGCTAGGCGGCAGCATGAACTTCTGCGGCAACATGGTGGGCGTGCTGGTGCCGATCCTCATTGGCCTGATCGTGCAGTTCACCGGTTCCTATTTCCTCGCCCTGATCTTCTTCGTGGTCATGGCCTTCGGCCTGATGCTGTTCTCTGGCCTGATCGACTACCGCGAGCGCGGGCTGGCCTGAGCCACGCGCCCTATTGAGGTGAACACCATGCAACTCATTACAACAACAGGTAGTGCAAGCGCTGCCAACGCCGTGATTCGACTCAACCCACTGGACGATGTGCTGGTGGCACGCCAGCCGCTGACCGAAGGCCTGCTGCTGGACGAGGGCATCGTGGTGCGCGAGCCGATCCCGGCGGGCCACAAGGTGGCTGCCCACGCGCTGAGCGCGGGCCAGCCGCTGCGCCGCTATGGGCAGATCATCGGTTTCGCGAGCCAGCCGATCGCCGCAGGCGAACATGTGCACGTGCACAACCTGGCGATGGGCGAATTTGCCCGCGACTACGCCTTCGGCGTCGATGCCAAAGGCCAGCAGGCGCCCAACGACGATACCTTCATGGGTATCGTGCGCGCCGATGGCCGGGTAGCCACGCGCAACTACATCGGCATCCTCACCTCGGTTAACTGCTCGGCCACGGTGGCGCGGGCGATCGCTGACCACTTTCGCCGCGACATCCACCCCGAGGCGTTGGCGCCCTACCCCAACGTCGATGGCGTGGTCGCCCTGACCCACGGCGTCGGTTGCGCGGTCGACCCCGGTGGCGAGGCGCTGGCGATGCTGCGCCGCACCCTCGGCGGCTATGCCGTGCATGCCAACTTCGCTTCGGTGCTGTTGATCGGCCTGGGCTGCGAGACCAACCAGATCCCCGACCTGCTGGCGGCCCAGGGCCTGCAAAGCAGCCACGCACTGCGCACGTTCACCATCCAGGGCACCGGCGGCACGTCGAAGACCATTGCCAGCGGCATCGCCCAGGTCAAGTCGCTGCTGGCCGAAGCCAACCAGGTCGAACGCCAGCCGGTCAGCGTCCGCCACCTCACGGTCGGCCTGCAGTGCGGGGGCTCGGACGGCTATTCGGGGATCACCGCCAACCCGGCGCTGGGCAATGCGGTCGACCGCCTTGTGGCAGCCGGCGGCACCGCAATCCTCTCGGAAACCCCGGAAATCTACGGCGCCGAACACCTGTTGACGCGCCGGGCAGTGAGCCAGCAGGTGGGCGAGAAGCTGATCGCCCGCATCCAGTGGTGGGAAGCCTACTGCCAGCGGATGGGCGCCGAGCTGAACAACAACCCCTCGGCGGGCAACAAGGCCGGCGGCCTCACCACCATTCTTGAAAAGTCCCTGGGTGCCGTGGCCAAGGCCGGTTCCAGTGACCTGATGGATGTTTACGAGTACGCCGAACCGGTGCGCGCCCACGGCCTGGTGTTCATGGACACGCCCGGCTACGACCCGATCTCCGCCACGGGCCAGGTCGCCGGCGGCGCCAACCTGATCGCCTTTACCACTGGCCGCGGCTCGGCCTACGGCTGCGCACCCTCGCCGTCGATCAAGCTGGCGACCAATACCCGCCTTTGGGAGACTCAGGAAGAGGACATGGACGTCAACTGCGGCGGCATTGCCGACGGCAGCATGACCATCGAAGAACGTGGCGAACACATCTACCGGATGATGCTGAGCATCGCCTCGGGCGAGCGCAGCAAGAGCGAACAGCATGGCTACGGCCAGAACGAGTTCGTGCCGTGGCAGATCGGCGCCATCACCTGATCCCCGAGCCGTCATCAATGGCGCCAGCATGAAACGCCAATCCTCTGGGTATCAACCGTTTACTTGACGTTGAGATGCGCCGTTCATGCCTGGCGGATTGATCCGGTACCTCTCGCAAGATCGGGGGCTCACGCGCCATGCGGGCGCCCCCGTTGTTCGTCGCTAGGGCCGCTCCAGCTGATCTCGCAGATACTCTATAAAGCGCTGGGTTTTGGCAGGAAGCAGTCGGGTTTCTGTCAATGCGTACACGGGTACCGGCGTCGCTTGCCATTGCGGCAGCACCCGTTGCAAAGCACCAGCCTCGACATCTGGAGCAGCGATACCGGCAGGCAGGAGTGCGATGCCAAGGTCCAGCGAGGCAAGTCGACGCAACATCCCCACACTGTTCAGTTCAAAGCGGCCACCCACCTGAACCTGTTCGACAGCCCCCTCGCTGGTCAAGGTCCACTTGTCCGAGCTCGCCCCTGACATTCGCAGGCATTCGTGATGCACAAGCTCCGCTGGCTCGCGGGGCTCACCGGATCCTGCCAGATATTGAGGTGAGGCATACAGGCCGCGTTGCAGGGTGGCCAGTTTTCGCGCAATCAAGTTGGAGCTGGCCGGCTCGCCCATCCGAATGACCACATCCACGGGATCGCTGACCAGATCGACCTGCCGGGGTGTCAGATCGAAGTCAAAGGTGATGCCTGGATACAGTCGGGCAAAGTCCGCAATCAACGGCGCCAGGTAGATGTTGGCGAAATCCACCGGTAATGAGGCGCGCAACAGGCCGCTGGGCCTGGCAAGCAGCTCACCCAGTTGCTCATGCGCCAGCCTCGCTTCATCGACAATGCGCTTGCACCGATCAAAGTAAAGCTGGCCAGCCTCAGTCAGCTCGATCTTGCGTGTAGTGCGATGGAGCAGGCGCAATCCTATCTGCTTTTCCAGGCTGGTAATACGCCTTGAAAGCGTCGAGCTTGGCATGTTCAGGGACTGTGCGGCGCCTCGAAAGCTGCGCATCTTCACGACCTCGACGAACAGGGCCATGTCGTTCAGGTATTCCAAGCATTGCTCCAAAAATGGATCAGTCATTTCAATTTAGCCGGATTTATCCCGGCAGCGCGTTGATTGATGATAACCCCATCACCGCATAGGAGCACTGTAATGAACTCTCTTTTCTCCCAGGTCCAGGTAGGCCGATACACCCTGTCAAACCGCGTGGTCATGGCCCCCATGACGCGTTCGCGTGCAGACGATGGTGGCGTCCCTTCCGACCTCGTCGCCACTTACTATGAGCAACGCGCCAGCGCTGGCCTGATCATCTCCGAAGGTGTTTTCCCGGTTGCGCTGGGCAAAGGTTATGTGCGGACCCCTGGCATCGAAACCGATGAACAGGTAGCAGCGTGGAAAGAGGTCGCTGAAGCCGTTCACGCCCGTGGCGGCCGTATATTCATGCAACTGATGCACTGTGGCCGTGTTTCTCACCCGTCACTGCTGATCGACGGCGCCCAGCCCTGGGCACCCTCAGCCATCAAGGCCGAAGGTCAGACCTATACTGCTATCGGCCTGCAAGACTTCGTCATCCCGCATGCACTGAGCATCGTTGAAATCGCTGGCGTCGTTGAAGGTTACCGCCAGGCTGCTCGTCGGGCTATCGAGGCTGGCTTCGACGGCGTGGAGTTGCATGCAGCATCGGGTTATTTGCCGGAACAGTTCCTGTCCAGCGGCAGCAACCAGCGCGACGACGAATACGGTGGCTCAGTTGAAAACCGCGTCCGCTTCGTTCTCGAAGTGCTTGCCGCGATAGTCGAGGAAGTGGGCGGCGATCGCGTGGGTATCAAGATTTCTCCAGAAATGAACTTCAACGATATCGTCGACGCCAATCCGCAAGAGACCTACACCTACCTGGTAAAGCACCTGCGGCCGTTCAACCTCGCCTACCTGCACGTCGCCCTGTTTGGTGCCGAGTTCGACTACCACAGTGCACTGCGTCCGCTCTTCAATGGCAGCTACCTGATCGGCAGTGGCCTGAACAAAGAAAGCGCCGAGGCGCTTATTTCCGGCGGCAAAGCGGATGCAGCCGTATTTGGTGGTGCGTTCCTCGCCAACCCGGACTTGCCAGAGCGTCTGCGCGTCGGTGCCGAGCTCAACGCCCCGGATAAAAACACCTTCTATGCGCCTGGCGCAGAAGGCTACATAGATTACCCAACCCTGACCCAAGGGGCCTGAGGAGCGCCACCATGCTACCCACCGCACGCCTGCAGCGTATGAATCATGGCAGCCAGTTCCGAGCGTTGAGCCTTCGTGGCGATCAGTTTGCGAGACCCATCGATCCGTTTCTGGGCGTGGATCACGCCTGGATCAGCGGGCCGACCTTCCCAGCGCATCCGCATGCGGGTTTCTCGGCAGTGTCGTATTTGTTTCTGGATTCGGAAACGGGGATCGATAACCGGGACTCACTGGGCAATCGCAATGTGATTCAGCCCGGTGGTTTGCACTGGACGGCGGCGGGTAGCGGCGTGGTTCATGAAGAAGTCCCAGCGGAGCCCGGCAAGACCGTGCACATGCTGCAAATCTTCATCAATCTGCCCGAGGACAAACAGGCGCAGGCTCCTCATGCCTTCAGCCTGGAAGCACGCGATGTACCCGTTGTACGCCTGCCGGGAGTGAAGATTCGTGTGCCCCTCGGGGCCTTCGGCGAGATCGCCTCCCCCCTCTCGTTGCCCACCGATGTCCGATTGCTGGACATCCTGCTGGAAGCGGGCAGCGAGGCAGAAATTCCAATCCCGGACGGCCATGTCGCGTTCGTCGTGCCAATTGATGGTGAGGTGACCGTGGACGGCCAGCCGTTCAGTCTGCTTGACCCAAAGGCCCCAGTGAATCTGCCCCAAGGGCCAAGGCGGGTTGTGACGGTGCAGGCAAAGAACGGCGCCGCAAAGGCAGTGGTTTTTTCAGGTACACCGCTGAATCAGCCGGTTCATTGGCAAGGCCCAATGGCGCTGGCGTCACCAGCTGCACTGAACGAGGCCGTGCAGCGCTACCAACGCGGGTTGTTCGGCAGCCTGCACACCCGATAAGCCAACCACCGTTCCTCTACTTAGCGAGAATATCATCATGACTCATGAAAATTTCAATGCTGACAACGCTGCCCTGCTGCTGATCGACCATCAGGTTGGCACCATGGGCTGGGCCAAATCCATGCCCTTCGATGAGCTCAAACGCAATGCGCTGATGCTCGCCAAGGCGGCGCGCATTCTCAAGCTACCGGTGGTGCTCACCTCCAGCATGGAGGAGCATGCGCAAGGGCCGTTGCTGAGTGAACTGGAAGAAATCCTCCCGGCCGAGTTCGCGGGGCGCATCAAGCGCCTGGGCATCGTCAACGCGATGGACGATGAACATTTTGCCGCAGCCGTCAAAGCGACTGGTCGCAAGAAGCTCATCATTGCTGGCGTAACCAATGATGTCTGCACCGTCTACCCGGCACTTTCGCTGGTCCGTGACGGCTTCGAGGTACAGGTTGTCGCCGACGCCGGCGCGTCCCCAACCGCGATGGCCGATGACATAGCGCTGCGCCGGATGGACAAGGCAGGTGTAACGCTGACC
Source organism: Pseudomonas sp. BP01 (assembly GCF_022760795.1). Taxonomy (NCBI): domain Bacteria; kingdom Pseudomonadati; phylum Pseudomonadota; class Gammaproteobacteria; order Pseudomonadales; family Pseudomonadaceae; genus Pseudomonas; species Pseudomonas sp. BP01. The sequence goes on from NZ_JAFBKA010000013.1 coordinate 17,970, forward strand.
ACCACCAACCAGTTGATTGCCGAACTGGCCGGCAGTTGGGCAACGCCTGAAGGCGGTGAGCTGGTACAGGTGCTCATGGAGTCGTTCGGCGGCTGAGTCGGCCCCAGTGACAGTACCCCGGCGAGACGTTCATCGCCTTGACGGGGTGCTCCTTTCACCCGCACCTGTGTGACCCGCTACCGTCCTTCCCAAAGGGACTGCGCAATGCAAACAACCCCGTCAAACAGAACCCTGGAAGTGCGTACCAACCCGCAACCCAGAAGCTCGCCCTTTTGCAGAGTTGCTTCAACCGTGAACTCTCCAGTGGGATGCTCGATCGACAAGCGCATGCGGTCCTGAAGCGCTACGCCAGCAATTTGCGAAGCAACCGTCCCCGGTAGCGTGCAAGCCGTCGCCACGCTGACAGCGCCGAACACGCCAATGCTGGTATGGCAGCGATGAGGAATGAAGGTACGCGTGTTCAGCGTACCTCCCGAGGCAGCAGCCGACACCAGGCACATCTTGGGCACATTGCGCTGGCTGACATCGCCAAGATTCATGGCCGGGCCGGCCTGCCGGCGGATGCTCTCAAGCCGCCCTCTCAACGCCGAATCGGCCTCCAGCTGTTGCGGGCTCTCGTAACCGCTACAGCCTAATGCCTCAGCGCGCATCAGTACCACGGGCATGCCGTTGTCGATGCAGGTGACCGCGATGCCATCGAACACATCCTGCGTGTTGCCTGTCGGCAGCAACGCCCCACAACTGGAGCCGGCAATGTCCTGGAATTCAATGACCAGCGGTGCGCCGGCCCCCGGCACGCCATCAATCTTCACATCGCCGGTATAGTCGACGCAGCCGTCGCGCGTGCGCACGTACGCAACTGCCATTTGCCCGGTGTTCTCCATGTAAATGCGAACTGGCGTGGCCTCGCCCGTCGCGGTGACCAGCCCGCGCTCGATTGCAAAAGGGCCGACAGCAGCAAGGACATTGCCGCAGTTCTGGCCATAGTCGACACGCGGCTCATCTACGATCACCTGTGCGAACAGATAATCCACATCAGCGTCGGGTCGGCGTGACGCCTTGATGATCGCGACCTTGCTGGTGAGCGGGTCTGCGCCACCTATCCCGTCGATCTGGCGGCTGTCAGGTGAGCCCAAGGCGGCCAACAGCACCCGATCGCGCAGCTCGCCCTGCTCCGGCAAGTCGCTATCCAGAAAGCACGCAGCCTTGGACGTGCCGCCGCGCATCAACAGGCAGGGAATGCGTGTCTGGGCCATGTCTACTCTCCCAGTTCATCCAGGCTGTCGATGTACCGTAACCCCTTCTCCGCCAGGCGGGGACGCATGTTGTAGATGTCCAGACCGAGTTCGCCGCTGGCCAGGCGCAATGCCTTCTGCTCTTCCAGATCAGCACGCCGACGGGTCGCCTCCAGCACCTGCCTGACCTCATCGCGCCGCACAACGACCACACCGTCATCATCCGCCACGACCACGTCACCGGGGTTGACCAGCTGCCCGCCGCAAATGATCGGTAGATTGACCGAGCCTAGCGTTTCCTTGATGGTGCCTTGCGCGCTGACCGCCCGTGACCAGACAGGGAAGCCCATTTGCCGAAGGGTACGGGTATCGCGAACCCCGGCATCGATCACCAGCGCACGAACACCATGCGCCTTGAGCGAGTTTGCGAGCAGGTCACCAAAGTAGCCGTCAGTACAGGGAGAGCTGGGTGCCACTACCAGCACATCGCCAGGACGGCATTGTTCAACAGCTACGTGGAACATCCAGTTGTCCCCGGGCGCCACCAGCACAGTAACGGCCGAGCCACTGACAGAAGTGCCCTGCTGAATCGCCGATATCGAGGGCCCCAGCAACCCTTTGCGCCCTTGTGCTTCGTGGATGGTGGCAACACCGTATGCCGCCAGTTCGTCCACCAGGCCCGCGCCCGCTCGCTCGATGTTGCGAAGGACAACGCCGGTTTTTCCCAGGAGCGTACTCATGCCAGGCTCTCCGTCACGCGCGGGAAGGTGCTCTGGTAGCCCTCGGCGTAGACAATGTTGCGGGGGCAGGTGATGCCAACGTTGCGCTTGGCCTGTACACCACGCTGCAGGGCGACACGTGTGTAGTACTCCCACAGGTGTTCCTGCCCGGCCATACATTGAATCGCAGCGTATTTCTTGTCCCATACATCGGTGATGTCCAGGAACACATCCGGCCGCCACTCACACTGTTCGGGCTGATGCGGCTCGAAGGCATAGACCGGGGGTGCCCCGACAATCTTCTCGCCCGGTCGGTAACCTTCTGCCTGGGCGATGATCCTCGCTTCCTGAGTGAGGTTCATTGCCAGCGGGTGGTCGTAGTTGTACGGGTCCTTCAGCGAGTGGCTGAGTACGAACGCCGGCTGGACGCGGCGCATGACATCGGCCAGGCGGAACAGCGTGTCCTTGTCAGCCCGCATGGGGTAATCCCCAATGTCGAAAAACTCCACACTTGCGCCAAGTATTTCGGCTGCTGCCATCGCCTCCTCCTGGCGAGCAGCTTTCACCTTGCCCTCACTCATGTCGCCCTTTCGCCAAAGCTTTGCAGACTCGCCCCGCTCGCCGTAGGACAGGCAAACGATGTGCACGTTGTAACCCTGCTGGGCGTGCAGCGCGATGGCGCCACCTGCACGCCATACAAAATCGGCAGAATGGGCGCTGACAACCAATGCGTTTTGTTGTGATCCTGTCATTGCGAGTGCTCCTGTTTCGATAGGCACAGCTTCGCATTCGGCCTGACTGAAGCAGTAATGCGTTCGGGTGTATGGGGTATGCGTTTTCCTTATTGCCCTCCTCGTCTGGGATCGGCATAGTCAACGCCACCTCAAGCAGAAAGTTGACTGTCGCCATGGAAATCAGGGAGCTGCCAGGCTTGATGCACGTGCGGGCATTCGTGCGCGTCGCGGAGCTCGGGAGTGTTTCCAAAGCTTCATCAGCCTTGTACCGCGCGCAGTCTGTGGTTACACGCTCGATCTCCGAGCTGGAGGCCCGCTTGAATGCGCCTCTGTTCGAGCGTCACACCAATGGCATGCGCCTCACCGGCTATGGTGAGCGCGTGCTGCCGCGGGCGCGCAGGGTGCTGGAGGAGCTCGGCTCTGTACCTCGGCTGCTTGCCCCGGCAGACAAGCAGCCCGTGGAGCCGCTGTACCTGTTCCAGGTCAAGCGGCTGCAAATTTTCGTGAGCCTCTGCGAGACGCATCACATGCAGACCGTTGCGAACCTCATGGGCTTGACTCAGCCGGCCATCAGCTCAACGCTCAAGGTCATGGAGAGCGGCTGTGGCCAAACGCTGTTCGAGCGAACCCCTCGAGGCCTGCAACCTACCCGCACGAGCCACGAAATACTGTTTCCCATCCGGCGTGCACTCAATGAACTGCGCCACATGGAAACAGACATCTCAGCCCTTCACGGCCAATTGCAAGGCGTAGTGCATGTGGGCGCCCTGCCCCTGGGCCGAACGCGGATCTTGCCGGCGGCCATCGTGCGCCTGATGGCCGCCCACCCGCATATCCAGGTGATTACCAACGAAAGCCCTTTCGACCTGCTGGCCACCGAGTTGCGCGCAGGCGATGTGGACTTCATCTTCGGTGCGTTGCGCAGTGCGGCTTACGCAAGTGACCTTACAGGAGAGAAGCTGCTGTACGAAGAAATGGTGCTTGTGGCCCGGCAACACCACCCACTCGCCAAAAGCCTGAACTACAGCGCGCTTTCAACCGCAAAATGGGTATTGCCAAGGGCCGGTTCACCCGCGCGCCAGATGCTGGATGGATGTTTCACGGCACTGGGCATGGCCAGCCCACACCCGGTGGTGGAAAGCGCCGATATGGCCATCATCAGAGGTTTGTTGCTGCGTTCCGACATGATCGCAGCCGTTTCCGCACACCAGTTGGAGCAAGAAATAGCCTCTGGCGAGTTATGTGTCTTGCCTGTCGAGTTGAAACAGACTTCCCGCGCCATTGGGCTGACATACCGAAACGGCTGCCTGCACTCGCCAGTAGCGCAGGCACTGATGGACATGATCCGCGCAGTGACGGGCGAGCAGGCAACCGCCTAGAGAAATTACAGAAGGCGCGCCGGCAATTTCGGTTATGGCTTGCCAGCCACCGAATAAAGCACCTGCTGGTTGCGCGTCTTCATGAAGTCTTCCAGGCTCTGCCCACGCATCGCGGCGTACACCTGCAGGTTTGGCACCCCCACTACCGCAGCAAGCTTTTCCAGTACGAAGAAGATTGCGCCGTACTGGATCAGCCCTCGCCAGTCACGGCGGCGTAGCAGGTCGCATTCTTCTTCGCTCAAACCCGCCTCATCAAAAAGCGCCTCTGGCGTTTCCAGAAAGCGACCGCGCCAGTCAGGTTCGATCATGCGGTGCAGAAACTTGTTCAGGCGGTAGCCCTTGGCGCTTCGCTCCAGCGTGAACGGGTAAGTACCTTCCAGCTTTTCGATGCCGTCGAGCTGGTGCCGCATGTGCTTGAGGTGCCGGGCGGTGGTTTCGACGGGCACCGGTCGATCCTCATTCTCCAGCAGCAGCGTTGCAATACCTGTCATCGACGGCAGGTAGTAGTCCTGGTGCAACTTCTTCACGTTGGATGACAGCGCACCTCGCATGATCAACCAGGTAATCACCTCTGCCCCTTCCAGCCCGCCTAACGTAGCGAATTCGGCCAGGGTCATTTCCGTGAGGCGCAGCGGGTCATGGATCAGCAGATCCAGGAACTGCGCATCCCATTCGGGGTTGTTGAACCCACAGCGCTCGCCATGGACCTGGTGGGAAACCCCACCTGTCGCCACGATGGCCACCTTGAGATCCTCTGGGTAACTTTCAATCGCCCGGCGCAGCGCCTGCCCCAGCTTGTAGCAGCGACGGGCACTCGGAATGGGGAATTGCAGCACGCCTACCTGTAGCGGAACAATTTCTACCGGCCAGCCGTCGTCGCAGGCAAGCAACGCAGACATGGGTGAGAAAAACCCGTGATCAAGCGGCTTGTCTCGGAAAAAACCCATGTCGAATTCGTCAGCCACCAGGCTTTCGCCGATGTGCCGGGAAAGTGCCGCATGGCCATTCACCGCTGGCAGATCGCGAGGGTTTCCGCCCTCGTCTGCAACCTCATAATGCTCGTCGACGCCAAGGGTAAAAGCACCGTAGTGGTCGAAGAAGAACGACGTCACGTGATCGTTGAAGATATAGAAGAGGACGTCGGGCTTTTTCTCATCGAGCCATGCCTTGATTGGCTCGAACCCTTCGAAGATGGGCGCCCACGCCGCATCTTGCTGCTTGTCGTGGTCGACCGCGAACCCGATAGTGGGTGTATGAGAGACGGCGAGGCCGCCGATGATACGTGCCATGGAATGTTCCTTTACTTGAATGAAGCTACTGGGCCACTGCGGCGTGGCTTGGCCGGCGCCGGGCATGGCCGTTGGCCAGGATCGCCATCGCAGCGATAAAGGCCGGTACGCTCAACAACGCGAAGAGCACGGGAACACCGAAGCCCATACTCAACACTGCGCCGCCAATGAGCGAGCCGAAGATCGCCCCAAAACGCCCGATCCCTAGCATCCAGCTGACCCCGGTAGCGCGAAAATCTGTTGGGTAGTAGCCAGGCGCAAACGCGTTGAGCCCGGTTTGCGCCCCGCTCATGAAAAACCCGGCTGCGGTGACCCCAACGGCAAGCAGCGTCGACTCCAGGCTGGTGGCGCCCAGCAAGAGGATGCACAAGCCACCTAGCACATAAGCCCCGGCAATCACGCGATTGGGGTTGCGCCGATCCATTGCCCAGCCCACTGCAATGGCGCCAACGGTACCGCCGAGCTGGAACAAGCCTGTGATGCTGGCTGCCCGCTCGATTGACAAGCCACTGTCACGCAACAGTGTGGGCATCCAGCCCATGGTCAGGTAGATCACCAGCAGGCCCATGAAATAGGTGCTCCACAGCGCGAGCGTGCCGAAACGGAACTGACCGGTGAACAGCATGCGTACCGGTGCCTTGTGATTCGGTTGGCCCTCGCTGACGATGAACCGCGTAGCGGCAGTGAACGCACCACCGAGCCGGTTCAACACCTTGGCGATCTCGGCAGCAGGTGCATTGCGAGCAGCAAGGAACCGTGCCGATTCAGGCAACCACAACCAAAGAAGCGGAAGCAGTACCAGCGGCATGATGCCACCCGCGAGCAATACTGCATGCCACCCATACGCCGGGATCAGCCAGGCAGCCAGAAAACCGCCGAGCCCGGAACCCATGTTGAAGCCTGTAAACATGATGGTGATGAAAAGCGCGCGATTCCGCTCTGGCAGGTATTCAGACAGCAAAGTGGTGGTGTTCGGCAGCGCTGCACCCAACGCTACCCCGGTGAGCAAACGCAGCATGCCCAGCTCGTAGGGGTTGCGGGCAAAAGCGCAGGCCAGGCTCAGCACACTGAACCCAGTCACGGCGATCAGCAGCACCCGTTTGCGACCCAAGCGGTCAGCGTAAGGGCCTGCGGTCAAAGCGCCAATCGCAAGGCCTACCATGCCGGCGCTCATGACCGGGCCAAAAGCAGCCCGGGTAAGGCCCCACTCCTGGATCAATGAAGGTGCGACAAAACCCATCACCGCCACATCGAAACCATCGAACAGAACAACCAGAAAGCACAGGGCCATGATGTGCCACTGATACCGGGATACTGGTCGGTCGTCGATCCATGCCTTGATATCGACCGCTTCGTTGCTCATGCTTTCACCTTCTTGTTTTTGTAGGGACCAAGCCGAGGCGATGGGCTTGCCGCGAGGGCAAGCGCCATCTGACTTATGGACGAAGGTGACTCTAAGGCGGGCATCCCTTCCCCGCCTCCATGAAATCCTTAAGCAGGTATCTGTTTTTCTTATTGGATGAATGGAAAGCTGTTGAGCACTTGCACGTTATTCTGGCGTCTGAGGGAGAAAGCGCCCCCCGCGAGCCCATTCGCATGGAGGAATCTCCACGAAGAGAATGTCTACAGAGTCCGGTTTACTACTGAAGATCTCCGCCGTTAAGCGTGTGACCTCTTCGACATAGCGGTTCTATTGATCCCGGCTGCATCCTGAACTCAACTCGATGCGGATGATCGGCATATCAAGCCTCCTCATCATGCGAGGGGCGCTGGGTCTCGTCGTAGTCTTGCCACAACGAGTAACACGCCTGACGGCGCTGATTTGGGCAATATCGCTCCCCGGTATGTTGATACTTTCGCTCATGCTGCAAGCCACCCGGCTGCTGAGCAGACGTTGCCGGGGACAAACCCTAGTTGGCGTCGACCTACGCGCACCGCGGTTATGACGATTCACTTCATCGTTGACAATGCTGGTGCTTCTACCCCCCCCTTCGTGTCACACGCGTTCCCCCCGGTGCTTTACGATTGACGCCCTCCGCTCCCAATGCTAGCGTGCGACAAATGGAATTGGCGTTCTATATTTACCCATGGACTTTCCGAATTATCCTTTCGAAAAGCCCTAATTAGTAGAACAATTATTCTATTAGCATGAGCGCCCGGATGGCCATGCGCTGCACCCAAGAAAAATAATGAGGACATTTTGATGTACAAAGGCACGAGATCCCCGCTTCGGCAGGGCATGAGTTGGCTGTTAATGGCCGCGACACTGGGCTTGGGTAGCGCCTATGCGAAAGACTCGCCAGCCCCTGAAGTACGTCGTAACAATGGGCTATTGCAGCTCATGGTCGATGATCGCCCCTACATCGCACTTGCCGGTGAGGTGCATAACTCCTCGGCTTCAAACACTCAGTATATGAAAGCCACCTGGGACAAAATGGAGGCCCTCAACGTCAACACTGCAATCATCCCCATCTACTGGGAGTTGACTGAGCCTGAGGAGGGACGTTTTGACTTCGCTTTAATCAAGGATCACTTAGCTCAGGCTCAGGCCAGAGGCATGCGGATAGTACTATTGTGGTTCGGTAGCAAGAAAAATGCGCGCTCGACCTATGCCCCTGACTGGGTGCGGGCTGATCCCAAGAGGTTCCCTCGCACCGTTATCGGCTCGCCCGGCCTGCAGCAAAAACAAGGTGAATTGCCGGTACTCAGCATTTTCAGCCAATCGACGCTCGACGCCGACGCCAACGCGTTCGCTCAAGTGCTGAAGTTTCTTGCGACACATGACAAACAACACACAGTCATCGCCGTTCAGGTGCAAAACGAAACGGGGCTGCTCGGCGATAGCCGTGAGCGTTCACCGGAAGCAGAAGAGGCCTGGAAGCGTGAGGTGCCAAGCGAATTGATGGCTCACCTTGAACACAACAAGCAAGCCCTATCGCCGTTTATCAAGGAGGCATGGGCCAAGCAGGGTTACCGGACTACCGGCACGTGGCCTGAAGTATTTGGTGACGACATGAGGGGAGATGAAATTTTCATGGCGTGGCACCAGGCACGGTCTGTCGATACAGTCGCCGCTGCGGGCAAGAAACAACTTCCACTGCCGATGTATGCCAACGCCTGGCTGGGCCCACAAGCTCCACAGGACAGCGCAGGCACGTACCCTTCCGGGGGGCCGGTGCCGCAGGTAATGGATATTTGGACCGCTGGGGCACCCCAGCTTGACTGGCTGTCACCCGACATCTACGTAGATGACTTCGATGCATGGGCCAGCCAATACACAACTTCCGACAATATGCTGTTCGTCCCCGAGGCTCGATTTATCGTGGGCAATTTATTCAAAACGATCGGCCTCTACCGCGGCGTCGGCTTTTCACCTTTCGGCATTGAGGACGGGTTTCTGGGCAACGAGATCGCAGAGGTTTACGGCCTGTTAGGCCCTATGACAGAAGTGATTGCGCGTGCACAGGCGGACAATAAAATTCGCGGTTTCGCGCTCGAGCCCACCAGCCAGGAACAATTCACGTTCGATAATTACACCATTACGGTTAAAGGCCAACATGAAAGCCTATTGACTAAATTGCGTGACATGGGGGTCCCTCCGCCAGTGGATCGCAGAGCCAATAAACAGCAAGCTGACTCGAGCGTTGCTCCCGACAGTAGCGACCTGCGTCCCAGCGGCTTGATCATTGAAACAGGTAGCGACGAATTTCTGATCGTGGGCCGTGATCTTTATTTGGAGTTCAAACCCAAGCAAGGCAGTCAGGAGTCTGTAGAGATTTCTCGCGTGGAGGAAGGTAGCTTCCAAGCGGGCAAGTGGGTCGCAGGCCGCGTATTGAACGGTGATCAACGCTTGCGACTGGTCCCTCCGGATCGCTTCGGTATCGCTAAGATCAAGCTGATACGTCACTAAGCCTTGGTGTGCTAGGGCTTTGGGCGGCCCTAGCATCGAACCTCACAGTTGCCCTATTCACGGTTGGCAGCGTCGAAGAACAGGTCAGCACTCCCTTGCGGTACCACCATGCGACCACACACGCGGCTAACAAATGCCTGCGGCGCTGGCGTCAACGATCACCTGTTGACGATCTACCTCCCGCTTGCGCTGCAGGTTGCCCCCCCTCCGCACCGCGATGTGATCTTACACAGCCAGGCATGGGACGCTTAGCAAGCCCAAATTGGAAGCAGAGCGCATCGGCAGCAGCCCTCGGTACGGTTGCCCGCTGTCCAGCAAAGCACGGTGTTAACAGCGATTAAAACCTAAAAAAGCTGGCTAAATCAGAATTGTGATTCTAGTATTGGAATTCCAGGATTAGCTCAGTGGCAGCGCATCACTCAAACCTGCACCTGCGGGGTGAGCGTGGGAAGCCCGCGCTTCCTGGGCATCAGCTACCAGCACCTGTTGAACGCGTGTTGTTAGTCGTTTAGCTCCAAGAGGAAAATAATAATCATGTTCCGATACTTCCCCACCAACTACGCGTGGAACTTGTCCGTGGATCTTGCCTTGGAAATGGGTGCCCGTATCGGCGAAATCGTCGAAATGTGCGAACCCCTGCAGGACGCCGCAAAGCAGCCGGACGCAGCAGGTACCCAGGCGTTTCGCGAAACGTGGTCGAAAATGGCAGACAAGCTGTGCGACCTCGCAAGCGAGGACCTTGCCTTGGGCCGAAGGTTGTCTGCCGGTGAAAAGTACAATAGAGCGGCCATCTATTACCTGACATGCGAGCGCCTGCAAGCGCACAACACCCCCGGTAGGCTTGCCCTCTACCAACGGTTTCTGGACACCTTCGCCCGCGGCGTCGATCTGTCGAGAGAGAACTGCGAACGTGTCGAGATTCCTTATGCAGATGGGGTGCTATCTGGGTTACTGGTACGCGCCGAAGGTGTAACCGGGCGTGCCCCCTTGCTGGTACAGCTCAATGGCCTGGACTCCGTAAAAGAGATGAAATATCGAGTTGGGCTACCAGCCTGGCTGGCCAAGCGTGGTGTGGCCTCGCTCATACTCGACCAACCCGGGACCGGCGAGGCGCTCCGTTTGCATGGCCTCAAAGCGCGCTACGACGCTGAACATTGGGGCAGCCGCGTGTTCGACTGGCTCGAGACGCGTGACGATGTAGATACCCAGCGCATTGGCTGCGAAGGCGTTTCTCTAGGCGGTTACTACTGCCCGAGGATTGTCGCCTTCGAGCCCCGTTTTGCCTGCGGCGTGGTCTGGGGCGCCAACCACGATTGGCGAGACGTGCAGCAACGTCGCCTGGAGCGAGAAGGCGACTTCCCCGTGCCACATTACTGGGATCACGTGCGCTGGGTCTGGGGCGGTAAAGACATCGATGAATTCATGAGCATCGCTGAAAACGTTCATCTCGACGGTGTAGTCGAGCGGATCAAGGTGCCGTTCTTGGTGACCCATGGCGAGCAGGACTCGCAGATCCCAGTCAAGTGGGCGTACCGCACCTTCGAGCAGTTGGTGAACAGCCCCAAGCGCGAGTTGAAGATTTTCACCGCGCGCGAAGGCGGCGTACAGCATTCGAGCTTCGACAACTCCATAAACGCGGGACACTTCATTGCTGACTGGGTTGCCCAGACCCTTGGCGGCCGCACGGCCTGACAGAAGAGAGACAATCATGAACATCATTGGACCCGATTACCTGGTGTTTGGCGTGGACGACGTCCAGCAGTGTGTCAAGTACCTGACCGACTACGGCCTCAAGCCCGTCGATGTAGATCAGCATGGTGGTTACCTGGAGGCGCTGGACGGCACCGGTGTGCTTGTCCGTCACCGCAGTGACGGGCGTTTGCCAGCGCCCATGGAAACCGCCACTATGCTTCGCGAAACCGTCTATGGGGTCGCCGACGAACAAGCCTTGCAAGCCATCGAAGCCGAGTTGAGCAAGGACCGTGTCGTTGTCCGCGGTGAAGATGGGGTACTGCGAGCCGTGGACGACATGGGCTTCGCGCTGGGCTTTCAGATCACTCGTCGTCAAGCACTCCAGCTCCCCGGCGAGATCAGTAATGCGCCGGGGGCGCAGAGTGGCCGTCCAGTCAACGACCTGGGAGCCAGCGACGCGATCGAAGCTCTCCCGCGTAGCCTGTCGCATGTCGTGTACTTCGTGCCCGACTACGCCAAGGCGGAGGCGTTCTATGCTCGACTCGGTTTCGTCTGCACTGACCGATTCACTGGGGTGGGGCCGTTCCTGCGGCCTGCTGGCACACTCGATCACCACACCTTGTTCCTGATCCAGACCCCACCCTTCCTGAAGGGTATCGAACATTTCACCTTCCACTTGGGCGGCCCGACTGAAGTGCTACTAGCCGGTAGCCGTTTCGTCAAGAAAGGCTATGAGTCGTTCTGGGGCCCGGGACGTCATCAGTTGGGGTCGAACTGGTTCTGGTATTTCAATAGCCCGCTGGGCTGCCACGTAGAGTACGACGCGGATATGGACCTGCATGATGACGACTGGGCTGCGCGCGAGGCGCTGCCGGGTGCCGACAACTCGCAGTACTTCCTGTTCAGTCACCAGGAAAAATGGGCGCCAGGGGGGCCGCCACCCAAGCATTGATCGCACATAACGACAAAGGGCTAAGTCTGTATCCCAGACTTAGCCCTTTTTTATGTCCCAGAATCAAAGCTGGCGCCTTTTTGCAGGGCCCGCTCATCACTGTTCGAAAATCGCTACCGCCCTTACGAAACCTGCCGAAGCATGCTTGATCTTGTAGGGAAAGCACGAAACGAGAAAGCCTTTGGCTGGCAACGCCGCAAGATTTGCGAGTTTTTCCATCTGGCCGTAACCGATATCCCGACCTACCTTGTGCCCTTCCCAGATCAACGAGGCGTCACCGCTTTCAGCGAACCGTTCACGGGTGTATTTGAACGGCGCGTCCCAGCTCCAGGCGTCGGTGCCCACCACCTTGACGCCTCGATCGAGCAGATAGAGCGTGGCCTCACGCCCCATACCGACCCCGGCGTCCAGATAACCAGGTTGTCCAAACAATTCACCTGCGCGGGTGTTGACCAACACGATGTCCAACGGCTGCAAGTCATGCTCGATACGCAGCAGCTCGGCCTCAACTTGCGCTGCAGTTACCACATGCCCATCCGGCAAGTGACGAAAATCCAGTTTCACACCAGCTTGCAAGCACCAGTCCAAGGGCAGTTCATCGATACCGAAAGCTGGCTTGCCGCCGTCGGTGGTCGACGCATAATGCCATGGCGCATCCATGTGAGTGCCGCTGTGCGTGGTAAGGGTCAGCCGCTCTGCCGCCCAGGACTCTTTGCCGGGCAACTGCTCCAGGGTTAGGCCGGGGAACATCGCCGCCATTTCCGGCCATCCCTGCTGATGGTCCATATAGTCGATGTGCGGTAGTAACGGCGGCGGGTCGGTGTACGGGTTGTTATCCAACGTCACGGAGAGGTCGACGAGGCGTCGTTTGCCTGGAAGCGTCATGCGCTGAGTCCTTGAAGAATGAGTTGAGGGTTGGCAGCGCTCAGTCAAATACCGGCGCGCACCACACGCTGATCAATCGCGCCAAACAAGGCCTGCCCTTGCAGGTCTCTTGCCTCCATGCGCACCCGGTCGCCGAAGCGCATGAACGGCGTCCGTGCCGCACCCTGCTCCAACATCTCCATGGCGCGGCGCTCGGCAATACATGCCGAGCCGACATTGCGATCGGCATTGGATACCGTACCGGAGCCGAGCACGGTGCCTGCGCTCAAGCGCCGAGTCAGCGCAGCATGAGCGATCAGTTCATGAAAGCCGAAATTCATCGCGCCACCGTGGGGGTGGCCGAACCATTCGCCGTTCCACTCCACGCTCAATGGCAAGTGCACCCTGCCCTCGTGCCAGGCGTCACCCAGCTCGTCAGGGGTAACCGCCACCGGAGCAAAGCTGGAGGACGACTTGGCTTGCACAAAGCCAAAGCCGGTTTTCATTTCGCGCGGCCCTAGCGCGCGCAAACTCACGTCGTTGAGCTGGACCAACAGGCGGATATGGCCAAGCGCCTGATCGGCCGAACAGCCCATCGGCACTTCATCTACCAGCACGCCAAACTCGCCTTCGAAGTCGATGCCATGTGCGTCGCTTGGCAGTGCCAGACCATCCGTTGCCCCCAGAAAGTCATCCCCAGCCCCTTGATACATCAACGGTATGGACTCGATGCCATCCAGCGGTTCAAGTTGATATGCGCGCTGCATGAGGTCGGCATGGTTCAGAAAACACGAGCCGTCTAGCCACTGCCAGGCCCGCGGCAATGGTGCCATCGCCTGGTGTGGGTCGAAGGCCAGTGCATGCCCCAGCTGGCCAGCATTCAAAGCTTCATAGCGCTTCTCCAGGGCAAAGCTTACAGTGCCCCAACGCTCGATTGCTGCTTGCAGCGTGGGTGCGATATCTGCGGCGCATACCATTTGTGTGAGGTCTCGGGAAATCAAATGCAGACAGCCATCGCGACTGCCATCTCGAAGCGTTGCCAATTTCATTTCAAGAAGCTCCCTGTAACTTTGCAGAAAGACTGAACGGTCATGAGGGGGTGCCTGCCACGTGTTCGACAGTCCGTTCAGATGTCACGGAACGCAGCATGATCACACCACTCAAAAGCACCGCGACGAACAGCGCCGCCGCCAATGCCGTTGCACTGGGCTCCAGGGCGGGGCACAAAAATGCCGTGACCGCGGCAAAGAAAAGCGTTTGCTCGAACGACAAAAGAGAATTGGCCATGCCTCTATAACCGGCGTGGCGTTCCACAGCCATCAGGCAGATGCATGGGTTGAGCAGCGCAAAAGCCAAGCTCGCCAACGCCAGTGCCAGTACAGCGAAAGGCACCTGTGGCGAATCGGTACAAATGAAGTAGGCGCAGTTGCAAGCACTGGCTGTGAGCATCAGCCCGTAGCCCACCAGCATTTGCTTGCTGCGTGACCAGCGCGAGGCCTGCCGCGCACTGACAGCGGCGCCAAGCATGGCACCCACCACCAGGGGAATGAACACCCAGCCGAACTCGGTTACCTGCAACGCCAGTACCTGCAGAACAAACCAGGCGGCGGCGCCGATGTAGAGTGAGAAGATCATGAACGTCAGGCTACCGGCCAGGACCATGGCCTGATAATGCGCGTCCCTGGCGACCGTCAGGTAAGTGCGGCCCATGGCGCGCATACCTAGCCGTACGCGATGCGCTGGCTGCAGCGTTTCGCCAAGCTGCACTAGTGCCCAGGCGAACAACGCGGCAGCGAACCCGGCCTGAGCCAGGAACACCGCGCGCCATCCCAGCGCATCGAGCAGATAACCGCCTAATAGGGGGGCAATGGCAGGCGCCAGCACGAACGCCATGATTACCTGCGACATGGCGCGCATGGCTGCCGGCCCTTGCAGCGTATCCTGAATCAGTGCGCGGCCGACAACACCTCCGGCCCCGGCCGATAGGCCCTGCAAGACGCGAAACAGCAGCAGCTGCTCCGCATTCTGCGAACAGGCTACCGCCAATGAGCAGAGGCTGAAAGCGGCCGTAGACCACAGCAGGACAGGTCGCCGGCCGACGCGATCGGAAAGTGCTCCGTAGACCAACATCATTGCTGCCAGCCCGACCAGGTAGGCGCTGAGCGAAAGCTGCACGAGCCAAGACGCAGCACGCATTTGCTCGGTGATGGTCGGCATCGCAGGCAGGTACATGTCAATGCCCAGTGGTCCAAGCATGCTCAGCCCGGCCAACAGCAGGATGTGGGTGAACTTCATTCAGACTCCTCAGAAACTCAGGTTCAGACCCGTTTGGAAGATCAGCGCGTCATCGCGGGCTGGCGAGAACGTGGGGCCTTCCTGGTAAGTAAGACCGTTTACCCAATACACCCCACGGGTCATACGTGCCGCATAGGACACGGACAAGGCAGTCGACGTGCGCTCGGCATCGCCTCCCCCCGCCTCTACCGCATCGTGCGCGTACGTGCTGAAGTAGCTCCGGGTAAAACCAATCGACGCCATGTCACGCTGGCGTGTCTCGAAGGGACCGATGTAGAAGGCCGTGAGCTGGAAGTCCTTGGTGTAGAGGTTGCGGTCCTCTGGGGCATAGTTGATCTTGGCGTCCAGATACAGGCCTCGGGGGCCAGCCTTGTTCGGCTGCGTCAGTTGATGCGTAACGGCCGCATAGCCGCCATAATTGTTATCGGTCATGCCGCCGTTACGCATGTCGCTGTAGTGACTGGTGTTGTAAATCGCCCCTGCCCTCGCCCAGAACGCTGGCCGATTAGCCCCCGCATCGATTTTGTAACCCACCTCGTCCACCAGCAGTGCGCGAGAACCCTTGACCTTGATTTCAAAACCGCTTGGGTTCTCGTCCAGGTCGTACTGAAAGCGGTTGGGGCTGGCACTCCGTGCCACAGACGCGCGGTTGTACCAACGTTTGCTCGAGTCCTTGATGCCAACTGTAATCGCCGGGCTTGGGGTAAACAGTGACAAGCCAAGTTGCACCGGAATCACACTGGTCGGGCCAAGCGCTGCCGCAGAAGAGTTCCCACCCAAGACCATCCCGTAGTATTCACGGATCAAGTTGTAGTAGCCGTATTGAAGCTCCAGTCGGCCATCGTAGAAGCGCTGATTGACAGCGAAGCTGGACATCGTCGCGAAGTTGGGGTTGCCTGACTTGTAACTCCCGGACTCCCAGGTGCCGCCCAGTACAAACTGGGCATCGCCACCCCACCCCATGCGGGTCAGGTCGTACGTCAACTTGAAGGTTGTCGATTGCCGGTAGGTTGGGTTCTGTCCGTTATACAACTGTGGCTTTTCATTGTGGCCGAGTACGTCATAACGGAAGTTCGGCTGCACATTCAGCGCCAGCCCCATACCGTTTTCGGCCAGCGTCGAACGCAATCCGAACAATTCGGGAGCGATCGTCTCGCAGGGTTGTGTCTGATGAAGAACCGCTTCGGTGCGTGGCATGAATTTGGCGAAGTCCTGACAGCCATCCGCTGCAGCAGGCAAGGCACTTTGTGGCAGGTTACCCGGGCCGGTTCTGCTTTCGGCCGCCATCGGGGTCACAGCTAGCGCCACAGGAGAGGTTGCAACGCACAGCAAGGCAAACAGCATCTTCGAGAACTGCATAGCTCCATCCTTTATTGTTTTTGATAGATCAAGGTTTCAGGCGCGCAGAAGCCCGCACCGCCTGTAGCCAGGCAGTGGAGGACAGTGGTTGTAGATCAGCCGGTTTGCGTAGAGGTGTGGCGCAGGTTTCGTGGGATAAACCAGACAACCAGCAGCGCAACCGACGCAACTCCACCCATGGCGACAATTGCTGTCGCCAGACCGCCGAACGCAGAGGCCAGCAGAGTGACTGCAAACGGGCTGACGAACTGACCGATAAAGAATGCGCCCGTCCAGATACCCACCCCACGGCCGCGGTGTTGTGCATTCAGGCTGCCCAGGCACCAGTTGATCAGCGCGGGGATCAGCATGCCGCAACCCACCTGCGCAACAAACGCTGCGCCAACGGCCCAAGGTATGGTACTGGCTTGGCCAAGCCCAACCAGGCCTATGGCGAACAGGGTAAACACCGTGAATACATGAACGTGGATGTCCTGTTTCGACAGCTTCGCGAACAGCAGCGCGCCCAGCGGCACACCCAACCCGGCAATCGCGCCAGCCAGGCCGATATCTGCTGTGCTGGTCAAACCGAGCAAGTGGAACACCTGACTGACCTGCAACACTTCAACGTAATACAGCACCGCACAAAACAGCGTGACCAAGGCAATGACGCCCATTTTCCGCACCGGAAAGCAAGCTGCGCCGGCAAAACCTGAAGGCTCGCGATGGGCAACCGGCTCCCAGGTAAAAAACAGCAACATTGCAAAGATCGGGAACGCCAGCAGGTAAAGCAGGAAAGGCCCTTGCCAGCCATAGCCTCCGAGTACTCCGCCGAGGAACATCAACGTCGTGCCTGATAGGGAGCCCACCGCACTTTGCACAGCCAGCCACTTACGCCGCGGCTCGGGCGGATAGAAGTCGCCCATCAGGGTGTTTGCCACGGTCATGATGACTGCCTCGGTGGTCCCCAGGCCAAAGCGGCTGATGATAATCGAGGTGAGGTCATGCAAAAAGTACGGAGCGAACCCGCAGATGCCATAGCCAAACACCGCAGCGAGCAACAGACGGCGCCTGCCCAGGCGGTCGGCCAACCACCCCGCCAGCGGCGAGAGCAATGCGATGCAGGCGCTGGGCGCGGTGATTAGCAGCGGAATCAAGAAGCGCGCTTCATGATGGCTACCAAACTGTTCGAACAACAATGGAACGATGGGGATCAGCGACAGCAATCCCATGATCGGCAGTTGCGTGGTAAAGACCAGTATCAGCGCTTGGGCCGCGCCAGCTTTACGCTCGGCTGATGAACCCTTGCTGCTAGAGACCGCATTGGACATGATCGACTCCTGGCACACTTGAGGTGCCTTTTGTTTTT
The DNA here is from genome assembly GCF_022760795.1 of Pseudomonas sp. BP01. NCBI lineage: Bacteria > Pseudomonadati > Pseudomonadota > Gammaproteobacteria > Pseudomonadales > Pseudomonadaceae > Pseudomonas > Pseudomonas sp. BP01. The sequence continues at coordinate 35,746 of NZ_JAFBKA010000013.1, forward strand.
GTTGTGGATCACACAAAGGCTTGAATCAATGATCAATCGTGAAGTACTTCAACATCCCCCTTGTGCCCCACCGCCAGGCTGTACTGAATCAACGCGTCATCGACGGCGTGTCCGATCTGCAGTTGATAACGCCCAGGGATCAATACACTGCGGTTGGCACGGCTGTCCCAGCGGGAGAACGCATCGGCCTGCAGCGTGAGGCGAACCTCCTGCTCGGCCCCGGCTTGCACGAACACCGCAGCGAAGGCTTTAAGCGACAGGCGTGCAGGTTCATCGGCGGCTGATGGCTCCAGCAGATACAACTGGACCACCTCCTTGCCCGCCCGCGCGCTGATATTGCGCACCGTCAGCGAGATCACCAGTTGATCCACCCGTTTGCCGTGCACAGCGCCAGGGCTGTACGCGAAACGGGCATAGCCAAGCCCATAGCCAAAGCTGAATGCCGGATGAGTATCACGTGCGATAAAGCTGCGATAGCCCACCCACCAGCCTTCGTGATAAGCAAGGTCGCCATTGGCAGCAGGGGTCAGCGACCACACCGGATAGTCGGCTTCATCTCGGGCGAAGGTCACCGGCAGGCGCCCTCCCGGTTCACGCTCGCCAAATACCACGCTGGCCAGCGCGGGCCCAAACTGCTGCCCTGGATACCAGGCAACGATGATCGCCGCGGCATCTTGCAGGCACTCCATATCGACCGGATGGGCGACATTGAGTACCACCGTGGTACGGTTGTTCACAGCGCAGACCCGGCGGATCAACTCTTCTTGCGCGGCAGGCAAATGGGTACTGGAGCGGTCGACGCTCTCAAGCCCGGCGTCTGCCGTTTCGCCGACCACCAGCAGAACGTGGTCGGCCTCTTCCGCCAACGCAATCGCCTGCGAAAGAAGGTCGCAAGGCTCTGGCACCTGGCAGCCCAGCCACAGACCGTGGGCAAGGCTGCGGGCGATGTCCATGGTCAAACTCAAACGGACTGTTTGCCCCTGTTCAAGGTTGAATGACGCCGTCGTATGGGGCGCCTGCATCAATTTGCCCATTATGTCGCCTTCGGCAGTAGCACCATCGAAGGTGCCCAGCAACGCACCATCGAGCGTCAGCTGCACGTGCCCGGTCCCGCCCCAGTAAAAGCGATATTCACCGCTGCGCGGGGCAACGAAACGAGTGTTTACCGTCACTAGCGCCTGGTCTTTCAGGGTCAACAGCGGCCCTATACCCGGCATGTCCTTGAACCAGACCAGCGAACTCGCATGGCGGATTTCGCTGTGGCAAGGTTGAGCAGCGCCGGGGGCGAAAAACTCAACCAACAAGCCTGGCTGGCCTTCCCCACACGACAACTCAAGTTCAGTGATCGGCGGTATACGATGCTCAGCTGCAGCACCCTGGGCATAAATGACTCGTTTGCCAGTGCCCGCCAACGCCTGAGTGAGGGCCTCGAGCGGCGAAACCACATCGTCGGCCAAGGCGACCTTGGCAAAGGTCCCGCCCTGATAGCACGGCCGGATCGCATTAGGCCCAATCACCGCGAGCAGCCCATTTGAGTCAGCCTCCAACGGCAGCAGATCGCCCTCATTACGCAGCAATACCATGCCCGCTGCAGCCGCCTCTTCGAGTACTTGCAGGCGCCTGTCAGTAGCCGCTGCCGAGCGGTCAGGTGCCTGTGTCGGTTGTGCCCGTGCGGTCAGCCTGCGCAGACGTTCGATTGCATCGTCCAGACGCGCTTCGTCCACGGCATGAAGGCTAGGGTTACCCAGCAGTGCAGCCCCCATGTGTCGGCCTGGTCCAGGCATCTCGAGGTCCAGACCGTTATTCAAGCTGACGATGCCATCCTGCGTACCGAACCAGTCCGACATGACCAAGCCGTCCCAACCCAGGTCGCCCTTCAGCCACTTGCGCAGCACCTGTTCATGCTCGGCACACGCCCGACCATTGACCCGGTTGTAACCCGTGAGCATTGCCCATGCACCGTGGCGCGCAGCATATTCAAAGGGCTTGAAGTAGACATCGCGCAACGCCTGTTCATCGACCACCGCATTCATGCTGCGTCGGTCGGTTTCGGAGTCATTGCACACCACGTGCTTGATTACTGCGGCAACGCCTTCTTGCTGCACGCCCTGCGCCCAGGCCCAACCCAGTTGTGCAATCAACAGCGGGTCTTCGCCGAACAGTTCAAATGCTCTACCGGCCAGCGGGCTGCGCATTAAATTCAGGTTGGGTGCCAGCACCGCCTGAACGCCCATGCGCACGGCCTCTTCGGCAATCACCTGACCAACACGTTGTACCAGCTCGGCGTCCCACGAAGCCGCTAACGCCAAGCCACACGGGGTCAATAGGGCTACATCGCGCTCGTCTACCCGGCCACCTGTGACGCCCATCGGGCCATCGGCCATGCGCAACGCGCGCAGCCCCCATTGCTGATCCGTGCAGGTCGACCACATGTCGGCACCGGCGGTGAACATCAGCTTTTCGGCGAGATCCTCACCAAGCATTTTCAAGCTCCGCAGCCACAACCCGTACAGGGGCTGCCAACGCCTGTTCGGCCACCAGTTGCAACGCTTGGGTGACCCGCTCATCAGTGCAGCTGCCACTGGTGTCGAACAGCTTTACGCCGGCGGTGTTCAACGTCACGCCCAATGGCGTAGGCCAGCCGCGCATCGCATGGACGATCGAACGCAAGGCTCCCAACGTTGTATTGCAACCCTGCCAGCCGGCGGCGGTGACGATGCAGCCTACCGCACGCCCGTCGAAGTACACACGGGTGTCGTCACGCAGATCTTCGAGAAGGTCCAGCGCATTTTTTACCAGCCCCGAGACACCACCATGGTAGCCAGGTGTGGCGAGGATAATGCCGTCTGCCTGGCGCACGGCTTCGATCAGCGCCAACTGTCCAGCGCTGCGGGTATTATCCTCGGGGTTGAATGCCGGCAGCTGTGCAAGCTCGGCGCCGCCGAACATGAGGGTGCGGGCACCGCATTGCCTGGCATGCTGCAAGGCAAAGGCAAGCGCGCGCTCGGTGCTTGAGCCGGAACGGGTAGTGCCGCCGATACCGACGATCAGTGGCCCTTGTTTCAATGGTTTAAGAGTATTGGCTTCTGTCATGGGAAAGGGCTCCGGCGGTCACTGAAAACGAGGCATGACGTGTTTGGCAAACAGCTCCATGGACTGACGGCCATAGCGCACTCGCTCTTGCGTGAGGGGGCCATTGGTGAAGCCCATCAGCACGTTGCCGATACCCAGCTGACGGTGCTTTTCCAGCTCTGCAGCAACGGTTTCCGGACTACCGTGCAGGCACCATGTCTTGATCCATTCACGGCTGAAGCAATCGGGGTGTGGATGCAACTCAACGCCGCTGATCTGCTCGGCTCGCTTGTTGAATTCATACTCGCGGTCGATCGCGCGCTTGTATGCCTTGAGGATTATTTGAAGCTCTTGCTCGGCCTGTTCATCGGTTTCTGCGATGTGCACGCATTGGTAGGTGTGAGTGGTCCAGGACAAGCAATGGTCAACCACCTGCTGGGTATGCCCGGCGGCCTCCAGGGCGTCGCGGTAGCGCGTGAAGTAGCGACTAAGGTGCTCGAAGGGCTCGGCGCTGGCGGGTACCGGAGGAGTGAATGCAGGGATAAACGCCGGCCAGCCCATATCAGCGGCGCGCTGCATGCTGGTTTCACGAAGTGCCACTGGCATGATGCGATTGAACGGCCGCTGGAACGCCGTAGGTACGATGCGCTGTACCACTGCACCTTTGTAATGGCTGGTCTCGAAGGTAATCGGCTCATCTTCGACGCGCTTGTCCCAAAGCCGTTGCACCAAGTCCAGGTTTTCCTGCAAGAGAGCCGATGCTTCCTTGTAGTTCACGCCAAAACCGATCATCTCTTCAGGCGTAGTACCGCTGCCGATACCTACCAGCAGGCGGCCCTCGGTCAACTGATCGAGCAGGTTGACACGTTCGGCAAAACGCACCGGGTGATGCAACGGCACAGTGGTAACAGACATGCCAAAGTGCACGCGTTTGAGCCGACTGGCCAGATACGCGGCGAACATGAACGGGTCACTGGACATCGGTGCGTAGCCCGTGAAGTGGTGATCCGGCATGAAAACCGCGTCGAAACCCAGGGTTTCAGCCTGACAGGCGTGATCGATCAACGCGTCCATGACCGTCTTGTCGTCTTCTGCGGCTGTGGAGCGGCCTACAAGGAATACTGAAAAACGCATAGAAATACCCTTTTTATTATTGAATAGGAATTCTGATTCTAATTAATTGTTAAAACAAGGCCTGAAGCCGGTGTCAGGGAAGATGTCAGAGCACTCGCGTCGACGTGTGTATCATTGAAGACAAGCCGCCAGTAGGCAGCCGAGAATGACAGGGATGTAGGATGTCATGCCAGCCATGGGTGAATCACCTTTTGTTATTTTCCGTAAGTAGCAAACTCAAATAGAATGCACGTTCTATTTGCAGAAAATAGCAGCTCGTCCAGAGCTCGTCAACACGTCCAGATGCCCGCTAATGTATGACCTTCGCGACACAATCTTTCTTGCAGCAGTTAAAATAAGCGTTTCATTTCCAACCAGAGGCAGATCCATGTCCATTGCGCCTGGCGCCAAGCAACCCAAACAAGACCGCAGTCGAGCCTCCCTTGAGCGCCTGATGGCCGCTTCACGTGAGTTACTACGCGATGGCACGTTTGAGCAGCTCACCATCGGCGCGATCAGTAAGCTCTCAGGGGTCTCGGTGGGGTCAATCTACGCGCGTTTTCAAGGCAAAGATGATCTGTTCCTGGCGGTAATGACCAATGTACTTGCCGAAATCGATGCGGAGTGGGCCACCCTCTTAAGCGCCATACGCGCGCGCGAGCTGCCACTCGACAAGCGTGTGCCTGCAGTGGTGGAGATGCTTGCCGAACACCTCAAGACCCATGCCAACCTGCTGCGCCCGCTGATGGGCCGCGCATCGGACAAGCACGTCGCCAATTGCGGCAAAGCCAGCTATCTGAAAGCTGCCCATGGTTTTCAGAGCCTATTGCTGGAGTGCTGCGCTGATATCCGCCATCCGAATCCGCCCCATGCGGTAGAGGCGTGCTTTTCGATCACCTATGCCGCGCTGGCACGATTCCTGGGGCTTGGCTCTGCGGCCGAAGCCTCTGGCGAGGGTAATTGGGAACAATTGAAAAAAGACCTCGGTATCATGTGCCGGGGCTTCCTTTGCGTCGAAATGGACCACAGCTGATCAGCATTGCCAGGGTTTGCTGGGCGCGGGGCCTCCTTGACTAGCTTGAGTGGCAAGATGACCAACATCCCAAACAACTGCTCGTGCCAATTCCAGGTTCACCGATGATGCACGCCGCGCGGTCGGTGAGTTTGAGGTCTATCTCTCTGTTTCGGTAGCGCTGCATGAATTCGTCAACAGTCAGGTAGCAGCGTATGGAGACACCAAGGCTCGTACGTATTGATCGCATTCACGGCACGCAAGCTCCGCTACCAACCGAATAGCTTCGGACGAGTGCGCTTGCGTATAGCTTACAACCAACGGCTGGTTGGGGATTGCCAGCCCGCAGTCCACCAGCCTCACTTGACCCGACTCGATGGCATAGCGCACCGGCGCAAGAGGAACAAACGCGTTGCCAAAACCGGCCTGAACCAGTTGCACCAGTGCGGCTATCGAACTGACATGATGCGTCTTGCCGACCGGGAGACTGAACCTGCGGTAAAGCTCTTTAAGGACCAGATGGGGTTGTGAGTTCTGGCTCATGGTGATGGTCGGCTGCCCCAGCAAATCCAGAATGGGTTGCTGGGCACTGATCATCGCTTGGTTGCTGACTATCCACCCTGTGGCAATCGAGAGGCAGGGAATGCTGGTGATACCGTCACCTTCGATAGGATGCGTCTGCAGGGCGATATCGATCACCCCATCACGTAATGCCTTATGAACACCGGCGCTGGTTTCCGAGGTCAGCTGAACCTCGATACCCGGGTAAGTCGACTGCAGGCACTTCAGGAAGGCAATCAGCCAAGTATGCACCACGCTGTCTACCGCACCGATGCGCACTAATCCCAAAACTTCGTGACTGGGCCGACCCAAATGGCGGATCTCTTGTTCCAGATCCAGCATGCGCTCGCCATAGTCGACCAGCCGCGAGCCGACTGCAGTCAGCTTGAGCTCTCGTGTCTCCCGCTCAAATAACCGAGCACCGATCTCTTCTTCAAGCGAAGCGATCCGATTGGATATGGCAGCCTGAGTCAGGTGCAAATGCTCGGCCGCAGCTCTGAAGCTTTTCAGCCTTGCAATCTGCAAGAACGCCTCGATGAAACGCGTATTCATTGATTCCCCACGAGCTTGATCCGGCGGATAGCCCCGCTACCAAGCGGGGCGTTCATCTAAGGTCGATGATCCATCAGAACAGGCTCAGTGGGTAGCTGATCACGAGGCGGTTTTCGTCGATATCATTGCCAAAGGTTGAGCGGACAGTGGCGTTGCGCCATTTGATTGAGGCGTTTTTCCATGAGCCGCCCTGAATGACATAGGTGACCTCACTATTGCGCTCCCATTCTCGTCCTTCGCCGCCGCTCGAAAGTTGTACTTGGTCGCCCCGGACGTATCGGCTCATGAAGCTCAACCCAGGAACACCCCATGCGGCCAGATCCAGATCGTAGCGTAACTGCCATGAACGCTCTCCAGCATTGGAGAACTGCAGGATCTGAACGAAGTTAACAAGGTAGGGATCGGTTCCGTTTACGTACGGATAAGCATCGTGCCCGCTCATCTTCTGGAAGCCCAGACTCAGTGTGTGGTGCTTCTGGCGGAACCCTACCAAGGCGCCCACTGCCCTGTTGTCGATGTCGCGAAAGTCCTCTACCTCTTCCGCCTTCGCCCAGCGCAAATCGAAAGAGAGGTGTCGATCTGCCGTGAAATCGACGCGCCCTTGGTAATTGGCCAGCGTGTGTTGGTAAATGCCGTCCAGCTTTCCGTAATAAGCCCGAACTTGGCTTCTGTCATTCAGCGCGTAATCCGCTCCGTACAGGGTGAAATCCTCGCTGCGCCCACCATAGCGGCTGGTCAGCCGCTCCCAGTTAGATGAATCCAAACCCATCGTTTTGGTCACGCGTGCAGCCTGAAGGGTGAGGCCCGCCAGCTCACTGGATTCCAGCGTGGTGGCTTTGAACAGCCCAGGTAGCAGCCGAGAGTCGGCGCTTTGAAGCACGGGCTTACGAAAGGCCATGACGCCCGAGCGAACAAGCGTCTTGGAGTACTTCAATTTGAAGCTCGCGCCCAGTCGGCTGAATTCATCATCCGAACCTCCGTCACGCTCAGTTGGGAACATACCGGTGCCTGCACGATCTGGGCTGGAATCGAGGTTGAGGCCGGTCATGGCGACGCCATCGACCCCCAGCCCAGACGCGCCTTGAGTAAATCCGGATTGGAGTGTCAAGACGGCGGCTTGACCCCATTCCCGTGCCTGGCTTTGCCCGTTTGCAGTGTTACCTCCAGGCTGGCGAAAGTCTCGATCGAAATACAGGTTTCTGAAGTCGACGTTTGCCCGGCTGTCTTCGAGAAAGCCAGCGGCTCTCAGGTCCGTTGCAAAGGTCAAACACAGGACAGCAGGTACCACGGGCCAATGTGCACGCATGCAGAGACCTCTTCTTCTTGAATAGATGAATACCGCGGGAGGGAGTGCGCACAATAAGGTCGTGCGCTTGCTGGCATTCCCTTAGGAAGGGATCAGCCTTGCGATTGGCGCCCCGTAGCCGACAAGCTCGCCGTCGACCGGGCAGTAGCCGACCATGACGCCAGCGGCCTTCACTTTGACGGGTTGAAGGGACTCCCCAACCTGAATGAAGCCGATGATTGCACCCGCCTCGACAGGTTCGCCAACGGCCGCCAGAGCGACGCCCTGCAAAGGATGGGAAGACAAGAACCGGCCGGCCTTCGGAGCCTCGACTAAAGTATCCTGGCGACCCGGGACAGGCAGTTGAACCGTTTCCACGACAGATGTACGGGATTGTGACGCGAAGACCAGAACCACTGACCCCTGCTCAGTTTCGTACTCACATCTCGCAATACCTCGCCCCTGCAACTGCTCAATCAGTACCGCGAGTTCTTCAACGCTCATGAGGGCTCTCCGCAGACTGACCAAAGCCTTGTTCGAAAAGATGTTCCAGGTGATGGATGTTGTAGCCGCCAGCTGTGAACCCAGGTTCATCCATCAACCGTCTGTGCAGTGGAATGGTGCATGAAATCCCCTCCAGCACGGTTTCTTCTAGTGCCTGGCGCATCCTGCTGACGGCCGCTTCGCGGTTGCTGCCATACGTAAGCACCTTGGCCACCAGCGAGTCGTAATGAGCCGGTACTCGGTACCCGCAATACAAGTGGGACTCGACACGAACTCCCGGGCCGCCAGGCGCAAGCCATTGGTCAACTGTGCCCGGTGCCGGCGTGAACCGCCATGGATCCTCGGCGTTGATGCGACACTCAATCGCGTGCCCGGTCACGGCGACATCTTTCTGGCCGAACGACAGAGGCTCCCCCCGGGCGATTCGCAACTGCTCCACCACCAGATCGATACCGGTCACCAACTCAGTCACCGGATGCTCGACCTGGATTCGGGTGTTCATCTCGATGAAGTAGAAAGCCCCGTCTTCGTAGAGAAACTCGAAAGTGCCCGCGCCGCGATAGCCGATGTGCATACAGGCGTCGACACAGCGTTGCCCGATCTCTGCGATAGCCTCCCGCGAAACACCGGGGGCAGGAGATTCTTCGATCACCTTCTGATGCCGCCGTTGCATGGAACAGTCACGCTCGCCGAGCCATACGGCATTGCCGAATCCGTCCGCCAGTATCTGGATTTCAATATGCCGCGGATTTTCGAGGAAACGTTCGATGTAAAGGGCCGGGTTACCAAACGCGCGATTGGCTTCCTCACGCGTGGTGGCCACCGCCTGAGCCAACTGGCTTGGCTCGCGGACGATGCGCATTCCCCGCCCGCCTCCACCGCCTGCTGCCTTCACGATCAGCGGATACCCAACATCCCGGGCTATGCCAGCCACCGCCTGGGGGGCGCTAGGCAGAGCGCCGTCCGAGCCGGGCACGCAGGGCACACCGGATTCAAGCATGGCCTTCTTGGCACTGACCTTGTCGCCCATCAGGCGAATGGCCGCAGCAGTGGGGCCGATGTACACTCGCCCGGAGCGTTCGACAGCCTCGGCAAAATCGGCACGCTCAGACAAAAAGCCGTAGCCGGGGTGGATGGCGCCCGCGCCGGTCAACTCAGCGGCCTCCATCAGGCGATCGATGTCCAGATAACTTTGCGCCGAAGCTGCGGGACCAATACACAGGGCCTGGTCGGCCAGTTGCACATGGCGCAGATCGACGTCTGCTGTGGAGTGCACGGCGATAGTCCGGATCTGCAATGCCCGGCAGGCACGCAGGATTCTCAAGGCAATCTCGCCTCGGTTGGCGATCAAGACTGAGTCAAACATGGCCATCCTCCATCGATTGCAGCTCGAACAGCGGCGTCCCTGCCTCTACCGAAGCACCGTCCTCTACCAAGATGCGCACCACACGCCCGCTGCGCTCGCTTTCGAGCACGTTTAGCATCTTCATCGCCTCAATGATTCCTACCTGCTGGCCTTCCTCAATGACAGTGCCAACATCGACGAAAGCGGACTCATCCGGCGAAGGGGCGCGGTAGAAAATGCCAGTCAATCCGGCATCAATGGTCCAACTCGATTGGCGTGTCGGCGTTGCCATTGTTGACTGCGCTTCAGGTGGGCGAGGCTGGAGGGGCACGGTCCACCCCGACTCTTTGACCAACCGAATACGGGTGCCGTCTGCCGAGTATTCGATTTCACTCAATGCGCTGTTTTCGAGCAGGCTGACGAGCCGTTCGACAAGGGGTTTGTCCATCAGCGGGACCCCTCAGCGAAAGCACAAACCTGGACGCCGGCCAACTCCAAGGTATTGCGTAGTACCCGTGCCATGCTGATTGCACCTGGCGTATCGCTGTGCACACAGATGGTGTCGATATGAACTGGAAGCATGCGTCCGCTCACCGTTTCGATACCGCCTGCCTGAACCATGCGCAGCATGCGCTGGGCGGCGAATTCCACGTCGTGGAGCACTGCCCCAGGCTCCTTGCGATGAACCAGATGGCCCACCTCGGTATATGCACGGTCCGCGAAGACCTCTGCACGAGTTTCGAGGCCCATATCATTGGCAATCGGAATCATGAGTCCACCCGCGAATGTGACGCAGACGAGCTTGGGGTCGACGGCTTTGACGGCCTTGGCGATCGCCTTGGCAACCTCAGGGTCCGTTTGGGTGAGATTCCCGAGCGCACCATGGGCTTTGACGAACGTGATGGGGTGACCGGCGTAACTGGACAGCGCCACAGCTGCACCGACCTGGTAGGCAACGAAACGCTCAATTTCGCCGGTCGTGTGCGGAATCTCTCTTCGACCGAAACCCCACAGGTCTGGAAAACCGGGATGGGCTCCCACTGCTACGCCCTTGGCTTTGGCCTGGGCGAAGGTGGTAGCCATGATCTCAGGGTCGCCGGCATGCAGTCCGCAGGCGACATTAGCAGAGGTGACGATATCGAGGATGGCTTCATCGTCACCCATTTTCCAGGGGCCGAAGCCTTCGCCCATGTCCGAGTTGATATCGATGCGTAAAGTTTTGTTGTTCATTGTCTGTTCCTCGAATCAGGCTGATGAGCTAACGCCCAGGTGTCGCTGAATGTTTGCGAGTGCCGCACGGTGCTGGGCAAGGGCTTCGATGCCCTCGGCTACAGTGACGGGCTTGAAATGGATGCTGCAGCCGACGCCTGCTTGGGCAAGGCGCCATAGGTCGCAATCGAGCACCGTGGCGATCTTTGGATAGCCGCCACAGGTATTGGCTTCTGCCAGTTGCACGATGGGTTGCCCTGCCGGCGGCACCTGGACAGTGCCCGGCGCAATGCCATGGGAGAGCAATTCGATGGGTCGAACTGTATGCAGGGGTTGGCCCTGGAGGCGGTAACCGACCCGGTTGGACTGCGGAGTGACTTCGTAGGGAGTGGAATAGAACGCGTCCAACGAAGTGGAGGAAAAAGCGTCAGCCTGAGCTGCAGCGATCGCCCGCACCGTCACCTGCTGGCCGCGCATAGCCTCTGCATGCTGCACCCGCTCAAGGGGCAGGATGGCACGTCCTGGTAACGAAAGGCTTTGGGGCAACAGTTGAAGACGGTCACCACGATTGAGGCCCCGCCCTTCATGACCGCCGAACCCCGCTTTCAGATCTGTCGCACGGGAACCCAATTGCACCGGTGCGTCAACACCACCTGAAAACGCAAGATAAGCCCTGACACCCAAGCGTGGGCGCTCAACCACCACCTGTTGGCCAGCCCTGATCTCCAGGCAAGTCCAACTGGGTACGGGATGCCCATCTACCTTCAGTGCGCAGTGTGCACCGGTGCAACTGACGAGTAACTCGCGCTCTGCCTTGAAACGGAACGGAAAGATGTTCACTTCAAGACCTGCAGCGTTTTCCAGGTTGCCAACCAGCCAGTTAGCAATCATCAGCGCGGGCGCATCCATGGCGCCACTGCGGCTAACCCCCATCGCCATGCACCCCGAGCGCCCGAGATCCTGGACCAGGTTCAGCGCACCACCACTCAGTACTTCGATCATGACGCGACCTCCCGAACCAGGAACCTGACTTGATCGCCGGGCAACAGCAGGCATGGCTGCTGTCTTTGAATGTCGAACAGATCGACGTCAGTACGCCCTATCGCGTGCCAGCCTGAGGGTGCGGTGCATGGCATTACACCGGCCTGCGCCCCACCAATAATCACAGTACCTTTGGCGAGCTGTGCCCGCGGCGACGCTCTTCTGGGTTTGGCCAGTTCAGCGGGTAGCCCAGTCAGGTAGGCGAAGCCGGGCATGGAGCCGACACACGCCACCTCGTAAGTCGCGTTACTGTGATAGTTGATCCACTGATCAATGCTGAGCCCAGCGTGCTCGGCGAGCATGGCCAGGTCCTCACCGGCTTCACCGCCGTAGATCACCGGGATTTCCATAACCCTGGGGGTGGAAGGAAGCGCGTCGGGATACAGCCAAAGGCTCTGAATCAGTTGCTCAATCGTCGAAGGTGAACTAACGAGCGGGTCAAACATGACCAACAGATTGTTCACCCCAAGCACCAATTCACTGATCTGTTGATCAGTTTCCAGTGCGCGCGCCAGTGAAAAAAACTTTCTTTGCACACTTGGCGAAAACACCGACTGGGAACTATCAACAAGCACTGCCCCACACCCTGACGGGCTAAACAGTAATTCGGCGGCAGGCGTTTCAATAATGTCTATATCTCGCATGGCTTGATCCCACAGCGAAGTTATGACAGGCAACCCAATTGGGCATCAGGAAGTTGCCTGTCTATTTCGGATTATTCTTCCAACGGTTTCTTCGCGGTTTCACGTGCGAATGCAAGCGCTATCAAGGTGATGATCAGCCCGCCGGCGATATATAGGCTGACTGCGAACGAAGACTCGTAGACCTTGAATATCCCCGTGATAACCAGTGGGGCCAGTCCGCTTCCGACAATGCCGGCCAAGGTATAAGCCAACGACGATCCGGCATACCTGACGCGAGTAGGGAATTGCTCGGTAACGAAAGCAGCCTGGGGGCCGAACATCATTGCCTGGAAGATCATGCCGACAATGACTGCCAGGCAGATGAGCACGGGGGATGCGGTATCCAGCAAGACGAAGAACACGAACCCCCAACCAATCGATAGCACAGCTCCCAACGCGTAAACCGGCCGGCGTCCCACTCGGTCGGAGAGCATACCGAACAGCGGAACACTGACGGCATGGAACACGGAACCGATTATCGTGGCAGTCAGCGCAGTAGAGCGAGGTAAGTGCAGGACGTTAGTCACATAAGCGAGCGTGAATACCACCAGCAACGCGTAGACGATGTCCGAGCCGATACGTGCGCCGCCTGCGACCAACAACCGCCGCCAGTGCCCAACGAACACTTCCCGCACCGGTGCGTCGACTTTGGCTTCCTTCGCCTCCATCGATTTGAATACCGGCGTTTCATCTACACCACGACGCAGCCAGAAACCGAGCATCACCAGCAGGACACTGGACAGAAATGGAATACGCCAGCCCCACTCCTGGAACGTCTCTGGCGTCATGACGAAAGTGATCAAGGCAATTAACCCGGCGCCCAACAGGGTTCCGCAGGCCGGCCCTACCTGTGTGAAGGAAGCATTCCGACCACGATGGCGATCTTCGCCATGCTCCATGGACAACAGTACCGACCCGGCCCACTCCCCACCAATAGCCGCCCCTTGCAGGAAACGCAGCAGGACCAGCAGGATTGGGCTCCAAATACCCCAGGTTTCATAGGTAGGTAACAACCCCATCAGCCCGGTCACCGTGCCCATCAGGATCAGTGTCGCCACCAAAACCCAGCGCCGGCCGAGCTTGTCGCCCAGGCTGCCGAAGACAATCCCGCCCAGAGGGCGCGAGATATAGCCCACCGCGTAGGTGGAGAACGCAATGACGGTACCTGCCAACGGGTCGAACGAAGGGAAGAAGATGACGTTGAAGACCAGCGCCGCCATCAGGTTATAGACCGTGAAGTCATACCATTCGAGCGTAGTCCCGATCGAGCTGGCAGCGGCGAGTCGCCTGATGTCAGCGCGCTTGCCAGAATTTTCGGTGCTGATGGGTCCTGACTGATCCACGGATGCGATCGAAGTGTTCATCAACGCACCTCCCCAACCGAGTCCTTGCTCAGGCTCTGATACACGCCAAAATGAGTGCTACCGATGGGCAAATGGATCAGGCTGGATTCGGCAGCTTGCCGCGCCGCACTTTCGCTGGCGCACTCCACGATGAGCATGGGAGCCATCGGCCGCGGGTTGCCGGCTTCCTGGGGCAACGGCAAGCTCAGCGCTGGCAAGGGACTTATAGCGTAGCTCTGGATGTACCCTGGGATCTCGGCAAGCGCTGAATGAAGCGTGTTCAGCGAACGAGGCTCAGTTGCTTCGGCTGCTGCGACGACTGCCACCCACTCCCCTCCAGGCCGGCCAAATTGCCCAAACGCCTCACCGATGCGACGGGTGGGGTTCTGCATGAGCGGAAGCATTTTCCTGGACCAGACAGACTGGTACTTGAACGCCTGCGCATATTCCGGGCAGTCGAAGGCAGAGATGCCCTCTGCCCAATACAGCGCGAGGTATTTGGGAGAATCGGATGGGGATTTAAAGCGTGTTGCCTTGATCACTCCGGCCATCGATGCACGGTCCGGAAGATGCTCCTCGTCGTACCAGCGGTTGAATTCAAGTTCATGCACTGCATCAATGTCAGATGCAACAAATAACATACCAAATGGTGAGCCGTTCATTGTTATTTTCCTCAGGGTGGCTTGACCTTGTGGCTATGTTCATCGATAGAAAAAACTTAGGCAAACGAGTTTTTTTACCCATCTTTGATAGAAAAAACTTTTCAAACAGCTCGTGTTTCTGCTTCTTTGTGAGTCATTGGATAACTTGTCAGCACCTATCCAGAGCGGACATTGGCTGCGTCCAAACAAAAAGGCTGCACCACCTGTATCGCACGTATGCAATTGAGGAGGTGCAGCCTTCCGCTGCTCTACTTCAGCGTTGTTATCTAGCTATCGTGCGTCCTCGCAAAAGCGGTGAATGGCCTGGCAAGCCGCACGCAGCGACTCGTCATCCAGCGCATAAGCAATGCGCAAGTAGCCTGAAAGACCAAAAGCACTGCCCTGAACGACTGCAACATTGGCCTCCTCCAGCAACGCCAGGGCCACAGCTTCGTCATTGACCAATTCGCGCCCAGCAGGTGAGCGCTTGCCGATCAGCCCAGAGCAGTCGGCAAAAGCGTAGAAAGCCCCGCCTGGCACCTCGCAACTGATGCCCGGCGCCTGGTTGAGCAGGTCGACCATGAAATCGCGGCGCCGCTGGAATACTTCGCGGCTGTGGGCGATGAAGTCTTTCGGACCGTCCAGCGCTGCGATTGCAGCGTGCTGCGAGATGGAACACGCACCCGAGGTCTGCTGACCCTGAAGCTTCTCCATCCCCTCAAGCAGCCAGCGAGGGCCGGTAGCAAACCCGATCCGCCAACCCGTCATGGCGTAGGCCTTCGACACGCCGTTCATGGTCAATGTCCGCGCAGCCAGGCGTGGTTCAACCTGGGCAAGCGTGAGGAAGTCACGGCCGTCGAATATCAGGTGCTCATAGATATCGTCCGCCAGAATCAGTACCTGCGGATGGGCCAGCAACACCTCAGCAAAAGCCTGCAATTCGTCGCGCTCGTACACGGCGCCCGTGGGGTTGGACGGTGAGTTCAGGATCAGCCAGCGGGTTTTCGGCCCGATGGCTTCGGCCAGCGCTTGCGGGGTCAGCTTGAAGCCCGACTCGGCGCCACAAGCGACGATCCGCGACTCGCCACCGCACAGTTCAACCATTTCTGGATAGCTGACCCAGTATGGCGCGGGGATCACAACCTCGTCGCCTTCGTTCAGGGTTGCGGCCAGGGCATTGAAGATGACCTGCTTGCCGCCACTGCACACCAGCGTGTCCTGCCAGCTGACATCAAGACCATTCTCACGCTGGTATTTGCGTGCGATGGCTTCACGCAGCGTGCGAAGGCCAGCTACCTGGGTGTAGCGGGTTTGGCCACTGTTGATCGCACTGATGGCCGCAGTACGGATGTGCTCCGGCGTATCGAAGTCGGGCTCACCCGCGCAAAGCGATATGATCTTCGCGCCTTCTGCGCGGCGCGCAGCCACGCGGTCAATGATCTTGTAGGTCGCCGAAGGCTTGGCAGCCTCCAGGCGACGGTTCAGCGTTGCCAGGCTCACGCGTGCTCCTCCGGGTGGGAGAGGCCCATCAGGTCCATGGTGGTTTTACCTTCGCGCAGCTTGCCCATGAAAACGGCCTCTTTGTCCGCGCGCTTTTGTCCTTCACGCAGGGTATGTTCAACGGCATTGGCCGGGATGATGATCACACCATCCTCGTCCGCGACGACAAGATCGCCGGCGCTGACCGGTGCACCGCTGAAATCGAACGGCTTGCCGACCGAAGGCGTGGTGGCCTTGACGGTGCCTTTGACCGAGATGCCACGCGCAAATACAGGGAAACCATGTGCTTCGAGCGCGGCGATGTCGCGCACACCACCGTTGATCACCAGGCCAACGATGCCTGCCGCTTCGGCCGCCACCGTGAGCACCTCACCCCAATAGCCGGCGACGAAGTCGGCGGTATCACACACCAGCACGCTGCCGCGCGGCGCTTTGGCCACGGCCAGGTGCAGGCCCAGGTTGTCACCTGGTGAACACTGCAGCGGGTAAGCCGGCGCGGCGATGAATGCGCCTTTCCAGACAGCGCGGATCTCGCGGTCGACGGCGCATGGCAGCCCGGACGCCTCGTACAGGGTGGAGGTGCCCAGGACCTTTGCAATGTTCTGGTAATCGTGTGGAAGGCTCATGATTGCTTGCTCTGAAGGGAGTGGTAACCGAGGGCGGC
This sequence comes from Pseudomonas sp. BP01, assembly GCF_022760795.1. Lineage (NCBI taxonomy): Bacteria > Pseudomonadati > Pseudomonadota > Gammaproteobacteria > Pseudomonadales > Pseudomonadaceae > Pseudomonas > Pseudomonas sp. BP01. The sequence continues at coordinate 52,271 of NZ_JAFBKA010000013.1, forward strand.
ACGGGCGTCTTTAAGGCTTTTGCCAATGGCAATCTGTTCGCGGATTTGCGCTTCGACGTGTTCGATGCGACGTGCCGTTTCAGCAACTTCCTGGGCACGGTCACGCGGGACAATGACGACACCATTGGCGTCAGCGACGACGATGTCCCGGGCACAAACCCGGGCATGGCCAACCGACACCGGCTGGTTGACGGCCACGACCTCGACGCGGTCCTTGCCGGTACGCATGAAGCGGCCTTTGCTGAACAGCGGGTAGCCTTCGCCCAGCGCCTTGTTCACATCGCGGCAGACACCATCAATGACCGTGCCGGCAATACCGCGGGCCAGGGCGTACTGGGTCATGATGTCGCCCCACACCGTGCAATCGGTACGGCCTTCGTTGGCGATGACCACAACGTCGCCGGGTGCTACTTCATCAATGAAGTCACCCACGGTGCCTGGCGGTGTACTTGCACTGACGTACTGGACAGTGAAGGCCGGGCCGACCACGATCTGGCTGTAGTTGGCCAGCGGCGCGATACCAAAGGCCTGACCGGGAAGGCCCAGCTTGTCCATCGCGTCGGACACCCCCGGGGTATCCAAGCCTTGGAACAAGGCGACCAGGTCTTTATCAGAAAGGCTCATATCAGTGCTCCACCTTGATGGCTTCGAATTGGGTGTCGTGCATCACTTCCTCGACCGAACGACCTGCGCGGACGGCGTCCACCATGCCGGCCTGGCGACGGTCGATACGCTCGGCCAGGTCAAGCACCTTCTCGATGGCACCGGCCGGGACGAAAACGGTGCCGCATGCGTCGGCAATCACGTAGTCGCCTTCATCCACGTCAACGCCAGCCATGCGAACGGTGACAGCCGCGTCGATCTGGATGAGCCTGTTGCGCGCGCTGATCATGGTCACGCCACGGCCGTAGACCGGGTAGCCGATGTCAGCACTGCCGCAGATGTCGCGGCTGAAGCCATCGATGATCGAGCCACGGATGCCTTTGCGCCGGGCGGCGTTGGCCAAGATGTCGCCCCAGCTGGAAATACCGTCAACGCCACCCGCAATCACCAGCACGCGGTCATCGGTGGTGACCTGCTCGATGACTGGGGTAATCAGGTGAACGGTGGGTGCCACGTCCTGCTTTGGCCCCAGCTGCACCGTGCTGGCTCGGCCAACAATCTTCGGGCAGTTCCAGAGCGGCATCAGGCCGTTGGTGGCTCCAGGCAGTTGGAGGAAGTCCAGCGCGTCCGACACCGTATTGGTATCGAGCACAGCCAGGCGCTCAAGCGGGGCTTTCAAGCTCATCGGTTGCAGGCCTCTTGTAAGTGAGGCTTGAGTATCTGCGCGGGCATTTGATACGTATATTACGAAGAAGCTAAGCTTGTCATATCCCAAACCTATGGAAGAATGCCGTGATCAACTTTCGTTTGATACGTCACCTGTGGCTGTTCCTGGCCGTTGCCGAGGACCAGAACTTCAGCCGCGCGGCCAAGCGGCTGGGCATGTCACAGCCGCCGTTGACTGAGCAGATCCAGGCGCTTGAACAATCCCTTCGCATTCAACTGTTCACCCGCTCCCGCCGTGGCGCTCAGCTCACTGCCGCCGGGGCTGCAATTCTCCCCGCTGTGCGCAAGTTTGCTGATCAGCTGGAGCGGCTGGAGTTGGCGGTTCACGAGGCAGTGGCCGGCCACGCCGGCGTGGTGACCATCGGGGCGATCACCTCGGCCATGATCGATGTGCTGCCCCAGTTGATCGAGCGGTTCAAGCAAGACCATCCGTTGGTCACGGTTTCGGTTCGAGAGATCGATAGCGCAGAGGCGATACCCGCGCTTGAGGCCGGCGATATCGACATCGCCTTTGCACGCCTTGAAGGCAACCTCGGCCGGCATCTGCAGTCCATGCCGCTGTCAGAGGATCGCCTGGCAGTCGCGATGCCCAAGGATCACCCACTGGCCGCCAGTGCAGCCATTGAGCTCAAGGCACTTGCCGATGAAACCCTGGTGATGGCCTCACGAGACGTCAGCCCGGTGTATTTCGACTATCTGGTGGGGCTATGCAAGGCCAGCGGCTTCGCGCCGCGTATCGTGCATCAGGTCCGTTCTGTCACGGCGCAGGTAGCGTTCGTCAGTTGTGGCCAGGGCATCGCTTTGGTGCCCACCTCCATGGACAAGCTTGCTCCTGAAAATGTTTTGGTGCGTCCGTTGCAGCCCGAAGTGAAGGTTGTCACCACCGCCATGGCATGGCACGGCGTAAACGGTAATCCCTTGGTGGATGCGATGATTGACCAGGCCAAGCAGGTTTTTGCGTCATAGGCTGGGCATATGACAAGGTTCGCGGCTTCGTATTTTACAAAATTCTGGGTGGGCCCGACATTGGGGCCTCTGTAAAAGGAGTTCCCACCGTGGCAAACCCTGCTCGCTTCACTCACGAGAAACTGCCGTTGAACATCGACGGCGTGCTGCTGGACCTGGCGGTGATCCATCGTTCCGGCCCGAAGGCACCTATCCTCTTCCTGCATGGGTTCGGTTCTACCAAAGAAGACTATGCCGACATCACGCTGCAGCCCGCATTCGAAGGTCATCCCTTCATTGCCTACGATGCGCCTGGTTGCGGAGAAACCGAATGCGTCGACCTCGCCCGCATCAACATCCCCTTGCTGGTGAAGACTGCCCAGGCCGTACTTGCACATTTTGGCGTCGACCAATTTCACCTGGTCGGCCACTCCATGGGTGGCCTGACCGGGCTGATGCTCGCTGATGCCGCCCCGGATCGAGTGCTGAGTTTCGTCGACATCGAAGGCAATATTGCGCCCGAAGATTGCTTCCTCAGCCGGCAGATCCACGATCACCCGCGCGAAGACGATTTGCGCTTTTTCCGCGACTTCATCGAGCGCACCCGGCTTGCCGCCGATCCTGCCAGCGCACTCTATGCGGCCAGCCTGGCGCACAAGGTACGTACCGGGGCGGTGCGCGGCATCTTCGAGTCCATGGTTGAGCTGTCAGATAACGGCGGTCTGATGGAGAAGTTCCTGGCGCTACCCTTCCCGCGCCAGTACATGTACGGCGCAACCAACGCCCACCTTTCCTATCTGGACGACATCGCTGCCCAAGGGGTGCAACTGGCTTGCATCCCTGATTGTGGCCACTTCCCGATGTACTCCAACCCGGCGCTGATGTGGCAGCACATCAAGGCACTGCAAGACCGCGCCTGACCCCGTTCACCGGCTCCAACCCCTACACGGCTGCTTGCGGCCGTGTGTACCCGCACACCCAGTCATAATAACAATGAGGTTGCGTCATGCTCGAAGCCATCAATGGCTTTCTCTCGGGAAAGCTGCTTATCGTCCTGGTCGTCGGCCTGGGCGCTTATTTCACCGTCAAGACACGGTTTGTGCAGCTTCGCTATTTCCTGCACATGTTCAAGGTGTTCAAGGACAGCCTTACCAGCAGTTCGACCCAAATCAGTTCCTTCCAGGCCCTCATGCTCAGCCTGGCCGGCCGTGTCGGGGCGGGTAACATCGCCGGCGTCGGCGTGGCTGTAACCTTGGGCGGTCCTGGTGCGGTGTTCTGGATGTGGGTTACTGCACTGGTGGGGATGGCCACCACATTGTTCGAATGCAGCCTGGCGCAGTTGTACAAGCGCCACAACGGTAGCGGCCAGTTTCATGGCGGCCCGTCGTTTTATATGGAGTACGGGCTGAACAAGCGATGGCTGGGCGTGGTGATGGCGGTACTGTTGATCGTCACGTTCGGTTTTTCCTTCAATGGCCTGCAGTCACACGCGGTAACCCATTCACTGCAAAATGCCTTTGGCTTTGACCCCGCCTATTCCGGCATCGCCCTGGCCGCCGTGCTAGCGCTGGTGTTCATGGGTGGCATCAAACGCATCGCCAGGGTGGCAGACCTGCTGGTACCGGTGAAAACGCTGGCCTACATAGCGGTTACCCTGTACGTCATTGTGCTGCAATTTGATCACGTGCCCTTGATGCTGTTGACCATCGTGAAAAGCGCGTTTGGGCTCGATCAAGCCTTCGGTGGCCTGATCGGCAGCGCAATCGTGATGGGTGTGAAGCGTGGCGTATTCGCCAACGAAGCTGGCCTGGGCAGTGCACCAAACGTCGCAGCGGTGGCCGAAGTTCGCCACCCTGTCTCACAAGGTGTCGTGCAGGCGTTCAGCGTGTTTTTCGATACGTTCATCATCTGCACCTGCACCGCTTTGCTGATCTTGCTGTCGGGCTTCTATACCGCTGGTTTCGCGGGTGACGGCATCGTGCTGACCCAGAACTCGCTTGCCGCAGTGGTCGGTGACTGGGGCCGCAGCTTCATCAGCATTGCACTTGCGTTGTTCGTGTTCACCTCGATTCTCTACAACTACTACCTGGGCGAAAACAACCTGAGGTTTATTCTGGGCAAGAACCGCAAGGCGCTGCTGAGCTATCGCGCCCTGGTACTGGCCTTGATTCTCTGGGGCTCGGTTCAGGATCTGAGCACAGTGTTTGCCTTCGCCGACATCACCATGACCCTTTCTGCGCTGGTGAACCTCATCGCCCTGGTCCTGCTATGCCGAGTTGGCCTGCGACTGCTCGCAGATTATGACGCACAGCGCAAAGCCGGCGTTGCCGAGCCGGTTCTCACCGCCAGTGCCTTCCACGACCTCAACATAGACAGGACCATCTGGAGCAATGCTCCAGAGCAGGTCGAAAAAGATAAGGACCTGGGTGTACTCGAACCTGAGCCACCAAAAATATCTTGATGAGCAGGATTCCCAGGCAACCGTAGTGGTTGCCTGGGCTTGGTTTCAGCTTCGTGCATTCGAATAATGAGCCCCAGGACGCAAGCCGGTGTTTTCTTCCACAGCCCCCGTGCCGTCGAGGTAACCGTGCTTGCGTAGATCGGGCATGAGCACTGCGGCAATCAGGGTGATGACGCTCATCGCCGCCACGTAGTAGTAGAAGTACGACTCCACGCCCGCGCCACGCAAGGACAGCGCCACGTACTCGGCAGTACCGCCACACAGCGCGTTGCCCAAGGCATAGGGCAGCCCTACGCCCAGCGCACGGACCGTGGCGGGGTACAGGTCTGCCTTCAGCACGCCGGTGACCGGCGTATAGAACGCTGCAATCAGGAGGCCCAGCATGACCAGCGCGAAGGCTTCGTACGGGTTGTTGACGCTCTTGAGCCCCGTGAGCAACGGTACGATCAACAGGCTCGACAGCAGGCCGAAGGCAATCATGCTGTTTCGCGAACCAATCCTGTCAGCCATCATCCCGAACACTGGCTGAAGGCACATGAACACCACCAGCGCGGCTGTCATGATGAAGCTCACGGTCGACGGATCGAAGCCCGCCGAAACCACCAGGTATTTCTGCATGTAGGTGGAGAATGTATAGAAGTGCAGCGAGCAACCCGCAGTGATGGCAATCGTCAGCAGCAGGGCTTTCTTGTGCTTCATCAGCGCTTTTATCGAGCCCGCTTCCTTGTGTTTGGCACCTTGGTGGCTTGCCGTTTCAAGCATCGAGCGGCGAAGGTAGACCACTACCAGCGCACTCACTGCACCAATGAAGAATGGAATTCTCCAGCCCCAGGCTTTGAGTTCTTCGATGGGCAGCACGTTCTGCAGCACAACCACAGTCAGCAATGCCAGCAGTTGCCCGGCAATGATCGTGAAGTACTGGAACGAGCCAAAGAAGCAGCGCTTGCCCGTACTGGAAATCTCGCTGATGTAGGTAGCACCGGTACCGTATTCAGCCCCTACCGAAAGGCCCTGCATCAAGCGGGCAATCAGCAAAAGAACCGGCGCCGCCATGCCAATGGTTTCGTAGGTGGGCAATAGCGCGATCATCAGCGAGCCCCCACACATCAGAAAGACGGAGATGATCATGGAAAACTTGCGGCCACGCGTGTCAGCGAGGTAACCGAAAATCCACCCGCCCAGGGGGCGCATGAAGAAGCCGACAGCAAAAATGCCGGCCGTTGCCAAAAGTTGTGTGGTCTGGTCGCCCTGAGGGAAAAAAAGCGCGGCGAAGTAGATTGAGGTGTAGGCGTAGATGAAGAAGTCGTACCACTCCACCAGGTTTCCGGAACAGGCGCCGAGAATGGCGCGGATCCGTTGGCGATTGGTCAGGTTACGGATATCAGGCGCAGCAGGATTGTGATTGTTGGCGTGCATGGGGAACTCCAGATCTGAGGCAAACGCGGGGCAAGAACAACAGCGTTGGTCTGCGTCGATCTACTGGCTTGGAGTCATCACAGGAAAAGCAGGCGGCAGTACGCGGGGCGATGGAACGCACATCATTGGGGGCACCTTCTGGGATCTATTATTTTACAAGCCAGCGAAAGCGCACTGACTTTTATCCCGGGCAAAGCTACGCCCTCACCTGAGTAGCGGCCAGACCCGCTGCCCTCTAGCAGCTATGCCGCGATTGAATAGCTTGGCGCAGCCGTTTCAGAGCATGTGCCCCGCCCAGATGCCTTGGGCCACCAGCTCGCTGGCAATGTCCACAAAGGTCTGGCCGACGTAGCGCGTTGCAGGGCTTACTTGCCGATCGGCGGGCAGCACGAGCACCAGCTTGCGCATTGGCGTCGGGTCAACCAGCGGCGCGGCGCATAGCGTGCCGTCATTCAGGCGGGAGTAGATGGAGGCCAGTGGCAATGCCGTATAGCCAAAACCATTGCGCACCAGGTCGATCATCGCGCCAAAGGAGTCCGCCTCGACACTGGTGGTGATCTTGAAGCCTCGCTCAAGGGCGCACTGGTCCATGATCTTGCGCAGCCCATGGCGGGGGCTGGGCAGCACCATCTGTTCATTGGCCAATTCTGCGAACGACACGGCCGTGTCCAGGTTCAACCTGGCCTCGGGAGGGCCAACCAGGACCAGGTTCTCCATCATTACCGGTTCGATTCGCAACGTGTGCAGTGGCTGCGGATCGTATGAGATGGCCAGCTCCAGCTCGCCCCGCTGCAACCAGTCCAGCAAATAGCCGCTGAACGCCGATGAAAAGCGGATCGAGAGGTCCGGGTGAGTGTCGCGGATGCGCTGCACCAACGGCACAGTGACAATCTCGGCGATGGTCGGCGTGGTACCGATGGCGACCATGCCGCGAAATGCGGCACGCCCGCCGGCTACCGAGGTACGGATGGACTCGAGTTCGTCCATGATCCGGGTGGCCCGTTCAAGAACCTCGAGGCCGGCAGCGGTGATTTCCATACCGCGGCCATGCCGCTCGAACAGGTAGACGCCCAGTTCCTTTTCCAACTGCCGAATCTGCCGGCTCAATGCAGGTTGCGCCACATGGAGCCGGTCCGAAGCCTTGCTCAGGCTGCCAAGCTCGGCCACATGGATCAGGGTTTTCAGTTGCACTACGTCCATCGGTCAACCACTGGCAGGGGGAATGGGCGCCTCTGAACGGCGTTTGGACAGTCTAAAGACAGCCTCGGGCAGCAGCTATAGCATTTGGGCATAGCAGCTAGAACCAAAAGCATACGCCACAGCACGATTGGGCTATGGGCGTCTTCCTGATGATCGGGTTGCCTACCGCGTGCTATGGGCTCACCTATGCCGCCCCGGCATATCTCAAAGAAAAAAACGGTAGTCGTCCTGCGCTGCATCTCGTCGCATGATGAGGAAAAACAAAAGCAGCACTGCCGGGAGATACCCATGTCATCGCAAGAAGCTGAACAGAACTGGCAAGAGGACGTGTTCCGTGTTCTCAAGGCCCACGACGTCAAGCATGTCGTGTTCGTACCGGACGCTGGCCACTCGGCGTCCATTCGCATGTCCTATGCAGACCCCGACATCAAGGCCGTTGTGCTCACCACGGAAGAAGAAGGCATTGGCTACCTGGCCGGCGCCTGGCTGGGTGGTGAACGTGGCGCCCTACTGATGCAGTCGAGCGGTGTCGGCAACTGCATCAACACCCTCGCCTTGCAGAACTGCGCTGGTTTCCCCCTTCTGATGGTAGTGACCATGCGGGGGGACTGGGCTGAATTCAACGCCTGGCAAAACCCGATGGGTCAGGCCACTGAAGCCTCCCTGAACCTGATGAAAGTGATGACCTGGCGCGCTGACAAGCCTGAGGATGTGGCCCCCCTGCTACATGGCGCCGCCACCATGGCCTTCAACGGCGATGCCGCCACCGCCCTGCTGCTTGGTCAGCGCCTGATCGGAGAAAAGAAATGGGTCAAGTAAGCGCCAACCACGTGCTTTGCCGCCGGGAGGTCGTCCGTACCTTGCTCGCCGATCGCAATGATGTGCTCGTCGTCACCGGCCTGGGCTCTGCCTCCTATGATGTGATGGCCGCGGGTGACCACGACAACAACTACTACCTTTGGGCGGCCATGGGCAGTGCCATTACCGTGGGCTTGGGCCTCGCCAATGCGCAGCCGGACAAAAGCGTGGTGGTTGTCACCGGGGATGGTGAGCTGCTGATGGGGTTCGGCGCACTGGCCACTGTTGCACTGCAGCAGCCGAAAAACCTGACCATCGTGGTGCTGGATAACGGCCACTTCGGTGAAACCGGTATGCAAGTCAGCCACGCCGGCTTCGGCATCCAGTTGGACCGGGTCGCTGAAACCTGTGGCTTTGCCTGGACCCAGGAAATCCGTGAAATGGACGGGGTCCATGCCCTGCGTGAGCGTTTCGCCAATCGGGACGGGGTCAAGCTGGCCACGGTGAAGATCAAAGCCGAAAACCCGCCACGTGTACTGCCGCCGCGTGATGGCCAATACATCAAGAACCGTTTCCGCGCCGCCCTTGGCTTCCAGCCTATCTGACCGTGTTATAGGGTCGGGCCGGCGGCCGAACCACGATGACGCTGCCGGCCTGCCCCACCCTGGAGAATGATGATGATCGACAACAATCAAGAAGAACTCAACGCCATTCGTGAGGGTGTACGTGCCCTGTGTGGCGATTTCCCGGCCGAATACTGGCGCAAGGTCGACGAAGAAAAAGGCTTCCCTGAAGCCTTCGTCAAAGCCATGACTGAGGCCGGCTGGCTGTCGGCGATGATACCCGAGGAGTTTGGCGGCTCCGGCCTGGGTCTGGCCGAGGCCTCGGTTATTCTTGAAGAAGTCAACGCCTGCGGCGGCAACTCGGGCACCATCCATGGCCAGATGTACAACATGTTCACCTTGCTGCGTAACGGCAGCGAAGAACAAAAGCGCTACTACCTGCCCAAACTGGCCAGTGGCGAGCTGCGCCTGCAGTCGATGGGCGTAACAGAGCCGACCACCGGCACCGATACCACCAAGATCAAGACCACGGCGGTTCGCAAAGGCGACAAGTACGTGATTAATGGCCAGAAAGTGTGGATCTCTCGCGTCCAGCATTCTGACTTGATGATCCTCCTGGCGCGTACCACCCCGCTCGCCGAGGTCACCAAGAAGGTAGATGGCATGTCGATTTTCCTGGTCGACCTGCGTGAAGCCATCGGTAACGGCCTGACCGTACAGCCCATTGCCAACCTGGTGAACCACGAAACCAACGAGCTGTTCTTCGACAACCTGGAAATCCCTGCCAGCAGCCTGATTGGCGAAGAAGGCAAGGGTTTTCGCTACATCCTCGACGGGCTCAATGCCGAGCGTACCTTGATCGCCGCCGAATGCATCGGCGATGGCCGCTGGTTTATCGAGAAATCCAGCCAGTACGCCCGTGATCGCGTGGTATTCGGCCGCCCGATCGGCCAGAACCAGGGCGTGCAGTTCCCCATCGCTGAAGCCTACATCGAAATCGAAGCCGCGGACCTGATGCGCTGGCGTGCTTGCGCTGAGTACGACAGCGGTCGCAACGCTGGCGCCGCCGCGAACATGGCCAAGTACCTGGCGGCCAAAGCCAGTTGGGAGGCCGCCAACGCATGCTTGCAGACCCACGGCGGCTTCGGCTTTGCCAATGAATATGACGTCGAGCGCAAGTTCCGCGAAACCCGCCTTTATCAGGTCGCGCCCATTTCAACCAACCTGATCTTGTCCTACGTGGCCGAACATCTGCTGGAACTGCCACGTTCGTTCTGACCCGGGTCCCCCTCGCCAACCGTGAGGGGCCTGCCATAACAAGAGAGACATCAATCATGAGTCAGCCCATTCGCCCACTTGACGGCATTACCGTCATCAGCCTCGAACATGCGATCGCCGCGCCCTTCTGTACCCGTCAGCTGGCTGACCTGGGCGCCCGGGTGATCAAGGTCGAACGCCCGGGCAGTGGCGACTTCGCCCGTGGTTACGATCAGCGGGTCAACGGCCTGGCCTCGCATTTCGTCTGGACCAACCGCTCGAAAGAAAGCCTGGCCCTTGACCTCAAGCAGGATATCGCCGGGGACATCCTTGACCAGCTACTGGAGCAAGCCGATGTGCTGGTGCAGAACCTGGCGCCAGGCGCGGCCGCCCGCCTTGGGTTGAGCTTCGAGCAATTGCACGAGCGCTTCCCGCGGCTCATCGTCTGCGACATCTCCGGCTATGGCGCTGGGGGCCCCTACGAGCAGAAAAAAGCCTATGACCTGCTGATCCAGAGCGAAGGCGGTTTTCTTTCGGTCACCGGTGGGCCCGGCGAAGACGGGATGGCCAAGGCGGGCAACTCGATAGCTGATATCGCTGCCGGTATGTATGCCTATACGGGCGTCCTCTCGGCCGTACTGTTGCGGGAAAAAACCGGCATCGGCAGCCACGTTGAAGTTTCGATGTTGGAGAGCCTGGTGGAGTGGATGAATTACCCGCTCTATTACGCCTACGAGGGTGCCCCGCCACCGCCTCGCGCTGGTGCAGCGCACGCCACGATCTATCCATACGGCCCATTCCCTATTGGCGATGGCAGCACCGTGATGCTCGGCCTGCAGAACGAACGGGAGTGGCAGCTGTTCTGCGAGCATGTGCTGATCCGGCCAGAGCTTGCGGATGATGATCGGTTTTCTGCCAACTTCAAACGCGTGGCCAACCGTGACGCCCTGCGAGCGTTGATCATCGAGGCTTTCGCCCCATTGAGCTTCGATACCGTTATTCAGCGGCTGGACCAGGCCAGCATTGCCAACGCCAAGGTTAACGATATGCAGGGTGTCTGGGAGCACCCACAACTAAAAGCCCGAGACCGCTGGCGGCGCATCGACACGGCCGCAGGCAGCGTTCCCAGCCTGCTCCCGCCCGCCACCAGCAATGCCTTTGCACCCCGCATGGGCCCGGTCCCCGCGCTTGGCGAGCACAGCGAAAACATCCTTGCCGAACTTGGCCTGACTCATGAACGAATTCAACAGCTGCGCGCTTCAGGGGTCATCTGACCCCTCTTTTTACCGCCTGTTGTGAGAGCTCAAGAACAGAGTATTACTGCTTATGAAAGTGCTGGTCGCTATCAAACGTGTGGTCGATTACAACGTCAAAGTCCGCGTCAAGGCGGACAACGCCGGCGTCGACCTTGCAAACGTCAAGATGTCCATGAACCCCTTCTGCGAAATCGCCGTGGAAGAAGCCGTACGCCTGAAGGAAAAAGGCGTGGCGACCGAGATCGTCGTCGTTTCCGTCGGCCCGACCACTGCCCAGGAGCAACTGCGTACCGCCCTGGCCCTGGGTGCCGACCGTGCCATCCTGGTAGAGGCCGCTGACGAGCTGAACTCCCTGGCGGTGGCCAAGGCGCTGAAAGCCGTTGTCGACAAAGAGCAGCCGCAGCTGGTCATCCTTGGCAAGCAGGCCATCGACAGCGACAACAACCAGACCGGCCAGATGCTGGCTGCGCTGACCGGCTACGCCCAGGGCACCTTCGCCTCCAAGGTCATCGTTGCTGGCGACAAGCTGAACGTCACTCGTGAAATCGATGGCGGCTTGCAGACCGTGTCGCTGAACCTGCCAGCCATCGTCACCACCGACCTGCGCCTGAACGAGCCACGCTATGCGTCGCTGCCGAACATCATGAAGGCCAAGAAGAAGCCGCTGGAGACCGTCAAGCCTGACGATCTGGGCGTTTCCCTCGCCTCCACCAACACGACCCTGAAAGTCGAAGCGCCAGCTGCGCGCAGCGCGGGCATCAAGGTCAAATCGGTGGCCGAACTGGTCGAGAAGCTGAAGAACGAAGCGAAGGTAATCTGATGTCTATCCTGGTAGTAGCTGAACACGACAATCACACACTCGCCGCGCCGACCTTGAATACTCTGGCTGCAGCCCGCCAGATCGGAGGGGAAGTGGTGGTCCTGGTCGCGGGGCTGGACGTTTCCGGTGTCGCTTTCGCGGCGGCGCAGATCGCTGGAGTGAGTAAGGTGCTAATGGCAGACGACGCTGCCTACGCGCGCCAGCTCCCGGAAAATGTTGCGCCATTGGTGGCCAACCTGGGTCGCGACTTCAGCCATGTACTCGCCCCTGCCACCAGCAACGGCAAAAACATCCTGCCACGGGTGGCAGCGTTGCTGGATGTCGATCAGATCTCCGAAATCATTTCGGTCGAGTCTGCCGATACCTTCAAGCGCCCGATCTATGCGGGCAACGCCATCGCCACCGTGCAGTCGAACGCCGCAGTCAAAGTCATCACCGTTCGATCCACCGGCTTTGAGGCCCTGCCGGCAGTAGGCGGTAGTGCTCCGATCGTGGCATTGGCTGGCGCCTGCGATACAGGCATATCGGCGTTCGTCGGCGAAGAACTGGCCACGTCCGATCGCCCCGAGCTGACCGCGGCAGACATTGTTGTTTCCGGTGGCCGCGGCATGGGCACCGGTGACAACTTCAGCCACCTGTACCGCCTGGCCGACAAGCTCGGCGCGGCAGTTGGGGCATCACGCGCGGCAGTAGACGCAGGCTTTGTTCCCAACGACATGCAGGTCGGCCAGACCGGCAAGATCGTGGCCCCGCAGCTGTACATCGCGGTCGGTATCTCCGGCGCGATCCAGCATTTGGCCGGCATGAAGGAATCCAAGGTGATTGTCGCGATCAACAAGGATGAAGAAGCGCCGATCTTCCAGGTGGCCGATTACGGACTGGTCGGCGACTTGTTCGATATCGTGCCAGCACTCACCTCCACGCTGTAACAGGACAAAAACAATGACCCCATCAGCACCTGAAACCTGGATCGGTCGCAGTCAGACCGTGCACGATTGCATCAGCCATAACCTGGTAAAACGTATTGCCGCAACCCTGAGTGAGCCAGCGCCAGCTCCGGGTGCCCCCCTGCCCGAACTCTGGCACTGGGCATTCTTCCAGGACGCCGTCGAGCACTCCGGGCTAGGCGGGGACGGCCATCCCGCGCGAGGCGGCTTCTTGCCCCCGGCGGATAACCGCAACCGCATGTGGGCGGGTGGTCGCCTGGAGTTCATCCACCCGCTGCGCGTGGATGCCCAGGTATCTCGCCGTTCGACCATCCTCAACGTTCAGGAAAAGCATGGGCGTACGGGGTCCTTGCTGTTTGTCACGGTACAACATGAGTACGTGCAAGACGGCCAGCGGGCGCTCATCGAGGAACAGGACATCGTTTATCGTGAGCCATCGCCACCCAAACTGGGCGGAACCGAGCCGATGCCGCAGGGAGACTGGCATCTTCACGTTCAGCCAAGCCCGACGTTGCTGTTCCGCTATTCGGCGGTGACGTTCAACGGCCACCGCATTCATTATGATTGGCCGTATGTGACCGAAACCGAGGGTTACCCTGGCCTGGTGGTGCACGGCCCCCTGATCGCAACGCTGAACGTGCAAGCATTCGTACGGGCGAACCCGCAATTGACAGTGCGTCGATTCAGCTTCCGTGGTGTTCGTCCCTTGATCTGCCCTGACGCATTCGAGGTCGGTGGCCGATTGATCGGTGAGGGTAAAGCCCAGGTCTGGGCTGGCAATCAGGCAGGTCAGGCCCAGGTCGGCGAGATCGAATTCGTCCAGGAGGCACGCCAATGACACAACAACCCGTAGTCCGTAGCGCGCTTTTCGTTCCCGCGACTCGCCCAGAACGCATTCCGAAAGCATTGGCCAGTGGTGCGGACCGGGTCATTGTCGACCTTGAGGACGCTGTGGAAGAGACGCTGAAGGAGCAGGCGCGCAACAATCTCGACCAGTTCCTCGACGATCATCCGCAGGCCAAGGTGCTGGTACGGGTGAATGCGCCTGGTCATTGGGCCCACGAGGCTGACCTGTCGCTTTGCCGGCGTCATGCCGGGGTCATCGGCATTCTGCTGCCGAAGGCTGAAAGCGTTGACCAGATCGATCGCGCCCATGCCACTGGCAAAGCGGTGTGGCCAATCATCGAAAGTGCCAAGGGCCTGGCTGCCCTAGCATCCCTGGCGGCAGCGGCTGGCGTAGACAGGTTGTCATTTGGCAGCCTGGACCTGGGCCTGGACCTTGGCCTCAGCACGGGTAGCGCAGCAGCCGAGCACGTGCTGGGGCATGCCCGTTACGCAGTGCTGCTACATAGCCGTGTCGCGGAATTGGCCGCGCCCTTGGACGGCGTGTTCCCCGCCATCCAGGATATCGACGGCTTGCAGCGTCAAGTCCGGTTTGCACGGGACATGGGCTTTGGCGGCGCCTTGTGCATCCACCCAAGCCAGGTCAAGGTGATCCACGATGCCCTGAAACCCTCGCATGACGAACTGGATTGGGCTCGACGGGTGGTCGAGCAGGCCGAAGCTGGCGCCGGCGTATTCACCCTTGATGGCCAGATGGTCGACGCTCCGGTGATCCTGCGTGCCCGGGCAATCTTGCTGCAGGCGGGTTGAAGGGTTCAGTGCATGCTCCCGTTACAGCACGCGACCACTGTTCTGACGCGCAGGGGTAATCTGTATCGGGGGCACCCGTCGAAGAGGTGCCGTATGTGGTTGATGAATGGCACAGCCCTGCCACCGCGCAAGTGCTGCAAGCGCTTGATCTGCCGGCTGCTGCGTGCCCTATCCAGGTTGCCGGCGTATGGTTGACGCCGCCCGTACATGCCCTCCACCTGTCATGCAGGCCGCGTCAGAGCTGATGGTTGAAATAGGCTATACCGCCATGACCATGCGAAAACTGGCGCAACGTGTCGGAATACTCCCAGGCAGCCTTTACCATCACGTCGACTGCAAACAGGATCTCCTGCTCAATGTGGTCCTGGACATCGTCGAAAAACGTCTTCAGGCGTGGCATGCGAGCGTATGCCCACGCGACCTGAAGGGATATGTGTGTTTCTCACTCGAGCGGCAAGTCACCGTCCCACAGGAAGATTTGATCCTGCGACACGAGGTCAGGCACCTTGAAGCCAGCCACCGGCGCTGGCTGGATCGGGCGAGTGCACGGCTGGCCCAGCCTGTGGAATGCATCATTCAGAAAGGTTGTGCGACAGGCCAGTACCGCGTGGATGACCCCTCCAAAGCCTCGGTGGCGATCGTTGCGATTATCGAAAGCGCCAACAGCCTGCGGCTCAGCAAGGCGCCTTTCGATGAAACCTGGATCCAGGAGCACATCCTGCAGGCGTGCACTGCATTGCTGCGACCTCATCAACGCGCGCTCTGGTGCTCAGGCCACCGCAATCATCCTTGACCTATCCTGTCTGCAAGCACGCCCGGACGGAACGGATCAGGACCTAGATCATGTCATTCAGATTCACGCTGTGGTCGAGCCTCGCGCAGTTCACCCAGGGGATCCGTAAAGAGTTCTCCAACCCGGACCGCCTCCCCCAACGCTTGCTGGACGAAGCCGAGACGCTGCTGTCCATGTTGTTGGCTATCGGCATGGCGCATTATCTGGCGGTAGATAATGTTGGCTGGGCTGCTTTCAGTGGCTACATGGTGATGCGTTCAAGTCTGCACGACTGCGTTTACCGTGGCGGGCTCCGGATCATCGGCACTGCCGCAGGCGGCTTGGCCGCAGCAGCGCTACTGACTCAAATGCAAATAAGCGTGCATTGGCTTGGTCCCGTCATAGGGCTGGTCGGCGCATGCACGCTGTGGTGCGCCATCCGCCATGAGCATGGTTACGCCTGGCTGTTTGCCGGACTGACATTCGCCATGGTGGCTATCTCCGGATTTGACGCGACGGGTGGCCCATCCGTGATCGAGATAGCCAGAACCCGCCTGGAGGAAGTGGCATGCGGCACCCTTGCCTGCTGGTTCGTAGCCATGCTCTCCGGGCGGACTGTACGCAAGATGTTTCCAGATGGTGCGTTATCTTCCCGATCTGGCGCGCGTGTGAACGAACCGGACCTTGACCGTTGCCTGCTACGTCATGTGCTGCAGGCAGGGCTGGCGTTGGCGTTGATCCCTTCCTTGGGTATCTGGCTGGAAGTGGGGGGATTGAGCCAGGCAGCTATCACCGTCATGGCCGTGATGATGGTGCCACCTGGGGCGCTTTTGCCAGGTAGCCGCGCAGTCACGCTGCGCAATGTTCATCGCCTGGCAGGCTGCTGCGCGGGCGCTGCCTGTGCGGGGCTGGCTTTATGGCTGGTAGGCTCGAACTGGATCGCCATGACCCTGGCAATGTGCATCGGCGTGATGGTCGGGCGGCACATCGAGAACAGTAACCGCTCATACACTTACGCCGGCACCCAATTTTCCCTCGTGTATCTGGTAGTGATGGTGCCTGATACTTACGTCAACGTCAGCCCTGCGCCCGGGTTCATCCGCCTGGAGGGGGTGCTGGCAGGTTTCGTCCTGATCGGCGTAATACGCCTGGCGAATCAGCTGATCCGCCAGAGCGCCTCCCAATGAAACTAGGCTGACGAATGATTGCTGGCCTGGAGCCGTTGTCGATAGGCTGCAAACACTTGCGGGTTGACCATACGTGGCCCCTCCTCCCCGCGCAGCACCTGCAGAATTTGCTCCGCTGCCCATAGCCCCATGCGCAGACGGGCCTCGCGGGTTACACCTGCGGTGTGATAAAGGCCTACCACGTTATCAAGCCCAAGCAATGGATGATCGAGGGCTGGCGGCTCTTCGTCCCAGACGTCGATACCCGCCCCCCCAAGGTGGTCACAGGCCAGCGCCGCATAAAGTGCGGCCTCGTCATGCAGGCCGCCACGCGCCGTATTGATGAAAATGGCGCCCTTGCGCATCGACGCAAACGTTGTTGCGTTCATCATGTTCAGCGTCGAAGCCAGGCGGGGGCAATGTAACGACACGACATCACTCTGCTGCAACAGCGTCTTGAGGTCGCAGCCGGTTGCGCCCCGTTGATCGATCTGCTCGCTTGTCAGTAACGGATCATGGGCGATGACCCGCATGCCCAGGGCGTGGGCGATACGTGCTACCCGTGTACCTATCTCACCGATACCGACCAGACCCAGCGTTTTTCCTGAAAGCTCGAAGCCCATCAAATCTTCGCGAGAGAAACCTCGATCCCTGCGCAACCGCCGATCCGATTCGCTGATGCGCCGCGCACTGTCGAGCATCAGCCCGATGGTTGCCTCTGCTACCGATTGAGCATTGGCACCGGACTGGTTCACTACCAGAACGCCGGCACGGGTGCAGGCATCGACGTCGACGGTGTCATAACCGGCCCCATTGGTTGAGACACACAGCAGGTTTGGCAGTTGGTTGAGTAAACGTTCCGTCACACGCCATTCAGGTGGCAGCTCATCGCGTGCGGATGGCACCTGGTACACCTGGCAACTGCGCAGCGCTTGCATGATCAGCGCGGGCGCCTGGTCACGAGGTACGGTTTGCAACACCACATTGGCTGAAGCTTCGAGCGTCTGGGCCATCATCGGGTGGTACCAGACGTCGAAGCGTACGATTTTCTTCACTTCGCTATTCATGCTCGCCTCACCTCAATGGCTGATGTGGGATGGCGTTGATTTGCGTCCCATGAACTTGCGCACCCCAATGTTCTCCTCGACCTTGCCATCGCCATCCAGGTAGCCATGTCTGGAGAGGTCTGGCATCAACAGGGAGGAAACAAGGGTGATGGCAGCGATAGCCGCGACATACAGATAGAAGTACTCCTCCATGCCCAGCGAGCGGAAGCTCAGTGCTACGTATTCAGCGGAACCCCCGAACATTGCAGCACCTACCGCATAAGGCAGCCCTACACCAAGGGCCCGAACGGTTGGCGGGTAGAAGTCTGCTTTCAGCACGCCAGTAACCGGCGTATAGAAGGCTGCAATGAGCAACCCGGCGACCACCAGCGCGAATGCGCTCAGCGGGTCCTGAACAGACTTGATCGCTGACAACAGGGGTATGACCAGGAACGTGGACAGCAGACCGAAAATTATCATGTTGCGGCGTACGCCGATCTTGTCCGCAAGCATGCCGAAAACCGGCTGGGCAAACATGAAGATCACCAGCGCCGAAGCCATGATGATGCTCACTGTCGGTGCCGGAATACCGACGCTGACCACCAGGAATTTCTGCATGTAGGCCGTGAAAGTATAGAAGTACAGAGAACAGCCGATGGTAATGGTGAAAGTCAGCAGTACAGCGCGCTTGTGTTGCATGAGGCCCCTGAGCGAACCCGCCTCCTTGCTCTTCATCCCTTGCGCAGTGGCTGTTTCGCGCATGGTCCGGCGCAGGTACACCACCACGATCGAGGCCAGCGCGCCGATCAGGAACGGCACTCGCCAACCCCAGGCTTTCAGGTCCTGTTCAGACAGCACCAGTTGCAGCACTGCCACCGTCAACAGCGCCAGCAGTTGCCCTGCGATAATGGTCATGTACTGGAACGAGCCATAGAACGAGCGGCGCCCAGCGCGTGAGACCTCACTGATGTAGGTCGCGCCGGTGCCGTACTCTGCACCGACCGATAGCCCTTGCATCAAGCGGGCGACTACCAACAGGACCGGCGCCGCGACACCGACAGTGGCGTAAGTTGGCATGACAGCGATCATCAATGACCCACCGCACATCATGAACACGGAGATGATCATCGATATCTTGCGACCACGCGTATCGGCGATGTAACCGAATATCCAGCCACCCAGCGGGCGCATGAAGAAACCGACCGCAAAAATACCAGCGGTGGCTAATAGCTGGCTGGTCTGATCGCCCGCCGGAAAGAACAGTGAGGCGAAATAGATTGATGTGTAGGCATAGATGAAGAAGTCGTACCACTCCACCAGGTTGCCGGAACAGACACCTACAATTGCAGTTGTACGCTCTTTGCGAGTCAACGGACGTGCCGTGCCCATATCTGCATTCATGATCGCTACCCTTGTTGTTATTGTTTTGCCAACTCGGGTACAGCTTTGCACAGCGATGGTGGGACGGAAGACCTGCCTAAGATCTAACAGCTATGCCTTGCGGGCATGGCCGTTTACTTCAAACAAACTAAGCCGGGCTGATATCAGGGCAAGCTTGTGCTTGCCACTAAGCACACAGCCGAACGCCTGCTCGCTCTACCACGTGTGCAGGAAGCCCTGCCCCTTACAGGCAATAGAACTCGCTGACCTCTGCAACCACCTCCCCCTTGGCATTGTACAACCGCGCCTCAGGCGTCAGCGCCATCGACCGCCCCTCCAGCACATAGCGTTGGCCTGCCTGGAAGTTGGCGTAAGGGACCGTCAGGTAGCATTCGCGCACAGTAGTGCCGCCCATCAGGCTCAGCCCCCCGCCACCGCCCACTTCATAATCGAACCTGACGATCAGCTCATGGCTGCCCGGGCTCACTTGAAAGAAGCGCCCGTCGCTCAACCGTTGCTTATCCAGCCGTTCGGCCATCAGTAACCTGTCATTGGGAAATGGCACCGAGAAATCGACCCAGGCCATCTGCGGATTGGCGCTTGGCAGCGGCGATTGGCAACCTGTAACTGCCGTGATTGCCAATAAAAGCATCATTGTGCGCATGATCGGTGCACCTGGGGCTGGGGCTTTCAGGATACCGCCAACCAGCATTCCATACCGTACGAAATAGGTCCGTTCTGCCATTTCACAGGTAAACACGGCCGCAGGCGCGCAAGTGGGCTGCACAATTTCGGCTGCGCCGGTATGGTCAGGGTTCTTATCGAACTGCATCGGAGGCAGTCATGACAACCCTCTTTCGCATCAGTGTGCTGGTGTTGGTCGCAGGCATGTTGCTGGGCGATATCCTGCTTGCCAGTGTCGGCCTGGCATGCGTGTGCGGGGTTGCCGTGTACAGCAACATCCAGCAGGACAAGCAGCCGGCTTGCCCTGCTGATTCGGAGTTTCTGGCCTGACCGGTCACTCCTTGCGCAGGTGCACCTTTGCTGCCATAGCCGTCTAAGCTTGTGCCGAACTTTCCAGCTATCGAGGGACGAGGCGTACTCATGAGCAAGGTGCTGTCATCGCGTATCGGCCTGCGTGGCCTGGTTCTTGGCTTTGTCCTGCTCGCCGTGCTGAGTACCCTCTGCAACAGCCTGATCACGGCCTACAGTGTGCAACGCGATGCGCTGGTGCATTCGGCACTGGAGGCCAACCGTGCCTATGCCTTCAAGGTCGCCTCGAGCATCGATCAGTTTCTGTACTCGGTCAATGAACGCCTGAAGTACAGCAGCCAACGCCTGGGCAGCGACTTTGCCAATCGAGCGTTGCTCGAGGAAGAAGCACGCCGCCTGCAGGCCCAGGACTCGGAGTTGAACACCGTGCTGATCACCGACCCTGCGGGCAAGGTATTGCAGGCTTACCCGCCTGCGGTGCCGATCGGTTCGACGGTCAGCTCCGACGAACTGCACCAAGCGCTCAAGGTGCGTCGGCCCATGGTCAGCCAGGCTTTTACCTCAACCAGCGACAAGCTGATCGTCTTCGTCTCCCAGCCTGTCTTCAGCCCCACAGGCGAGTATCTCGGGCTGGTCGGCGGCTCCGTGTTCTTGCAACAGCGTGGCGTGATGCATTCGTTGATTGGTGAACACCACCTCGATGGTGCCTTCGCCTTCGTCGCCGATGGCAACCGCCGATTGCTCTACCACCCCGATCAGCAGCGAATCGGTGAAGTGCTCGGCTGGAGCGAGACGGTGGACAAGGCCCTGCTCGGTGACAGCGGCACGCTGGAGACGGTCAACTACCATAAGGTGCCGATGCTCGCCGGGTTCGCACACGTGCAGGGCTCCAACTGGGCCGTGGTCGTCCAACAACCCCGGGAACAAGCACTGGCGCCACTGGGCAAGCTGATGCGCGACATGCTGGTCAGGATCATCCCGGCTGGGGTAATCGGTCTGGCCATGATACTGCTGGGCGTCATGCTGATCACTCGCCCCCTGCGCGCGCTGGCCGGCCATGCCATCGACCTTTCGACGCCGAATGCCACCGCTGAACTGTCCGCGATCAACGCCTGGTACGCCGAGGCAGCGGCGATCCGCCAGGCGCTGGTAGTGCAGTCGCAGCAACTGCAACAGAAGATCGGCAGCTTGAACGCCGCGGCCGACACCGACCCGTTGACCGGCCTGGCCAACCGGCGTGCGATGAACGCGGCACTCCTGGCACTCGACGCAACTCAACAGACGTATTCGGCACTGGCGTTGGACGTCGACCACTTCAAGCGGGTGAACGACAACTTTGGTCACGATGTGGGTGACCTGGCGTTGCAAAGGGTCGCGCAAGTGATCCGCGACTGCACGCGGGCCGGGGACCTGCCGTGCCGGGCCGGTGGCGAAGAGTTCTGCCTGCTGCTGCCGAACACCGCGCTGAGCACGGCCTGCGAGGTCGCCGAGCGGATCCGCGCCACGCTCTGCGCTACAGCCGTGGCGCAGATCGGCACCTTGACCATCTCCATCGGTGTGGCCTGTCGGGACGCAGACACCCCCAGTGCCCCGGCCATACTCAAGCGCGCCGACGAGCGCTTGTACCTGGCCAAACAGAATGGACGTAACCGTATAGTGGCCGGAGATCGGGTAACGCTCTGATGCCCTTGGGGACACGGTGCTTGCGTGTCTTATGCATCATCAATGCTTAAGTAACGCATTTACGTTCAACGTCAACGCTTCGAGTGTGAAGGGTTTCGTCAGCACAGCCGTGTTGGGCTGCAGCTGGGCGTTGTCCAATACATTGGGTTGCGCATACCCGGTCATGAACAAGACCGGAAGACCAGGCCTGATGCTGCGGCCAGTATCGGCCATCTGCCTGCCGTCGGTTCCCCCTGGCAGACCGATATCTGTGACAAGCAGATCGATGCGGGTATCCGAGCGGAGTAACTGCAGGCCGGCAAGGCTATCGGTCGCCTCAATCACGATGTATCCGCAGCTGCCCAGCGACTCACTCACAAACATGCGGACGGAGGGTTCATCATCGACGACCAACACCGTTTCGCCTGAGGAGGTCGGTTCTGACTCAGGCAATGGCTCGGTACGACCTGCAGCATCGACCTCAACCTTATGGCTGGGCAGCTGCAGATATACGCGGGCGCCTTGGCCCACTTCTGACTCGATCCGAACCTGCCCGCCAGACTGCTTGGCGAAACCATAGATCATGGACAGGCCGAGCCCGGTACCCGCCCCCACAGGCTTGGTGGTGAAGAAAGGCTCGAATGCACGCGCTAACGTCTCAGCGCTCATGCCTACCCCGTCATCGGCAACACAGATCGTGAAGTACGTGCCGGGTGCCAGTTCTGGGTCGAGATTTGCCCCTGGTACCAGCTGCTCGTTGTACGTCCTGATGGAGATCGATCCTCCACCTTCCAATGCATCGCGAGCGTTGATACACAGGTTTAGCAGTGAGTTCTCTACTTGAGCCGGATCCACCAGGCAAGTACTTGAGGCTGCATGGAGCTCGACCTTGAGTTGGACTGCTGGCCCTACCGTCCGACGTATCAGCTCCTCCATGTCGCTGATCAGGGTGTTCACATCGGTATGAACAGGCATCAGCGTCTGGCGACGAGAGAACGCCAGGAGTCGGTGGGTCAGCGATGCCGCCCTTTGTGCTGCACCCTGTGCCACCGTCAGGTAACGTTCTACGTCAGTGGTGCGCCCCTGCTTCAAGCGAAGCTTGATCAGCTCAAGGCTTCCGGTGATGCCCGCGAGCAGGTTGTTGAAATCGTGAGCGATACCTCCGGTCAGCTGACCGACCGCCTCCATTTTTTGCGATTGGCGTAGCGCTGCCTGCGCCGCTTCCCGCTCGGCCACGGCTTGTTCAATCTTCGCTTCCAGGGTGCGGTTAAGCTCAAGCAACTCCGCCTCGGCATTTCTTCGCGCGGTGACATCGATGGACGAGCCGATCAGCCCGATGACCTCGCCGGCTTCGTCGCACAGGGGTGCCTTGACAGAAAGCCAGTAGGTAGCCGTGCCATCCGGCATGTCGACACGCTCTTCGATCTGCAGCGCGCCTTTCCCGCCATGCATGATATGACGATCGGTTTCCATGATCTGGCGTGCCTGGGCCTTGTCTTCCAGAAACTCCAGGTCGGTTTTGCCCAGATACAGCTCTGGTGGTTTACCAACCAGTCGGGTGACACCGTCATTTGCAACAATCAGCCGCCCCTCGAGATCCTTTGCGTAGACAACCCCCGGAACGGCAGCCGTGAAGGTACGCAGCAACGCTGACATCCTGTCGCGTTCAGCCTCTGCTGAACGGCGTGACTCAATGTCCATGAGAATGCCAGGGAACCGGACAGCCTCGCCTTGCTCGTCTAGCTCAGCTCTGCCATTGGCCTCAATCCAGCGGTAGCTGCCATCATCTTGCCTCACGCGGTATTCACACCGGTAGGCGCCGCCACGGCTCATTGCCTCCTGGATATCGGCAGAGACACGATCACGGTCGTCAGGGTGAATCGACGCAAAAGCTTCCTCGATCGGAATACCCGCCAGGCATTTATCTGCAGCAAGCCCGAATGATCGCGAGAACCGCTCATCCGCGGTCACCTGGTTGTGCCGAATATCCCACACCCACGTTCCAATGATCGCGCCAGCATCGAGCGCCAACTGCAGACGCTCCAAAGCGCTCGTCGGAAACGCGGACTCCTGACTGGGTAATGCGGGAGCATCCAGCTCTCCTGAAAAGCCGGCGCCTTCGCGATCCATATATTGCCTCTTTCCTTACGCACATGAACGACAAGCCATGGATGAGATTCTAGAGCGTGATGCCAAGTTATGGCGAGCACAGCACTTCAACTGATCTGATGCACCCTGTGCGTTCGTCTGTCGCTTTAGCGCAGGCCAAAGCCCATCCGGCTCAATTCTCCCAGCAGCTCCTCGCGCCCATGCAGGCTAGAAACGTTCCGCAGCCTGCTAACCACTTGCTCCGACCAGCCTGAAGGCTTCATGCCCTCGCGTTGATAGAAAGCACCCAGGCGCTTGTCGTATTCTGCTAGAACGCCCTGCTCGTCGGCAGCCGAGTACGTTTCGTGATGAAGCACTGCTGCCTGTGGAAGCCTCGGCTTCACCTTGGCTGGCCGATCCGGCGACGGATAGCCAACGCATAGGCCGAACACCGGATAGACCTGAGGCGGCAGTTGCAGTTCCTTGGCAACGGCTTCGATGTCGTTACGGATACCGCCGATGTACACGCTTCCGAGCCCAAGCGACTCCAACGCAACGACCGCATTCTGGGCCGCAAGCGCCGCGTCGATGGTGCCGAGCAACAGGCTTTCCAGGTAGGGCAAGGCCTCCAGCGCTACCCCATGCTGGTCTGCGATGCGCGAGACGCGGGACAAATCGGCAAGCCAGACCAGGAACAGTGGCGCTTGATGGATGTAGGGTTGGTTGCCGGCCAGCGCCGAGAGGCGGCCTTTTCGCTCCCCCTCTTGCACCGCCACCACACTCCAGACCTGGAGGTTGGATGATGTGGACGCGGACTGCGCGGCAGCAATCAAAGTCTCGAGCGTACCCTCGGGCAGAGGTTGATCAGTGAACGCCCTGACGCTGCGGTGTTCAAGCAGTTGGTCGATGGTGTCATTCCATTGTTGCAGCGCAGAAATGTTCGGTGCGCCATAGCGTGCAGCGAGTTTTGCCTGAGCGTTGGGTGTCATGAGAAGCCTCCAAAATGATAGGAGGCTATCAAAATTCGGCGTTTACCACACAGCTACCCCGAAATTTTTCATTATCCGCCCCTGCCGCCTGCGTCTCGACCAGCCTCACCACTTCGCTGCGTGTCAGCCATCACGCCTGCACACCCACTGCACAGCCAGTGCCCGCGCCCTGTAAACGTTGCGCCAGCAGCCAGGTAAACGCCAGCACCGGGATCAGCGCACAGCCAGCCGCCAGCCACAGCAGCATGCCGAAGCCCTCACCGACCAGTTGCCCGGCCAAGGCCGGACCTGCCATGGAGCTCAGGGCAAAGGCCCCTGGAATCAGCATGATCGAGCGGCCGCTGCGGTCCAGCCGCGCAATCGCTGCGGTCTGGTAGACGCAGCCCCAGGTAAAGCCGACTTCCCAGATCCAGGCGCCGGCGGCATACATCAAAAAGCCTTCGGCGTTGCCCAGTAACAACAGCCCGGTACCCAGCACCGCGAGCACGATAAGATGGGGCACGCGTACGCCCAGACGGTCACCCACCACCGCCAAGGCCAGCGCCGCTGCGCCGCCGAGCAGTTTCAGCACGGCGAAGACGACACCCAGTTCCGCTGGCTGCAACGCCAGGCCATGGCCCAAGCGCTCAAGGAACGCCCAAAGGCCAATCTGCCCGGCGCCGAATAGAAAGAAGAATGCCAACGCTGCATAAGCCGCCGGCGGGAACCTGAAGCGTGCTAGCAACGAGTCGGTTGGCGCCTGCTGCGCTTCGTGAAGGAAGTCCTGACGCCTGGGCAATGCCAGCGCGCTGAGGCTCAACAGCAGAATGATCGCAGCCAGCATCAAGGCCGCGCCGGTGTAATGGAAATAGGCAATCACCAGCGACGGCAGGGCGAACAGCACCGCGGCCACCACCCCCAGTTCAATGCCCAGCCGCATGCCCAGGGCGCGTTCCTTGTTGGCCATTTCACCCATGATGCGCATGCCCAGGCAGGTCATGAGCGCAGCAAAAAAACCGATCACCGCCCACAGCGGCAGCTGGGCCGTGGCCGGCAGCCAGGACGACATCCCATACGCCGCCGCAGCGCCAAGCGCACAACCCAGGGTCAACCAGCGCCAGTTCATGCGGTCGATCAGCACCACTGCCAGCAGCGTGCCGAGCAGGTAGCCGGCAAAACACACCGAGCCCAGCAGGCCGATCTGTTCGACAGTAAAGCCTAGGCTGTCGACCATCGACCCGAGCAGGATAGGCAAGGTATTGAACGGCAAGCCGCCAATCGTCGAAGCGAAGCTGGCGGCCAGCATGATCGCCAGGGTATTACGGCCACTCATGTTCATTGCTCTCTCCTGCTCGGGTGGCTTTCAGCGCTGGCCGACGGTAATGACTTCGCGGCGCTCAGCCATGGCGTCCGGCACGCTGGCTTCGTCCATGAAAAACTGCTCGTACCACTCGCGCAGTTGATAGACCGGGCCATCGCCTTCGGCCAGGACCGGGTTGTTCACCCGAATCTTGTGCGCCCAGATATCCACGTCCTGGTAAAAGGATTCGCGGTTGCGCATCACATAGTCCTTGGCCATCTCCCGGTTCTGTTCTTCGCTCCATCCCGGCACCTTCTTCACCATGCAGCCAAAACGCAGCTCAAAACTGTTGGCGGTGATCGGCACATGGCAGTTGAGCAGGATCGAGTGGATTTCCATGCCCTCGAACACCGCGCGCATGCGGGTAAAGTGCGTGGCTGGCCCGTAGTACGCCGACTCGGCCACCAGATCACCGCCCAGGCGCTCGGAGTCGCCATGGAAAATCTGCTGGGCAATGTGCCCTTCGAAGACGTTGGCGAAATACTTGGTTGGCGTGCCATGAACCGGCCCGAAGTGCTGGGCATCTGCCAGGTTATCGACCAGTTCGCGTGGGTTGGTTTCGATAATCAGCTTGTCCATGTGCCAGTCGTGCAGCCATTCGTCACTGTCCTGTTCCGGCAGATGAGGAATCACCACGCCGTCTGCCGGCGCCTTGCCTTCCGGGTTGTTCCAGACAAACAGCAGGTTGTTTTCTTCACAGGTCAGCCAGCTACGGGTCTTGGCCTTCGGAGGGATACGCTTGCAGTACGGGATCTCCACGCACTTGCCGCTGGCGTCGTACTGCCAGTGATGAAAGGGGCATACCACCCGGTCATTTTCCAGGGTGCCGCGCGAGAGGTCGGCGCCCATGTGCGGGCAATGCGCATCAATGACGCTGATCTGGCCGCTGGAAGTCGCAAATGCCAGCAAGCGCGTGCCGAAGATATTCAGGGTGTGCAGCTGGCCATCACGGTAGTCGGCCGCTTCACCCAGGCAGTGCCAGCCTCGGCCGAAGCGCGGGGCCAGAGCAGTTTCGACATTGATTGCTGCGAGCTTGGTCATTGTTATTGTTCCTCGTGTGGAAATCCCCGGTAACTTGCCCGGTCAATCTTCACCGAGCAGCCGCCGGTGCTCATCCTCCGCATGGACTAGATGAGCACCACGAGTACTTCTTCAGTGGTCATCGCCAGTTGGCGACGATGCCGTGCTCCAGCGCAAACGCCTGCGCGGCGATGGTGCGCCGTTGAAAGCGAGCGGCCTGATCGTGGGTGGCCAGCCACACCATCACCTCTGCCGGCACCTGGGGAGGCGCAGTGCCGATGCGCAGGGCCAGCAGGCCGTTTTCGCCGATGGTAGCCTTCAGCGCGTCGGTGGTGAC
Organism: Pseudomonas sp. BP01; assembly: GCF_022760795.1. NCBI lineage: Bacteria > Pseudomonadati > Pseudomonadota > Gammaproteobacteria > Pseudomonadales > Pseudomonadaceae > Pseudomonas > Pseudomonas sp. BP01. The sequence continues at coordinate 79,708 of NZ_JAFBKA010000013.1, forward strand.
CACCCCCGGGTTAAGCGTAAAGGCGCGAATCCCCTGCTCGCCCAGCTCAGCTGCAAGCACCCCCGAAACCCTGGAGACTGCAGCCTTGCCCGCACCGTAGGCGTAGCCCCAGCCACCGTCGACGGCAGCCACCGGGGGGTCGCCTTCACCGGCACCGGAGGTGACGTTGATCACCACCCCGTCGCCCCGTTCGAGCATGCCGGGCAACACGGTCTGAGTCAGCAACAGCGGCGCCAGCACATAACCCTGGAATACCCGCTGCATGGTCTGCGGCTGCAGCGACATGAATGCGCTGTTGAGATCGCGGCCCTGGTAGATGGCGTTGTTGATCAGCACATCGATGCGCCCGAGCGCCGCCAGTACTGCCTGGCCGGCGGCCAGTACCGAGGCGCTGTCGAGCAGATCCATAGGCACCACCAACGCCTTGCGCCCCATGGCGCGGATCGCGGCTGCCGTACTGTTGAGGCTGCCCGCCAGGGGCACGCCCTGGGCGTCGCACAGCCGATGCGCGGTGCTTTCGCCCTCCTCTACAGTGCGGGCACTGATCGCCACGTCGAACCCGGCCCGGGCAAAGGCCAATGCCGTCTCGCGCCCGATACCGCGGCTTGCCCCGGTAATGAAGGCCACTTTGGTCATTGTTGTTCTCACGTGGACATAGGCTAGAAACGTGCCGGACGAACCATGGCATCCATACCGCCATCTACAAACATCACAGTGCCGTGGACAAAACTGGCTTGAGTCGACTGCAAGAATGCCACGACCTGGGCGATCTCCTCAGGGTTGCCGGCGCGCCCCAGCGGTGCGACAAACTCACGGACCGCCTTGGCAAAGCGTGGATCGTTCAGCGACGCCTGGTGCAGCGGCGTCTCGACTGCCCCAGGCGCCACCACATTCAGGCGTATGCCTTGTTTTGCCCAGGCAACCGCCTTGCTACGGGCATTGCAGGTCACGGCGTATTTGGAGCTGGCATAGGCCACATGGGACTGCCCCAAGGTATTGGCGTGTTCCAGTGCCAGCGCTTCGTTGCCGGCGAGCATGGCCGCAATCATCGGCTGCTGATCGGGGCTGACGTGGGTGGCCGCAATCGATCCGATCACTACAGCGGCTGGCCGCTCGCCCTTGGCCAACGCATCGGCCAGGCCGTCCAGCAGCTCACAGACGCCAAAGTAGTTGACCGACACGATGGTATCGGACACCGCGCTGGAGCCTACCCCGGCGCAGCACACCAGGCCGTCGAGCACCCCGCCGCTGTGCTCGAGCACCGCACTGATGGCGGCCTGGCGCCCGCTTGCGCTGGAAAGGTCGGCAATCACCTCGGCATTTTCCCGGTCGATGCCGATGATGCGGTGCCCGGCGGCACGTAGCGCCTGGCAGACTGCCGCGCCGATACCGGATGCAGAACCGCTGACCGCTGTAACTGGCATAACGTTGCTCCTTGTTGAATGGTGGTGCTGGCTAGTATTGGTGCCGCGCAAACCCCACAACATCGTCCGCACGGACTAAAACGCCCCGGCCTTGCAAGCAGGACCGGGGCGTTCGGGTAAGCCGGGCGAATTTCAGGCGCTATTGCGCGCCGGGGTGGCCAGCTTCAACACCGGTTTTTCCGGCTTATCGTTTGGCAGTGCTGCCAGTTTGGGCTTTCCCAAGGCAACCACACTGTTGAGAATGATGCGCACCAACTCCGTCTGGCGGCGCACACCCGTCTTTGAAAAGATCGAGCGCAAATGCGCCCGTGCGGTGTTGCGGCGCACATTTAATACTTCGGCGGCCTCTTCAAGCGACAGGCCGTTAGCCAGCTCCATGGCCAGTGCGGTTTCCGCCCGGGTCAGGTTGAACAGTTGCTTGGTTACCGTTTCGCTAGCCATGGAGCGGCCAACCGCGTCGCGGATGTATACCACCACCGCAGGTTTGCTCTTGCCCTCGGCCCAGTCCTGGGTGGGAATGGCCTCGATCACTACCCCAAGGTTGACCTGGCCCGATGGCCTGGCCACCGACATCGCTTCGGCCGCCGTGCTGACCTTTTCGCTGTTGACGTCACGCGCGAAGGCATTGCGTACCAGGCGTTGCAGTTCGCGGTTGTCGCTGGGATAGGTGGCTTCCAGGCGCCCACCCACCAGTTTCAGGCCGTCCGCCTGTTCCAGCAGTTCGCTGGCCACCGGGTTGAGGCGCAGCACGCTGCCATTCTGGTCAAGCACGATGGTGGCCACTGACAAGCGGCTGATGGCCTGGGCATACAGTTCGCTGATCGACTCGCTGCGGTCGAGCAGGTTGTGCACGTGCATCGCACGGCGCAAATGCGGCAGGATCATTTCACACAGGGTGCGCTCGGAGGCGGTGAATTTCGGCGCGGCTTTGGGCCGGGTAATGCGAAAGCGCAGCTTGCCGCCATCGGGTGTGGAAACGTCGGCACCCATGATGTGGTAAGTGTCGTGCACGGTACCGTAGGTCTTGTAGTAGACCGAATTGGCCCACTCCGCTTCGGTCATCAGGTCTTCGACGGTGAACACCTGGTCCATCGGCGGGTTGCTGAAGGGGGTGACAGCTTGTGGGTAGGCCCAGTAACTCACCTCCCCCTCGCCTTCGATGTCACCGACGACAATCATCAGGCCCAGGTCCGGTTGCTCTGGCACTCTCAAGATCAAGGTGACGTAATTGGCCTGGTACAGGCTGCGTACGTGGCGCAGGGTCTTGGCCATCAGCTTGTGGTTCAGCGACCCGTCATAGAACTCGCCGATGAGCGTGTCATATTCCGCCAGCTCCATACCCATTTCTGCCAGCGCTTCAAACCCCACGGTGGAATTTCCCATCGCCCGTCTCCTCGCGGGGCACAGCCCAGGCCGTGCCCGCTTTTATTGTTATGATTCAAACACGTGTGCGCGCGCTGCACGGTTGGCTTTGACCGCAACCAAGGGTTTGCCGAGGTTGAACCAGGCGGCCAAAGCCGGCAGCAGGAAAATTGCCCCAAGTACATTGACCAGAAACATGAACGATAGCAAGACCCCCATATCGGCCTGGAACTTCAGCGGTGCAAAGGCCCAGGTGCACACCCCGATCGACATCGTCAAAGCAGTGAAAACGGCCGCTGTTCCGCGTTGGCACATGGCCTGGTAGAACGCGTGGCGCAGGTTGGCGCCCTCGGCCATTTCGTGCTGGATCCGCTCATACAGGTAAATGCCGTAGTCAACCCCGACGCCAACCCCAAGCGCCATCACCGGCAGGGTCGCCACCTTCAACCCGATGCCAAGCATGGCCATCAGTGCATTGCACAGTACCGCCACGATGGCCAGCGGCACCAGGATGCACAACACCGCGCGCAACGACTTGAAGGTCAACCAGCAGAACAACAGCACCGAGCCAAACAATGCCACCAGCATCAGCACCTCGGCGCGCTTGACCGCGTCGTTGGATGCCGCCATTACCCCGACGTTGCCACCGCCGAGGAAAAACCTGATTTCCGGCACCTGGACCTGGGCAATGATCCGCTTGGCCTCCTGGACCACATGCGAGACCGTGGCGCCATCGTGGTCGGTGAGAAACACCAGAATCTGCATCTGCTGGCAGCCATCGGTCACCAGGCCGTCCTCGGGCATGTAGGCACGGGCACCTTGACTCAAGCCTCGGGCCGACCCGGGAATGGCCGCCCAACGTGGGTTGCCTTCGTTGTTGCCGGCAATCACCGTCTTGCCAAAACCGGCCACCGACTGCACCGACTGCACGCCGGTGACGCTGCGCATCTGGAAGTCGAAGGCTTCCACCGCACGCATCACCGACGGTGACAGGCATGCCTCTTCCAGGCCCTGGGCCTGGACGAACACCGCCAGCACATCCAGGCCGATGGAGTAGCTGCTGACAATTTTGCTGTTGTCCTGGTTGTAACGTGACTCGGCGCGCAGTTCCGGTGCGCCAGCACCGATGTCACCGACTTCCAGCTGCCGGGCCTTGAGCACCGCCAGGCTCAGCAGCATCACGCTGAGCACCAGCACCGCCAGGGCCGGCCGCGGTTCGGCCAGCGCCGACAAGCGCCACCACAGCGGGTGCCTGCCCTGCTGCTGGACGCGTTCCTTGCTCAGCACACTACGCTCCAGGCGCAGGTAGGAAATAATGATCGGCAACATCAGCTTGTTGGTGATGATCATCAGCATCACGCCGATACAGGCCGTCACCCCCAGTTCATGCACGATAGGAATGTCGATCAGCATGATCACGCCAAAGCCCAAGGCATTCATCAGCAACGCCAGGGAGCCAGGAATGAAGATCTTGCAAAAGGCCAGGTGCGCCGCCTGTAGCGAATCCTTGCCGGCCAGCACTTCCTGTTTCCAGGCATTGGTCATCTGCACAGCGTGCGAAACGCCAATGGAAAAAATCAGGAACGGCACCAGGATCGACATCGGGTCGATACCCAGGCCCATCAGCGGCAACAAGCCCAACAGCCATACCACCGGCAGCAACGCCACCAGCAGCGCGACTACGGTCAGGCGCAACGAGCGTGAATACAGCCACAGCAACAGGCCGGTGATCAGGAAGGCGACGACAAAAAAACCGATCACGGTCATCAGCCCTTCGACAACATCACCCACCAGTTTGGCGAAACCGACGATGTTGATCTCGATCTGATCGCTGCTGTATTTGTCGCGAATGTCCTCCAGACGCTTGGCGACTTCAACGTAACTGACCGATTTGCCTGTTTGTGGGTCAACGTCCTGCAAGTCGGCCCGGACCATGGCCGACTTCAGGTCATTGGCCACCAGCCGCCCGACCTGCCCCGAGCGCGCGGCGTTACTGCGCACCTGGGCCAGGTCTTCGGCGCTGGCGGTAAAGCGTGGCGGTACCACCACATCACCAAAAAAGCCTTCTTCGGTGATCTCGATGTAACGCACGTTGGCGGTGAACAGCGAGGTTACGCTGGCACGGCTGACCCCGTTGATAAAGAACACATCGTCAGTCACCTTGCGCAGCGTGTCGAGGAACTCGGGGTTGTAGATGTCACCCTCGCCCTTCCACCTGACGCTGACCAGAAAGCGGTTGGCACCGGTGAAGTACTGGCTGAATTCGAGGAAGTTGAGCATGTACTCATGTCGCACCGGGATCTGCTTGTTGAAGCCAGGGTCGAGCTGGGTATGCGTGGCACTGTAGCCCAGGCCCAGGGTCAGCAGCAGGAACACCGTCAACAGCAGTTTGCGTCGTGCCAACAGCAGGTCGGCGCAACGCTCGACCAGGCGCCCGGCTCGGGCTTTAGCGTACTTCATGCACTTGCTCTCCTTTGCCCAGAGCGGCAACGCTGTTACCGTTCCCCTGGAAAACGCCCCGTTCACCGGCTACCAGCAACTGATCGGTGCCCACCACAATGGCTGAGGTCAAGGTGCCCAACCCCGGTTGGCGGGTGGTGCCGATCAAGCGGCCTTCTGCGTCCAGGCGCACCATCGAGCTGCCGCCGCCGACAATCAGTACGCCGCTGTGGTCCGGCAGCACAACATGGCCATAAAGCGGCTGGGTATTGCCAACCTTGATCGCCTGCCACTGCTCACCGAAGTTGTCGGTGACAAACACATGGCCGCGCATGCCATAGGTCACCCAACGCTGGGCGCTCAGGCGAACCACGCCAAACAGTGAGCCGTTGTAGAACGCCGGCAACTGTTGCCAATGCTGCCCGTTATCGGCGCTGCGCATGACCAGGCCCTGTTCGCCGACCAGCATGCGCCGGCCATCGCTGCCGCCATCCAGCGCATTGAGATGGGCACGGTCGACCTCCAGCGCCACCGCGCGCCAGCTGCGCCCGGCATCGTCGGACTGGTAGAACTTGCCGTAGCTGCCGAACACGACAACCTGCTTGCCACCGGCCGCCCAGGCACCGAGCAATGGCTCGCCTGCTGCGGGATCAAAATGAACCTCTTGCCAGGTGCTGCCAGCGTCATTGGAGCGCAGAATCAGGCTGTCCTGGCCAACGGCTACCAACTGCTCGGGGTTCAACGCGGTCAAAGCCGTGAGGGAAATCTGACGTTGCGGCTCGACCGTGGCTTGCTGCCACCTGCGGCCGCGGTCGTCGCTGATCAGGATGGTGCCGCGCTCACCCACCGCCACCTGACGAGTGCCCAGATTGAGCAGGCCGTTTATCTGCATGCGCTCGGTATTCAGCGTGGTCTGGGCGATGTTCAGCGCGCCGCGTGGGGTAAATGCCAGCGCAACGATTGCGGCAACCGTAATGCACACGAAATAGGCAATAAGCTTGGCGCATGGGCGACTGCGTGTAGCGACATCCAGGCGCTCGACAATAGACATACGGTCCACCCTCTTGTTCTTGTAGTCGTGAATCACCGCGCCACCAGGGCGCGGTGTCTGAGGTGTGTAGATAGTCCGTCTGCTCGACCTGCGGGACATCGTCCAAATGGCCTACCCCGGTGCCGATAGACAGAACCGCGGGTCAGTCCAGCTCGAACAGGCCCGCCGCGCCCATGCCACCCCCAATGCACATGGCCACGACCACATAGCGCACGCCGCGGCGGCGCCCTTCCAGCAGGCCATGCCCGACCATACGCGCACCCGACATGCCAAACGGGTGACCAATCGCAATAGCCCCGCCGTTGACGTTCAGGCGCTCCGCAGGGATGCCCAGGGCGTCGCGGCAATGCAGGACCTGGCAGGCAAAGGCTTCGTTGATTTCCCATAACCCGATGTCAGCCACGCTCAAACCGAAGCGTTTGAGCAGTTTGGGCACCGCCAGCACCGGGCCGATGCCCATCTCTTCCGGCGCGCAGCCGGCCACGGCGATGCCGCGATACGTCCCCAGGGGCTTCAGGCCACGCCGGGCGGCCTCGGCGCGGCTCATCAGCAGGCTGGCCGAGGCGCCGTCGGAGAACTGGGAGGCGTTGCCGGCGGTAATGAACTCGCCCTGCTCGACCCATTGGCCGTTCTTCCACACGGGTTTCAACGCCGCCAGGTCTTCGAAGCGGGTCGAAGGACGGTTGCACTCGTCGCGCTCGGCCACCACCTGTTCATGGCCATCGGGCTGGCCTTCCTTGTCAAAGCGCAGCTTGCGCACTTGCAGCGGTACGATTTCTTCGTCGAACAGGCCATCGCGCTGGGCAGCCGCCGTGCGCTGCTGGCTTTGCAGTGAGTAGTCGTCCTGGGCCGCGCGGCTGATGTCATAGCGCCGGGCAACGATCTCGGCGGTTTCGATCATCGGGATATAGGCACTTGGCATGCACGCCAGCACCGCCTCCGACTGGTTGCGGTAGGTGTTCTTGTGCTTGTTCTGGGTCAGCGACAGCGACTCGACCCCCCCGCCAATGACAATGCTCATTTCACCGGCCAGAATGTTCTTCGCCGCCGTGCCGATACTGATCAGGCCGGAAGCGCACATACGGTCCAGGGCCATGCCCGGCACGCTGTCGGGCAAACCGCCGGTGTAGGCACACAGCCTGCCAATGTTGTAGCCCTGGGTGCCCTGCTGTACCGCCGCGCCCATGATCACGTCATCCACCGCGCCAGGCTCGATACCGGCACGCTCGACCACCGCGCGCACCACATGGCCGCCCAGCACGGGGGCTTCGGTGTCGTTGAAAGAGCCGCGAAAAGATTTGCTCAGCGCGGTACGGGCAGTCGCTACGATTACAACGTCTTGCTTGTCCATGAACAGGCTCACTCGGTGATGGGGTTGAAGGTGTAACGGCTGATGGTGTCGACCACGCAACCAGGGCGTTCGGCGCCCTCGATCTCGACGCTGATGCGCACCACCAGCTGTACCGCGCTGCCGATCAGCTCGGCACTGACAACCTGGCCTCTGCCGCGTACCCGCGCGCCGACTTTCACCACGGCGGGGAAACGCACGCGGTCGGTGCCGTAGTTCACACCCATGGCCATGTTGTCGATGCTCATCAGCTGCGGCATGAACAGGTTGGCCAGCGCCAGGGTCAGGTAGCCATGGGCGATGCACGCCCCAAACGGGCCATTGGCGGCGCGCTCGGGGTCGACATGTATCCACTGCTGATCGCCAGTGGCTTCGGCAAACAGATTGACCCGCGCCTGGGTCAGCTGCAGCCAGTCGGTGACGCCCAGGTCCAGGCCCTGGGCCTTGAGCATTTGCTCGGCGCTACTGAATCGGGTGCTCATGGGGTGCCCTCAAGCTTGTTGTGAACTGACCGACAGCACTTCGCCAACCATGTAGGAGGCGTAATCGCTGGCCAGGAAGATCATGACGTTGGCGACTTCCCACACTTCAGCGGCGCGGCCAAAGGCTTCACGGTCGGCCAGTTTGGCCAGCAGTTCTTCGCTGCTGGCCTTCTTGAGAAATTCGTGCAAGGCAATCGACGGTGACACGGCGTTGATGCGCACCCCGCTTTCGGCGGCTTCCAGCGCACTGCAGCGGGTCAGCGCCATGACCCCGGCCTTGGCGGCGGCGTAGTGCGCCTGCTCTTTTTGCGCACGCCAGCCGAGTACTGAAGCGTTGTTGACGATCGCCCCGCTCCCTCGGCGCTCCATATGCGGCAGCATCGCGCGGGTCATGCGGAAGGTGCCGGTAAGGGTCACATCAATGACCCGCAGCCACTCCTCGTCGCACATCTCGGTAACCCGCCTGGAACCACCAAGGCCTGCGTTGTTGATCAGTACATCGACGCCGCCAAGGGCCTGTTCGGCGGCGGCGACCAGAGCTTGCACCTCGGTCTCGACGGTGACGTTGCACAGCTGGCCGTACACGGCCTGCAAGCCGGTGTCGGCCTTGAGCTGTTCCACCGCCTGCTCCAGGCGCCGGGGATGAACATCGGAAATCATCAGGGCGCGGCAACCTTCTTCGGCGCAGCGCCTGGCCGCGGCATAACCGATGCCAGCGCCAGCGGCGGCAGTGATAAGCACGGATTTGCCAGCCAGCAACTGGTGGCCTGGCACATAAGGAGGGGCTTGTTTCACGCGGTATACCTCTGACAGAAAACAGGTTGTCGACAGGTATAAAGGCCGCAGGGGGCAGGCACATCGTCAAAACGGACGGGGTCGGTTGTGGCAAGGCAACTAGAGGCAGGCGCCGGCAACGCCGACGCCTATGCATCAAGCCGCGCTCACGTGCCCCAGACCCTTTGCGCCTTGGGTGCTTCGCTGAGGATCGCATCGACCGCCGCCCCTACTTCAGCGACCTGCCAGCGCGCGCCCTTGTCGCGGGTGACGCCGGTACGCCAGCCATCACCGAGGGAGATCCGGCCACCCTGGCTCTCGAACAGCTGGCCGCTGACATGCCCGGACGCCTCACTGCCCAGCCACACCACCAAAGGCGCGACGTTCTCTGCCGCCCAGGCGTCGAAGCTGTCGTCATCGGGCTTTTTGACCATGTCCGGCATTGCGCTTTCGGTCATCGCCGTGCGCGCCGCCGGGGCCAGGGCGTTGGCGGTGACGCCATAGCGGGCCAGTTCCGCCGCCTGCACCAGGGTCAGGGAAGCAATACCGCCTTTGGCCGCCGCGTAGTTGGACTGCCCGATCGAGCCCTGCAAGCCGGCGCCGGAACTGGTATTGATGATGCGCGCCGCCACCGGCGTACCGGCCTTGGCCTGATCGCGCCAGCGCCGGCCGAGGATATTGGCCAGGCAGTAGTGCCCTTTCAGGTGCACGCGCATCACCATGTCCCAGTCCTCTTCTGACAGGCTGATGAACATGCGATCACGCAAGACCCCGGCGTTGTTGACCAAAACATGCACTTCGTCGAACGCCGCCAATGCAGCCTCGACGATGCCTTGAGCGCTGCTCAGGGTGGTGATGTCGCCATCGTTGGCGATTGCTCGGCCACCACTGGAACAAATCTCGTCGACCACCGCCTCGGCGGCCTCACGACGAATGTCATTGACCACCACATTGGCGCCTTCAGCGGCAAATGCCAACGCATACGCGCGGCCCAGCCCGCCACCGGCACCGGTGATGATCGCGGTACGACCTGCACAGATTCCCATAGGATGTTTTCCTGTTGTTGAGTGTGGGTGGCTTCAAAGCCGTTCGATGATGCTGACGTTGGCCTGGCCGCCGCCTTCGCACATGGTTTGCAGGCCATAACGCCCGCCGGTGCGTTCAAGCGAATGCAGCAAGGTGGTCATCAAACGCGCACCGGTAGCGCCCAGTGGGTGGCCAAGGGCGATGGCGCCGCCATTGACGTTGGTGCGTGCCGGGTCGTAATCGAGCTCCTTGGCCCAGGCCATGACCACCGAGGCAAACGCTTCGTTGATTTCCACAAGGTCGATATCAGCCATGCGCAGGCCTGCCTTCTTGAGCGCCGCGCGGGTGGCTGCAATCGGTGCGGTGAGGTGCCAGATCGGGTCGTCGCCGAGCACCGACAGGTGATGAATACGCGCCCTGGGGGTCAGGTTGTAGCGCTTGAGCGCCGCCTCCGAAACCACCAGTAACGCCGCCGAGGCATCGCAGGTCTGGCTCGATACAGCGGCCGTGATCGACGGGAACTCAGCGCTCACAGGCTCCAGGCTGGCCATTTTCTCCAGGCTGCTGACCCGTGGCGTTTCATCAAAGGCCAGGCCTTCGCAGGCAACGATCTCGCGGGCGAAATACCCGGCGTCTGCGGCCGCCAAGGCACGACGATGGCTTTCCAGGGCAAACACTTCCATGTCTTCGCGGCTGATCTGCCAGTGATCGGCGATGCGCTGGGCGGCGTAAAACTGATTGACCGGCTGCTGCCCAAAGCGCGCCTGCCAGCCTTTGCTGCCGGAAAACGGGTCGCTGAAGCCCAGCGGTTGGCCAGCGAGCATCGCCGACGAGATCGGGATCTGGGTCATGGTCTGCACACCACCGACAGCCACCACCTCCTGCATGCCACTCATCACCGCTTGTGCGGCAAAATGCAGCGCCTGTTGCGACGAACCGCACTGCCGGTCGACCGTGGTGCCCGGTACGTTCAGCGGCAAGCCGGCAGCCAGCCAACTGGTGCGGGCGATGTCACCCGCCTGCGAGCCGATGGCGTCGACACATCCGAAAATCACGTCGTCATACGCGTGGGCAGGAATGGCATTGCGTTCGATCAGCGCTTTCAACACATGCGCGCCCAGGTCAATGGCATGCACATGGGCCAGGCTGCCTTTGCGTTTGCCCGTGGGGCTGCGCAGGGCATCGACGATATACGCTTGGGGCATGGCTCAGTCCTCGAAGGTAGCGCCCGGCCCAAGCCGGGCTTCATCGCTGAGCACATAGGCGGCGACGCGGGTTTTATGGGTGGCACGGTCGCCCCAGGACGGGTCCAGCGACCACACGCGCTTCATGAACATCTGCAGGTCGACTTCCCAGGTGTAACCCATCGCACCGTGCACCTGGATGCCATGGCGCGCCGCCAGCCAGCTGGCGTCGCAACAGGCCAGCCTGGCCTGCGATACATAGACATCGGCGCGGCGATCACCCTGCGCCAGGGCATAGGCCGCGCGATACAGCACAGGTTTGGCGAATTCGATCTTGCTGGCGATATCGGCCAGGTGATGCTTAACCGCCTGAAAGCTGCCGATAGGCTTGCCAAATTGCTTGCGCTGGGCCACGTAGTCCACCGACAGGTCGAGGATTCGCTGGGCCAGCCCGAGCAGCTGCCCACCAACCGACAAGGCGCCGCGGTTCAAGGTATCGGCCCACAAGGCCCGCCCCTGTTCGCCGCCGATCAGCAGGGTGTCGCGAGTTGGCTGCCAGCTCACCAGGCCCAGGCGCCTGGAGGCATCGATACTGGCGTTGGCCTGCACATCGACCTGCGCGCGCGGCACCGCATGCACTTCATCGCCGTGGGCAAGGATCAGCCACTCTGCCAGCGGTGCGTCAGGCACCAACGGGTTGATCGGGTGGCCGATCGCCAGGCGCACGCTGCCATCGGCGATGCGCGGCAACAGCCGGGCTATGACCGGGTTGTCGTCTGGCAGGCCATTCAGCAGCCCGGTGACAACATAAGCCGTGTCGGCCAGCGAGTCCGGGATGGCGTAGTAGCCCAACTCCTGGGTCATCAGTGCCCAGGCCACATCGTCCATGCCCAGGCCGCCGAACTGTTCGGGCACCGACAATGCCGTCAGGCCCTGTTCAGCTATCTTGTTGCGCAAGTCAGCGGAGCGGCCTGTATCGGTTTCCCAGATCTCGCGCAGCATTTCGGGCGCCGCCTCGGTCATCAGGAAACGGCTGATGGCTTCGCGAAACGTGAGCTGATCATCGGTAAAGGTAAAGTCCATGGCCGGCTCCTATTTCGGCAGGCCGAGCATGCGCTCGGCGATGATGTTGCGCTGGATTTCGTTGGTGCCGGCGTAGATCGGCCCGGCCTGAGCGAACAGGAAGCCATCAAGCCAGCCGCCTTCGACCGCTTGCGCAGCGCTGCTCAACAGCTCGCCGTGCGCACCCAGGATGCGCATGGCGGTTTCGTGCATCTTCAAGTCAAGCTCCGACCAGATGATCTTGTTGATGCTCGACTCGGCGCCGATCTGCGCGCCACGGCTCAAGCGCCCGACGGTGTGATAGGACGACAGCGCGTAGCCTTCAGCGCCCAGCCAGGCCTCGACAACCGCTTCGCGGATGCTCGGGTCGCGGTCGGCGCTCTGGCGGTTGGCGTTGTACAGTTGTATCAACTTGCGCGCCGTGGCCTGGAAACGTGCCGGCGAACGCAGCAGCAAACCTCGCTCAAAACCCGCGGTGGCCATCGCCACATGCCAGCCCTGGCCTTCGGCACCAATGCAGTTTTCAACCGGCACGCGCACATCGTCGAAAAACACTTCGGCGAAGGTGTTCTTGCCGTTCAGCGCCTTAATCGGCCGGATGGTCACGCCTGGGGCATCGAGCGGCACCATCACGAACGACAAGCCGTTGTGCCGGGTCGAGGCCGGGTCGCTGCGGAACAGGCCAAACAGCCAGTCGGCGAACAGTGCGCGGCTGGACCAGGTTTTCTGCCCGTTGAGCACATAGTGATCGCCATCGCGAATGGCCTTGCTGGTGATCGCGGCCATGTCGGAGCCGGCATTGGGCTCGGACCAGCCCTGGGCCCACATGTCGACACTGGAGGCCATGCGCGGCAGGAAGCGCTGCTTCTGCGCCTCGGTACCGAACTCCATCAACGTTGGGCCGAGCAGCAGCTGACCGTTCTGGTTGATACGCATCGGTGCGTCGGCGCCGTAGTACTCTTCCTCGAAAATCAGCCACTCGATCAGGTCGCAACCGCGCCCGCCGTAAGCCTTGGGCCACATGACCATCGACAGGCGTTGCTCGAACAGCTTCGCCTCCCAGGCCCGGTGCTGCTCGAACCCTTCCCGGGTGTCATAGTTGGCCAGGGGCGTAGTCGGCTGATTGGCCGCCAGCCATTCGCGCACTTCCTCACGGAAGGCCTTCTGCTTGGGGGTATAAGCTAGTTCCATGGCACTCTCTCAGAACTTGGCGTCGCGTTTTTCGACGAAGGCGCGGCGGGTTTGCGCAGAATCCGGACTGGTGTAGGCCTGCAGGGTCAGCCCCTGCTCCCAGCGGTACTTGTCTTCCAGGTTGCCGTCCTCGATGCCGTTGAGGGCTTCCTTGGCGATACGGATCATCACCGGGCTCTTGGCGGCGATCTTGGCGGCAATCTCCAGCGCGGTTTCGCGCAGCTGCTCTTTGGGCACCACGCGCTCGATGAAGCCATACTGCGCTGCCTCTGCGGCGCCGATCTTGTCGCCGGTGAAGAACAGATAACGAACCTTCTGCACCGGGAACAAACGCTGCAGGTGCGCGCCGCCGCCCATGGCCCCACGGTCTACTTCAGGCAAGGCAAAGGTGGCGCACTCGGAGGCCACGACAATGTCGGCTGCACCGGTAATGCCGACGCCGCCACCGAGGACGAAACCGTGCACGGCGACGATGACCGGCACAGGGTTGCGATGTACCGCCTTGAATGCCGCATAATTACCGGCGTTGACCGCTACGATGCGTTCGGGGTGGGCGTCCAGTTCCTTGATGTCGACACCGGCGCAGAAGCCGCGGCCTTCGGCACGGATGACGATCACCCGGACGTCGGGGTTGGCGCCCAAGGCTTCGACCTGATGGGCCAGGTCCATCCACTCCTGGCTGCCCAGGGCATTGACCGGCGGTTTGGCCAGCACCAGCTCAGCAATGCCCGCCTCGATCTGTGTGGTAAATGCTTGACTCATGAGGGTGTTCTCCAAAGTTCGGCAGGCTGATGCTCGCTACGGCAAGCCAACAGGGCTTCCAGGCAGCATTCGGCTTCCTGGGCAATTTCTTCGATCACTTGCTGGCAACTCTTGAGTTCGCCAATGGCGGCGGCTACCTGGCCGCTGGGCAGAATGCCTTCGTCCGGAACACCGTCGATCATCGAACGCTGCAGCAGTACCGGCTGGTTGGCGGCCATCACCGTTTGCGAAAGCGCGCCGGGGTCTTCCTTGAGTGCCTGGCGCAGCACACCGAACAGATGGCTCAGGCTCATTCCGGTTTGCTGCTTCCATTTCCAGGCGCTGCGCAACGCGATGCGCAGGCGCCCAAAAGACCCGGCCTGCTCCAGGCGGTTGATAAACGGGTTCTCGATCATGCGGTGGCGCATGCCATCTACCGCAGTGGTCACCCGCACCCGTTGCGGGTCGTTGACCTCGAGGTAATGCACCAAGGTACTCGACGGCGTAGGCGACTCCCGGGTCATCAAAAAGCGCGTGCCCATGGCAATACCCACGGCGCCGGCCGCCAGCGCGCCGGCAAGGCCTCTGCCGGTGGAGTAACCACCTGCGGCGATTACCGGCACCGACACCGCAGCGAGCACCTGGGGCAAGAGGATCGAACTGGGCACACCACCGGTATGCCCGCCGCCCTCGCCGCCCTGGATAGTGATCATGTCCGCGCCCAGCGCCACCGCCTTCAGGGCGTGTTTGAGTGCGCCCACCGTCGGGATACACAACACCCCGGCAGCCTTGAAACGGGCGATGGTCTGTTTGTCCGGGCCACGTCCGTAACTGACCGCCCGCAAGCGGTAGCGAATCGCCAGGTCAACGCATTGGGCCGCGTTCTCCTGGAACATATGAAAGTTCAGGCCGAAATTGCTGCCACCGGTGGCGGCAATTACCTTGTTGATCTCGCCTTCCAGGGCATCGGCCGCAATCGTGGCCCCGGCCAGAAAACCGAAACCACCGGCGCGGGTTGTGGCAATCACCAGGTTGGCGTCTGCAACCCAACCCATGGCGGTCTGCACGATCGGATAGCGGCAGCCCAAGGCTTGGGTCAGTGGCGTACACAACCAGCGGCTCATGCCTGCTCTCCACTGGCGGCAGCCTTGTTGGCCAGGGCCATGGCCTTGGCATCGAAGCCGCCCAGCTTGTCACCCGACAGCAGTTCGTTGTGGGCATGGGCGAAGTGGTGCCAGGCAAAGGCGGCGTCCATCGCCGTGCGTTTACCCTGCAGATCCTCGACGTGGTTAATGGCCTGCTTGGTCAGCGCAAGGCCCATTCGCGGCTGCCGGGCAATACCGGCCGCCAGCGCATAGGTGCCCTGCTCCAGTTCCTCACGTGGCACTACCCTGTTGACCATGCCCATCTGGTAGGCACGCTCGGCACTCATGCGATCGCCGGTGAACAGAAACTCCTTGGCGATGCGCGGGTTCAGCTCATACGGGTGGGCAAAATACTCCACCCCGGGAATGCCCATACGTACCACGGGGTCCTGGAAAAACGCATCATCGCTGGCCACGATCAGGTCGCACACCCAGGCCAGCATCAGCCCACCGGCCACACACGCACCCTGGACCATGGCAATGGTCGGCTTGGGCACCTCACGCCAGCGCCGGCACATGCCCAGGTACACCTCTTGCTCACGGGCATACAGCTGCTCGCCGCCGGGCTTGTTGGTGTGATCCCACCAGAGGTGTGCACGCTCGAACGGTTTGTTGATATCGCGCCCGGGCGTGCCAATGTCATGGCCGGCCGAAAAATGCCTGCCCGCCCCGCGCAGTACAATGACCTTGACCGCGTCATCGTTGACAGCCTGGCGCAGCGCCGCATCCAGCGCATACGTCATCTGCGAGTTCTGCGCATTGTTGAAGCCTGGCCGGTTCATGGTCAGCGTGGCGATACCCTCTGCCACGCTGTACAACACCGGTTCCTGCGTTTCGTAGACCGAGTGGTCTGCACGCTCGACGAATTCACTGTCAGGGCTGTTCATGCTCATGTCCCTCGCCTTACGCCACGCGAATGCCAGCCGGGTTGCCCTTGATCGCCGAACTGCGCAGATCATGGGGGTCGAGCCGACGGATCAGCGCCAGTTGCTCAGGCGTCGGGTGTACGGTTTCTTTTAGCGACGCTGAATTGAGCAACGGGAAACCGGTGTTTTCCTGCACCTGCTCAAAGCTCACCCCCGGGTGCAGGCTGCGCACCTGGACCGCGCGGTCCGGGCCGTCGAAATCCATCACACACAAGTCGGTGACGATCAGGCGGATGTCCATCAGGTCGCGGCGTACCCCTTTTGGCCAGCGGTCGGCCTTGAAACCGACACCGGAGACCATGTCCACTTCGCCGCTGACGAACACGCGGGTGTTATGGCTGGGTACAAAGAACGAGTTGATGTGATTGATGCTGTTGCCGGGCAAGCCGCGCACACCGAGCATTGCGGCCTTGGGCTTGTGGTAATCGCCCACGCAGGAGAGGTTGCTCTGGCCCCAGCGGTCGATCTGCGTCGGGCCGATCATGGCGTGACGGCGGCCACCCCAGACGCACTCGAACACCCGCTCGAAGTTGAGCGAACCCGAATATTTCGGCACATGATCGCCACGCGGCCCTAGCGGGATCGGCTCTTCGACCAGGTACGCCTCGCTGTCGGTCATCAGCAGTTGCGGACTGTGGCTGAGTTTGGCCAGGCTGGCGCCCAGGCGCGGAATCACGCCCAGGCCCGACGCGATCAGCTCGCCGTTGTCACGCCAGGCTTCGCTGGCCGCGACAATCATCAGTTCCGCGAGGGTAAATTCACAGGTAGTCGACATTTTCATCCTCCTCAGAACACTGGCAGGGCCAGGGAGCCCATGCGTTCGGCACCGCCGTTCTGCTCTTGATAAGCCCGCTCACCGGCCGCCACGTACTGCGCCACATAGGCTTGCCAGCCGCCCTCTTCACCGGCACTGGCGGCATAGCGTTTGAGGTGGTTCAGGTCCCAGCCATATTCGGGCTGGCAGGCGGTGGGGTGGGCGCCGAACGGTGCATGGATCACGCCACTGACCAGGTACCGCTCAAAAGTGTTGTAGCGCGCCTGTTCGGTGGTCAGTTCCAGTCGTTCGTGCAATTGCTCGCAAGACACGAAGCACTGCTGGGCCGCGCGAGCGAACAGGTGGTCGAAATATGGGTCTGGGCCGGTCACCAGGGTGTTGCCCAGGCGGTCGGCGACGTTGACGTGGACAAACGCCACGTCCAGGTTCAGGGCGGGCATAGCGAGCAGCACTTCGCCGTCGTCATACGGCGACTGGATGGTCTTAAGTTCAGGGTTCAACCGTGTGACATCGGTGGCCAGGCCGCAGCGGGTCGGTAGAAACGGCAAACGCATGGCCGCCGCACGCAGGCCCCACTGGAACATGCCTTCATCCACCTCTAGCAACTCCAGCCCACCGGCCTCGCGGGCTTTGCGGTAATAGGGTTCCAGCGGAATGGCGTCGAGGGTGGCAAAGCCGAATACTAACTTCTTGACCTTGCCCGCCGCACACAGCATGCCCACTTCAGGGCCACCGTAGGCGACCACAGTCAGGTCTTTGACGGGGGAACGCAGAATCTCGCGCACAACCGCCATCGGCTTGCGCCGTGGCCCCCAGCCGCCGAAGCCGATGGTCATGCCATCGCGCAGGTGCGCAACGGCATCGGCCGCCGTCATTTGCTTGTTCATTGCACATCTCCTTGCTGTTGGCCGACGGAAAAGTCATGCCCCCACAGGCTTACCCGGGTAAATTCGAAGGCCGAGTGCTCAGCCCAGTCCACTTGCAGGCCGCCGTAGCCGTACTCCAGGTCGAAGCCGGACGGGGTCTTCATGTAAAACGAGGTCATCCGGTCATTGAGGTGCTGCCCGAGGGTCGCCGACAGCGGCACCTGATGGGCCAGGCGCCGGTCATGGGCGCGGCCTACTTCAGTCATCGAGCCCACTTCAACCATCACGTGCACGCAGCCTGAAGGCACCGCGTACTCCGCCAGCGCCAGCGAGTGATGGCGGCTGTTGCGGCAATGCAGGAAGTGAATGCGGATTGGCGGTGCTGCCGGGTCGGGGCGAAAGTTGAAGATGTCCGACAGCTCGAAGCCCAGCACGTCCTTGACGAAGGCCAGGGTCGCGTCAAAGTCCGGGGCAGGCAGCACGGTGTGGCCCAGGCCCATGTCGCCGGTGACAAAGCCCGGCACGCCTTGCGGCGAAACGAAGGGCAGGCAGTCGGAACGGTGCCCCCAGCTCAACTCGTGGCGGTTGCCGGAGGGGTCCAGGACACTGACCAGTGCCTGTACGCCACGCTGCTCGATCTCGGCGGCAGTGCCTGCTTGCCAGCGCACACCGTTTTGCTCCAGTGCCTGCAATGCGGCGTTGAATGCCCGCTCGCTGGCCAGTTCCCAGCCAGAGGCCAGGTACCCTGCCTCGGCGCCTTCGACGATGAGCATGCGAAACGGCCGCTCGTCCATCTTCACGTACAGTCCGCCACCGGGCGCGGGTACCACCATCATGCCCAGCACGTCTTCGGCATAACGTTGCCACTGACTGAGGTTTTCGATTTGAGCGACGAAGTAGCTCAGCCCCCGGATATCCATCATGCCCTGCTCCTCAATGACCGGACCTTTGTTGGTCTTCATTGTGCTGAGGGCAGGCCTGTTGCTCATCGTCCGTTGAGACTAAGCAGTTGATCTATCGGGAATACTGAAATGCAGGCGGTGGAAACAGGCTTGCCCCGCGATAGTGATGCGCCAGGCACATCGCATCGCAGGGCAATCTCGCGCCATCGGAGGGGTTACATGTACAGGATCACCAGGTCATTGATGACCGAGGGGCGATCACTGCCGACGACGTGGGTATTCACCTCCAGGGTCAACTGGGTGCCGCGCTTGACCCGCGCCACCTGCTTGACCCTGGCCCGCGCATGAACCCGCGAGCCGGCCGGCACCGGCGCCGGGAAGCGCAGGCGGTCGGAGCCGTAGTTCACCATGGTGCTGAAACCGGTGATTTCATAACCCAGCGCCAGCTTGAGCCGGGACTGCAACACCTGTACCAGCGCGCCGTGGGCAATGGTGCCGCCAAACGGGCTGTCTTTACGTGCACGCTGCGGATCGGTGTGAATCCAGTAGTCATCACCCGACAGCGCGGCGAAGGCATCGATCAGGGCTTGATCGATGACAATCTGGTTGCTCCAGGGGCTGAAGGTTTCACTGACCAGGCTCTGCAGCGCCACCTCATCATCCATGGCGACCAAGCGTACAGCTGCGGCTTCACTCTGCTCCGGCGCTTGCGCCTGAGGCGCGCCGTTGTAGCGCTGTAGCGCCGTGCTGTCCTGGTCCGGACCGGTAAAGCGCAGTAAACGCGTACCCTTGGCGTCGACTTCGGCAAAAACCGGTTTGAGCCGCATGCCGATGCGGATCTGATCCTCTTCAAGCCCCACCAGGGTGGTGTTGATTCGCACGCCTTCGTCCAGCTCGATGACGGCCAGCTTTTGTGGCATCTCATCGGCAAAATCCGGCAATGTGGCAATGCGTGCCACGGTGAAACTGTACAGGGTGGCGCCGCCATTGACTTCGCGCCAGCTCAGGTCATGGGCCAGGCACCGCGGGCAGTGCCTGCGCGGGTAGAACACCCAATGTTCACAGGCGTTGCACTGCTGGATCAACAGGCGCTGTGCCTTCAGGCCTTCCCAGAACGGCGCAGAAATTTCAGTCGGCACCGGCATTGGCTTATTGTTCGACATGCGGGTCATGCTCCCTGAAGTATCAACGCGGCCTGCTCACTCATCACGCCACCGGTGCCGGACACGTAGACAGCGTCGCAGCGTTCAAGCTGGCGCTCCCCCGCCTCACCGCTGATCTGCGTGACAGCCTCGATCACCTGTGACATGCCCCCGGCAGCGCCGGCCTGGCCGAAACTGAGCTGGCCACCGTGGGTGTTCATGGGGAAATCGCCGCGCCAGGTCAGGTCATGCTCGCGAACAAACTGCATGCCCTCACCCTTGGCACAGAAGCCGGCGTCCTCCAGGGTCAGCAACGCGGTAATGGTGTAACAGTCATAGATCTGCGCCGCATCGACATCGCCAGGTTTGAGCCTGGCCATCTCGAAGGCACGGCGCGAAGCAGGCCCAATCGGGGTGTTGAGCATGTCCTGGGCATACGAA
Organism: Pseudomonas sp. BP01; assembly: GCF_022760795.1. Taxonomy (NCBI): domain Bacteria; kingdom Pseudomonadati; phylum Pseudomonadota; class Gammaproteobacteria; order Pseudomonadales; family Pseudomonadaceae; genus Pseudomonas; species Pseudomonas sp. BP01. The sequence goes on from NZ_JAFBKA010000013.1 coordinate 99,989, forward strand.
GGCGACTTGAACGCCAGGTGCTCACCGAAGCCTGTGATGAATGCCGGGCGCTTGCGTGTACGTGCGGCCACTTCTTTGGAGGCAATGATCAATGCCGCGCCACCGGCCACCGGCATGACAATCTCGAGTACGTGCAAAGGATCAGCCACGCGCTTGCTCGCCAGCACCTGCTCGATCGTCAACGGCTGGCCATGGAACATCGCCTGGGGGTTGGCCAAGGCATTGGTACGTTGATCAACGGCAATCTTGGCCATCGCCGCCGGGTCGTAACCGTACTGCGCGGCGTAGCGCTGGGCGATCATGGCGTAGCCGGTGTTCTGGCCCATGTGGCCGTAAGGCAGATCGAACTCCGCCTCTGGCGCACCAAAGGCGGTACTGTGACCGCCGTAACGCATGGCGCGGGCCATTGCCCCGGGATCTTCGTCGGGGCCCATTGGCGCCAGGCGCGCCGGCATCACACACAGCACCGCCTGGCACAGGCCCAGCTCGATCGCCGCAGCCGCGCGCCAGACCATACCCACTGCGGTACAACCACCAAGGTCGACCACTTCGGCGAAATTAACAGACAAACCCAGGTATTCGGCGGCCATGGCCGGCACGAACACCGAAGCTTCGTGGAAGTGCGGGCCATTGATCACCAGACCGTCCAGGTCTTCGGCACGCAAGCCGGCGTCGCGCAGCGCCTGCGCTGCCAGGTCGGCCACTTGCTCAAGATGGAACATTCGCGGCGCTGTGGCGTACTTCTCGGGTTTGTATTGCGCGGCGCCGACAATCGCCGCATGACCTTTAAGACCCATGTATCCCCCACTCGAAGGCTGTGTGCTTGAGGTTTTTGTCTTGCGACCATGCCACAGGTGCCGTGGCGAGTGATCGTCCATTTTGACTAGAACACCGGCCGGCGCCAGGGCTGACTCAACCCTGACGCCGTCGCGCCAGTCAGAAGCTGTATTTGACCGAGAATGTCCCGTAGTCGCGGTCTGCCAGCAAGCGCTTGACCGGGTCAGCGTCGCCCAGGTAACCGGTAACCCGCAGGGCGACTTCCAGGTTGCCCAGGTACTTGAAGGTGGCGCCCAGGCTCAACCGGCGATCACCCTGCAACCCGGAAATGGTCCCGGCCATCGGCGTGGCACCACTGAACACGTTGGAGAAGTTCACCGGCACTTCCAGGTCCCAGCCTTCGAACACGCCCGGGTAGCTGAAGGACGCACCCAAGGTGTAGGCACTGGCGGTCTTGCTGCGCCAGCCAGTCGAGGTCTTGTAGGTGTAGTCGTCGGACGGTTGCACCAGCGGGCGCATGGACGGAATCAGGCTGTTGCCCAGGCCCAACAGGTTCGGCGCGGCCGAGGCTTCGTCAACACTGTCGACACGCACATGCACGATCTCGGCGGTGAGCGAGGTCTGGCTCGCCCAAGGCCGGTCACCCAGAATACGGATGGCCGACAACTGCATTTGCTGGCCCTTGCCACGCGCAGGCGTGGGGCCAAGGCCGGTGTTGACCATCACCGGAGCACCGTCGCGATACGACCACTCGCCACCGATCTGGGTCTCGCCGATTTTGGTCGAGGCACTGATCCCGGTCAGCTTGATGTCTTCAAAGTAGGTAATGCGGTAGCCATCCGGCGTGCCGAAGAACACGCCTGGCCCGGCCGGGACGGCCCGGTAACCCACCAGGGCAGTGGCTGGGTTCTTGTCATGATAATTGACATGAAACAGTGACAGTTCCAGGGCGGGCACGGGTCGAAAGCGTACCTGTGCCCCCCACTGACCGCTATCACGCGGCTCATCGGTACCCTGGTAGTTGATCCGCGACCCATTGGCGCCGATGAGAAATTCCCGCCCTGGCCCGACCACATCGCTGGTGGACAGGTAGCTGCCCACCGGCGGCAGCTCCGTGCCCATCCATTCGTATTGCACGTAAGCGCCCAAGGTCCACTGCGGGTTCAGGCGATACGACGCCGACACCTGCCCGACCGGCAACAGCACTTCCTTGACCTCGACCCCTGGCTGCGCAGCCTTGACCGCATCGGATGGGTTCTGTACACCACTGACACCGGGGTAGAACAAGCTTTCACCCCAGGACTCGATATGCCGCCCGGCCTTTACGTCGAGCATCGAACCATTGTCAAAGCGCCAGCCGCTGAACACATAAGCATCGAGGAACTTGCTGCGCCCGCCGCTGTAATACTTGGTGTCGCTGCTGAACTCGTTATGGTCGCCAGCCTTGTTGACCGTGCCCGGTGAGTCGTTGTCGTTGGAACGATGGTAAACATCATCGTAGAAGGTACTGGCGCGCAGCACCCCGCCGTAGTTGTCCTTGCGCACGATCATCTCGGCCAGGGCGCCGATGCGGTTGGTCACCAGGCTGCCCTTGTCGAAGTTGCGGTCGCCATCATCGGCGTTGGGTGTCAACAGTTTGCTTGACGGGTTCGACAGGCGAACCCCCAGGCCGTAGCTGGTGGTCACCGTCCAGTCGATCGTCGTGCCGTTGTCGAACTCGATGGTTTCACCGGACCATGCGGGTGTGCAAACCAGTGCGGTTGCCACCACCAGACCCGATAATTCGAAACCCGATACAGCTGGGCCAGCACCATATTTGTTGTTTTTATTAGTCACACTGCCTCTCCGATTAACGACCTGACGGTCGCGCAAAAGTGCAAGAACACCACTCGTTAGCCTCAGCCCGCTCACAGCTGCCCTAGCACCGACTGAACGTTGACACCCTCGGGCGTGCGCCCGTAACGGAACACGCCGGCTGTTTCTTCACGCACCAGTAGCCCTTGCGCAATCAGGTAATTGACATGCGCCAGGGTCTCGCCAATTGCCATCAATTCATCGAAGCGCCCCTTCACCTTCGGAAACAGCTCGGCCATCAGCTCCACGGCACTGCGCGGCGCGGTGCAGGTGGCCAACAGTTGCTGCAAGTGCCTCTGGTGGTGTGCGCGCAGTTGATCAAGGCGCAGATGCAGGTTGTAAAACGGCCGTTCATGCGCCGGCAGCACCAGCACGCTGTCGGGAACCTCCCGCAAGCGCTCCACCGAATCCAGCCAGTCGCGCAATGGGTCGGCATCGGGCTCGGTGACCTGCACGCAGACACTGGAGGTGATGCGCGGCAGCACCTGGTCACCGGAAATCAACAGGCCGTCCTCGGCGCAGTACAGGCAGGCATGTTCCGGCGAATGGCCGCGGCCGATCAGGACCTGCCAACGGCGCCCGCCAATCATCAGTTGGGTGCCTTCACTCAGGCGCCGGAAGCTGGTGGGTACCTCTGGCCGAAAGTGCGCGGAGCCCAGCAACGGGAACAATGCTGCGGTCTGCTCCTGGTTGAAGCCTGCGCGCTGGTAATGCTGGTAGAACGCCCAGCTAGTGCCGGTGTCACCTGGCGCGCGCAGCTGGTGCAGCGCCTGATATTCACTGGCGCTCATGAACACCGGGCAGCGGAAGCGCTCGGTCAACCAGCCGAGCACCCCGACATGGTCCGAGTGAAAGTGTGTGCAGATCACCGCCACCAGCGGCAAACCACCCAATACCGTGGCAAACAGCACTTCCCAGATGTCGCGGGTCTGCGTGTTGTTGAGCCCGGTATCGACCGCCACCCAGCCCTCGCCGTGGCGCAGCAGGTACAGGTTGATGTGGTCAAGCCCGAACGGCAGCGGCATGCGCAGCCACAACAGCCCTTCGGCGACCTGCTGAACCTCGCCATTGGCCGGTGGCTGCGGCCAGGGGAAGCGCAGGCCTGCACGCCATTCGTGCCCCTGGGCATCCAGGCTACTCACTGACGTCACCCGCAAAAGCGGCCAGGCCAATGCGCCCCAGCACGTGGGTGCTGTACGGCACATAGCTGCGGCTGCTTTCGTCACGGATGAACAGCGGGTCGCTGAACGCCTTCGGCGCGTAGCCCTGGCGCTGCAGGTCGACCTTGCGCAGTTTGAAGGTGCTGGTCAGGTCGGCCGCCGCCGACACCCGCACGAATACAGGCGCCGCATAGCGTGGCAAACGCGCCTCGGTCAGCGCGTAGAACGCTTCAGGGTCAAAAGGCTCCCCTGGCTGCATCAGTACCGCCGCCATGCCGGCGCGGCCCTCTTGTCCGGGCACCTGCACGCCGTAGATGTTGATCAGCTCGAGCCCGGCAAAATCGCCCAGCGCAGCTGCCACCTCCAGGGTAGAGACGTTCTCGCTTTTCCAGCGGAAGGTGTCACCGATGCGGTCGATGAAGTACAGGTAGCCGTCTTCGTCATAACGCAGCAGGTCGCCCGAACTCCAATAGGCATCCCCTGGGCGCAAGACATTGCGGCGGATCTTGCTGTTGGTTGCCTCGGCCGAGGTGTAACCCTCGAAGCGGCCGCCGCCGATCTGCGGGTGGTCGATGATCAAGCCCAGGGCTTCACCCACTTCACCCACTTCGCAAAGCTGGTAAAAGCCCTGCTCGTCGCGTGGGTGGCTGTCGGTTTCAACGTCATAGCGCACCAGGCGCAGGTTGCTCTTGTCCCAGAACGGCACACGACCGCAGGCGCCCACATAGTTGTCGACGTTGACCACATTGGTATTGGACTCGGTGGAGCCCCAGCCCTCGAACACCTGGATAGGCCCAAAACGCTGCACCCAGTTCTGCCAGGTTTCACGCGTCAACCCGGCGCCGAGCATGCAGCGCAGGCCATGGTCGCGTTCGCCGGCCGCCTCGGGCTGGTTGAGCAGGTAGCGGCAGATCTCGCCGATGTACTGGAACACGCTGATGCGGTGCTCACGCACGTCTTTCCAGAATTCGCGGACACTGAACTTGCGCCGGACCACGATCGCCGCGCCTGTTTTCAGCGCGGTTGACGTCACTGAAGTGGCCGCGGCACCGTGGTACAGCGGCAGGCAGCAATAAAACACGTCGCCGGGCGTGGTCTGCAGGGTGACTTCCATGATGTCCCCCGTCGACATCCAGCGCATGTGGCTGTAACGCGCGGCTTTCGGCAAACCGGTGGTGCCCGAGGTAAAGATCAGCAGGCTCGGCGACTCGGCGCGCAGGTCGGCACGCAGGTCACGCGGGAATGGCGTGCACGGGGCATCGGCCAATGCTTCGGCCAGGCCGGTGTCAACCTGTGCAGGCATTGTCCCGGCCCACCTTTGCTCGGCATCTTCGACCAGCCACAGCGGCAGCGGCGGCAGGCCTTCGGTTGCCATAACATGGCCCAGCACCTCTTCGCCGACGAGCATCGCCTTGGCCTCGATGGCCTCCAGCGCGTGCACCAGCGGCCGGCCACTGACCTGGGTATTGACGAAGCCCACCACGACACCGAGCTTGACCAGGCCAAACCAGCAGCAGAAAAACGCCGGGCGGTTCTCCATGGCCAGCGCGCAGACATCACCGGGGCGCAGGCCTCGGGCATGGAAAACGTGGGCCAGCTGGTCGGCCCGCGCGTTGACCTGGGCGTAGCTCAAGCGCTGATCGCCATAAATCACGAAAGGCCGCTCGCCGTGGCGTTGCGCCTGTTCTTCGAGGCGATCAGCCAGGGTATAGCGATCCGCAGGTTTGATCCGCGCGGCGGCTTCGGCCCGGCGATCAAGGATGGCCTGGGTTTGTTCGCGTGGCACAACCCCGCGATCAACACTGGACAGCAGGCTTGCGTTGTTATTGAAATTGTTCATCCCTACCTCCGATAAAACCGGCTGTTCATGCAGTCGCCTGGGCGTGGGTCGGATAGTCCGAATAGCCAGACGAGCCTTTCGTATAAAGTGTCTTGCGGTCGAAGCCGGCCAGCGGCAGGCCGGCGCGCAGGCGTTCGACCAGGTCCGGGTTGCCGATAAAGTGGCGGGCAAACGACACTGCGGCGCCCTGCCCGGCTTCTATTGCCGCTGCGGCCGAAGGCCCGTCGAAACCGTCATTGAGGATCAACCCGCTGCTGCTATGGCTGCGGGCCAAGGCAAAGGCATCCAGTGCGGCCAGCGGCGAACGCATGATGTGCAGGTAAGCCAGGCCAAGCGGCTCGACCTGCTCACACAAGGCTTGTGCAGTGGCGGCCGGGTCGGCATCGCTGATGTCGTTGTAAGGGTTACCCGGGCACAGGCGGAAACCCACACGCCCCGAGCCGATTGCAGCTGCCATCGCGGCCAGCACCTGGGCCGGAAACCGCACGCGGTTGGCTACCGCGCCGCCATAGCCATCACTGCGCTGGTTGCTGCCGGACGCCATGAACTGCATCGGCAGGTAACCACTGGTGCAATGCAGCTCGACCCCTTCGAAGCCGGCTTCGCGGGCGTTCAGGGCCGCGCGCCGGTATTGCTCGATCACGCGGTCAATGTCCTCCAGGCTCAACGCCTGAGGCTCATCGGTATCGACCAGGCCAGCCCCGTCGCAGAACACCTGGGTGCGGGCACGTATCGCCGAGGGGGCGACGGTCCGTGCCCCCACCGGTTTGTTTTGCCAACTGGCGGCGCGGCCCACGTGCATCAACTGCAACACCATGCGCCCGCCGGCATTCCTCACCGCCCGCGTGATCTGGCGCCAACCCTCGATCTGCGCGCTGTCGTAAATGGCCGGCGTGCGGCAATAGCCCAGTCCGTCGGCGGACGGCGCGGTGCCTTCGGCAATGATCAGCCCGGCACTGGCGCGCTGGCGGTAGTAGTCGACCATTTCAGCCGTCGGCACCGCCTGCGCGGTGGCGCGGCTGCGGGTCATCGGCGCCATGACAATGCGGTTACTCAGCTCCAGCTCGCCCAGGCGCAGGGGCTCAAACAAAATGCTCATCGCGATTCCTCAGCGCACACGAATCTTCGGTGCCGCAGCACCGCGTCGCAGGGTGGCTAGAAAGTGTTCCAGGGGCGCGGCCGGGGCGACATCGGGCAGTTGGTCCTTGTCCGGGCGCTGCGCCCAGAACTCGGCCCACGACGGGAACAGGTCGTGGAAGCTGCCGGCATAGGGTTCACGCCCTGGCCAGCGCATCTTTCGCTCGCCGATCGGCGGCTTGTTGAGGTCGCTGGCGTACCAGTAGCACGGCAGGCGGCGACGGAAGTACCAACGGCCATCGATGCGCTGGTAGTCATCCCAATAAAGCATTTGCATGGTCACCCACTCGGGGCCGGTCTCATGCTCGTTCTTGGAATACACCACGCCAACGGCATTGTCGGCGTCAAGCAGTTCGATGATGTGCTGGCCCAGGTGATGCGAGGTGCCGCTGAACTGATCGCGCAAGGTGGCATCGACCCATGCTTTCAGGTGCGCGCGGCCGGTCTTTTCGCGGCCAACCCGGATGTCTTCGGCAAACAGATTGACGTGGGCATCGAGGTCGCGCATGTCCAGCGACAGCGAGTACTTGGCCGCCAATTGACGAATTTCCTCAATCGACTCAAGCCGGTCGATGCGTGCCAACAACATGTTCGGTTCCATGCTCATCACTCCAGCACCGTGTAGAGTTCCGAGCTGCGCCCGCCATCCACCGGCACACACGCGCCGGTGATATAGGACGCTTCGTCGCTGGCCAGGAACAAAATCGCGTTGGCTACCTCCTGCGCCTGGCCGATACGGCGCAGCGGGATCAGTTTCTCGGTGTTGCCACGGGCCTTGGCGTCGGCCAGCATGCCCGCGGTTGCCGGGGTTTCGATGACGCCCGGGACCACCACGTTGCAGCGGATCCTGTTGGCCGCCCCTTCGCTGGCTGCAGCGCGGCTGAAGTTGATCACCGCGGCCTTGGCTGCCGAGTAGCCGGCCATCCAGGGCGTACCGAACAACCCGCAGATCGAGGCGATGTTGACGATGGCCCCGCCGCCTTGGGCTTTCATCAGCGCCATGGCCGTGCGCGTGCCCCAGAACGTGCCGTCCACGGTGGTGCGGAAGTTGGCGTGCCAGTCGCCCGTGCTGGTGCTGTCGATGGCACCCCAGGTGTAGGCCATGGCGTTGTTGACCAGGATGTCCAGGCGGCCATGCTGCTGCGCTGCGGCCTCGATTGCGCGGACGAAGGCTTGCTCGTCGCTGACATCGGCGACCTGCCAATGGGCCTTGCCACCTGCTTCGCGAATGGTGCTGGCGACAGCTTCCAATGGCGCCTGATTACGCCCGCAGAGCACCACGGTGGCGCCCTCCTGGGCAAAGCGTCGGGCGGTGGCGGCACCAATCCCGGAGCTGGCGCCGGTAATGAAGGCGATCTTGCCTTGAAGTCGTGTGCTCATTGCCTGCTCCCGGTTCAAATGAAGGCCATGCCGCCGTTGACGGCGAGGTTCTGACCGGTGATGAAGCTGGCGTCGGAACTGGCCAGAAACACGGCGGCGCGGGCGATCTCATCGACCTCGCCCATACGGCCCAGGGGGATTGCCTTGAGCATGCCCTGCAGCCACTCATCGGGGATGTCGGCCATCATCGGGGTGTTGGTCGGGCCGGGCACCAAGGTGTTGACGCGGATGCCGCTGGCGGCCAGCTCCCGCGCCATGCTGCGGGTCAGCCCCATGACGCCGGCTTTGGCTGCGCAGTAATGGCTTGGGCCTTCGCCAGTCATCGCAGCGGTGCTGGAAATATTGATTACCACGCCCTGAATGGCGTGCTTTTGCATCAGCCGCACCGCTTCACGGCTGCACAGGAAGGTGCCGGTGAGGTTGACCCCAATGACCCGCTGCCAATGCGCGTCCGGGGTGTCGACAAAGCTGTCGACTGAACCGACACCGGCGTTATTCACCAGGATGTCGAGGGCGCCGAAACGGGCTTCCAGCCTGTGCATCGCCGCCGCCACCGAGTCGCTGTCGGCGACGTTGCACGCCAGCGCCAGGGCGTGCTCACCGAGCCCTTCGATCGTCTGCTCGGCAGCCTGCAGGTTGATGTCGGCCGCCACCACTCGTGCGCCGGCCTCGGCAAAGCGCTGGGCAATCGCCCGCCCCATGCCTTGCCCGGCGCCCGTGATCAGGGCCACTTTGTTCGCTAACTTCATCGTTGATCTCCCGCAAGCCTTGGCTTCCCCGATCAGCTGCACAACGCGCTGGATGATCGAGCACGGGACAAATCATTAACCCTGTACAAAACCGCAACATCGTCCGATAAGACTACGCAGCCGCGCTTGCCCGCTGTGCCGCAAGCAAGTGGTCTGAATGGACGATGTGCCCGAGCGTGATCGGCGCCACGCTCCTGCTCACTAGAACAAAACCGGGAGCACCCGTCGTGAACTCTTCCAACCGCGTTACCTGGCGTAGCCACTACGCACTGTTCGTGCTGGCCGTGATTTACATCTTCAACTACATCGACCGGCAGTTGATGGCGATCCTGATCGAGCCGGTCAAGGCGGAGTTCGGCATTTCCGACACGGGCATCGGTCTGCTTTCGGGGGTGACATTTGCGGTGTTCTATACCCTGTTCGGCTTCCCCCTGGGCCGGCTTTCCGACCGTATCGGGCCGAAACCGGTTATTGCCGCCTGCTGCATTGCCTGGAGTGTGATGACCATGGCCTGTGGCCTGGCCACCAGCTTCTGGCTGCTGGTGTTGGCGCGGATCGGCGTAGCCGTTGGTGAAGCGGGCGGCACGGCGCCTTCGGTGGCGATGATTTCGCAGCTTTACCCAGCAAAAAATCGCTCCACTGCGCTGTCCATCCTGATGCTTGGCTCAAGCTTCGGTGCAATATTCGGCCTCGGTTTTGGTGGCTGGATCGCCCAGCATTACGGCTGGCGCTCGGCGTTCCTGATCATTGGCGTACCGGGCATCCTGCTGGGGCTGCTGCTGTGGCTTACGGTCCGTGCGCCGAAAATTGCCAGCGAAGTGCAGACCAAGGTCCAGGTCGTCCAGGAAGGCTGGGCAAAGACCGTGGCCAAGCTGATGGAGACCCCATCGTTCCTTTGGCTGGTGCTGACCGGCGCGTCCAGCGCCATCGCCGGCTATGCGATTGGCACCTGGAGCCCGAGTTTCCTGATCCGCTCCCACGGTTTGAACCTGCAGGATGCAGGCTTTCTGGTCGGCGTGGTGGGCGGCAGCGGTGCCACCTTCGGCACCTTGGCCTGCGGCATCATTTCCGACCGCATGGCCCGCCGTGATGCCGGCTGGCAGATCGGCGTACCGCTGCTTGCCACGCTGGTCAGTATCCCGTTCGCGTTGGCGTACTTCCTCTGGCCAACCGGCATTCTGTTCCACCTGGGTAGCACCCCGGTACCGACCGCGTTTCTCTTCTATGCAGGTTTTGCCTTCTTTGGTACCTGGTGGGCGACCCCTTGCCTGGGTGCCGTCACGCATTTGTTCCCGGCTGCGCGCCTGGCCCAGGCAACTTCAATCTTCGTCATGGCCATGACCCTGCTGGGTGTCGGCGTTGGCCCGCTGCTGATCGGGGTACTCAGCGATCTGTTCACCCCGGCCCTCGGCACCGAGGCACTGCGCTATGCGCTGGCCGCCTCCATTTCGATGCTGATGCTCTCGACCGTATTCCTGGGCATGGCCCTGCCCCGCTACCGCGCCCAATTGCAGCGATCGGCTGCACCGACTGCCACCCCTGAAAATGCCGTAACTGCCTGATCAATGGAGATTCGAAGATGTCAGAACAAGACCTACCGTTGCCTATCGGCCACTTCGTCACCCTCGACAACGGCCTGCGCCTGCATTACCTCGACGAAGGCAGCGGCCCCGTCGTGGTGTGGTTGCATGGCAGTGGCCCGGGCGCCAGTGGCTACAGCAACTTCAAGGGCAACTACCCCGACTTCGTTGCGGCCGGCTTTCGTAACCTGGTGATCGACCTGCCCGGCTTCGGCCGTTCGGACAAGCCCGACAACGTCCAGTACAACCTGGATTTCTTCGTCAACGCCGTGTCCGGCTTGCTCAAGGCCCTTGAAGTACAACGTTGCACGCTACTCGGCAACTCCCTGGGTGGCGCCATCGCCATTGGCCTGGGGCTGGCCGAACCGCAATTGCTTGACAAGCTGATCCTCATGGCCCCGGGCGGTGTCGAAGAGCGCGAAACCTACTTCAAGAAGATCGGTATTCAGCGCATGGTCGAGCTGTTCAATGCAGGCCCGCTCGACATCGACAAAATGCGCCAGATCATGAGCCTGCAGCTGTTCGATGCCTCGCAACTGCCCGACAGCCTGCTGGCCGAACGCGTTGCCGTGGCCAAATACCAGCCGCACTGCCTGTTCTCGACCATGATGGTGCCGAACATGACCGAGCGCCTGGAGGAGCTGCGCGTACCGATTCTGGGGTTCTGGGGCACCAACGACAACTTCAACCCGGTCGGTGGCGCGATGAAAGTGCTCGACAACGCCCCTGACGCCCGCTTTATTCTGCTCAATCGCTGTGGACATTGGGTTCAGGTGGAGCACCGTGAGTTGTTCAACCGTTCCTGCCTCGAGTTCCTGCGCCAAGCCTAGTCGTCGTACGCAACGTACCTTGCGACAGCAGCAACCTGGCCGCTGTCGTATCGACTGGCTTCTACCAAGGGCTGACATAACAATGACAAAACTCTCCCACTTGCTTGCGCCTGGCCGCATCGGCCCCCTTCAACTGCGTAATCGCATCATCATGGCGCCCATGGGCTCCAACTTCGCCGAAGCCGACGGGCACTGTGGCGAACGTATCCAGGCCTACTACGAAGCACGTGCCGAAGGCGGTGCCGGGCTGTTGATCATGGGCGTGTGCGCCGTCGCCTTCCCCGCCGGTACCGCCGAGCCGTACCAGGTCGGTGTCTCTTCTGATGAGTTCATCGCGGGCCTTGCGCAACTGGCTGAACGCGTGCACAGGCACGGCGCAAAGATCGCCATGCAGTTGCAGCACGCCGGCAAGAACGCCATACGGGACATGGCTGCGGGCCGGCCGCTGTGGGTGCCGTCGTTGCCCCCGGCAAGTACCTCCGACATGATGCAGGCCTTGATCCCGGAAGAGCTCGCCTCCTTTGTCAGCGCCGTACGCGGTCGCAAAGGCGGGGTTGAGATGCGGGTGATGGACCAGGACGACATCGCACAGATGGTCGAGTGGTTCGCAGCCGCTGCCGAGCGTGCACAGCGCGCCGGGTTCGACGGTGTGGAAATCCATGCCGCGCACAACTACATCATCGCCGGCTTTTTATCGCCGTATTACAACCGCCGTGAAGACGCATACGGTGGCACAGTGGAAAACCGTGCGCGCTTGCTGCTTGAGGTCCTGGCCGCCATACGCGCGCGGGTTGGCACCGGCTTTGGCGTCTGGCTGCGGCTGGATGCAGAAGAACTGCTCACCCCCGGTGGCATCACCCTCGACGATGCCAAGGCGGTTGCTCGCCTGGCTGAGGGCGCCGGCGCCGATGCAGTCAGTGTCTCGGCCTACGCCATGACCAGTAGCGGCGTGGCCTTTACCGAAGCGCCGCTGGTGCAAAAGCCCGGGGCTTTTCTCGAATGGACAGCGGCCATCAAGCAATGCGTAAGCATTCCGGTGATTGCCGTCGGGCGTATCGAACCAGAAACCGGCGACGCCGCGATTGCCGCCGGCCAGTGTGATTTCATCGCCATGGGCCGCAAGTTGCTGGCCGACCCACAATTGCCCAACAAGCTGCAGGCTGGTGAGCTGCAGGCGATTCGACCGTGCATTTACTGCTATGTATGTGTCAGCCAGATCTTTATCAACGAGCGGGTCAAATGCGCGGTCAACCCGCAAACCGGCCATGAAAGCGAGCGCATCATCGCGCCGGTTGCAGCCGCGCAACATGTGGCGGTGATCGGCGGTGGCCCGGCGGGCCTGGAAGCCGCGCGCGTGGCGGCATTGCGCGGCCATCGCGTGACGCTGCTCGAGCGCAGTGACCGCCTGGGCGGCACCCTGTTCTTTGCTGCCCTCGCCTACCCCGAAAACGGACGCCTGCTCGACAACCTGCTGTACCAGGTGCGGCAACTGCCCATCGATGTACGCATGGGCAGTACGGTGGATGCAGCCTTGCTGCGCGACCTGGGCGTCGATCAAGTGATTGTTGCCACCGGCGCACAGCGCGCCGCACCGGGCATCCCAGGTGCCGAGCAGGATCATGTCTGGAGTGGTGATGAACTGCGCCGGCTGATGACCGGCGACCGTGCCGAAGAGATCGCCCGGCGCAAGCTGTCGCTGACGCAACGCACCCTGATGAAGGCCGGCAACCTGATCGGCGTCACCGACAGCACCGAAGCCATGCAAAAGCTGTCACGCGTGTGGATGCCCCTGGGCAAACGCGTGATCATTGTCGGCGGTGGGCTGGTGGGGCTGGAGCTGGCAGAGTTCCTGATTGCACGTGGTCGTCAGGTGTGTGTGCTGGAAAGCAGCGGCCACCTGGGCCGGGAATTGGCGATTGTACGGCGTTGGCGGGTGCTGCATGGCATCCGTGTGCACGGTGGGCAGCTGCTGACCGGGGTGAGCGTTACCGCCATCGACGGTAACCGCGTGCGCTATCAGACAGCCGAAGGTGAAGCTGCCGAGGTGCGCGGTGATTCAGTGGTGCTGGCCAGTGGTGCGACGCCTGATACCCGCCTGAGCGATGCACTGAGCAGTGCCGGGTTGAAGGTCGTCAGCATTGGTGACTGTCAGAGCCTGGGTTACATCGAAGGCGCCATCGCCGCCGGCAATCGCGCTGGGCGAGAAGCCTGAAGCCAAAAAAAACCCCAGGTTCTACCTGGGGTTTTTTTGGCTTTGTCGTTACCGCCCCATCGCCCTCGCCGCATCGGCGGTGTACATGTCCGGGGTGAATTTGGCTTCGTTGAGAATCGGTCCTTTCTTCGATTCGTTGGTCATGGCGTAGCCGGTGTACTGGCCCGAGTTCAGGTCCATGAAGAACTGCGAACCGGCCTGCCAGGCGCTCATGTCCGGGTGGTAGTAGTAGTTGATCATCGCGTGCTTCCACAACGCACCACGGCTGTCATAGTTGTCCGAAACCACCGCGTTCCAGGTGTCTTCGTCAATAAACAGCACACGCTTGCCGTATACATGGCGGTAGCCTTCTTTCAGCTTGGCCTCAAGCACCCACACACGGCGCAGCTCGTAGCGCATGTAATCGGGGTTGGGGTGGTTGGGGGTAAGCATGTCGGCGTACTTGATGTCACCGGTATTGGGTTTGAAGGCGTTGGCCGGCACGTAGACTTCGCGCTTGCCGACCAGCGTCCAGTTGAAGCGCTCGGGCGAACCGTTGTAAAGACGGTCTTCGTCAACCGTCATGGTGCCGTTGGTGCCGATCATCGGCTGATCGTACCCGTAGCCCGGCAGTTGCCGCACACGCCGGGTGGACGGGCTGTAGCTCCAGGCCTGGCGAGGGTTGGCGAGGAAGTTATAGGGCTCTTGCGAAATACTCACCACACCGTTGTCGCGCACTGGCTTCAAGGTGGTGTTCCAGCTCATGGCCTGTATCTGGCCTTCGGTTTTTGGCTCGACGGTCGGTGAGTTGGCTTGAGAAAGGTTGCGCGCATAGGCGCGGCCCCAGCCGATGCTGCCGTTTGGCAACACCGAAGCCAGGTCGCTGACCTTTTCTTCGGTGTAGGCCCGTGCCGGCAACTGGTGGTTCCACAGCAGCTCCATGCCGTTTTTCGGAATCGGGAACGGGACTTGTCCAATCCCCTCGATGCCCATGCCGTCGTCGACCAGCTTGGCGCTCAAGGCGTTCTTCATCGCCCGCTCACAGACATAGTCCGGGTAACGGAAGTCCCGATGGCCCGGGTAGATGTTCATTTTGTAGGTGGTGGGATAGCGCTTGAGCAGGGCCTTCTGGCCTTCGGTCAAATGGCTCTCGTACTGGCCCATGTTCTGCGCGGTGATCACCAGGATGGGCTTCTCGTTGGCGTAGGGATCGACCGGTTGACCGCCGGAAAACTTCACATGGTTCCAGCCCGGCACTTCGCCAAGGTACTTGCCGGTGTAGGGCGGAATGGTGCCCTCGGCATTACCGGCTTTCTCGGCACCGACACAGGTCAGTTCCTTGCCGAGTTTGGCAGCCTCTTCAGGCGACACTTGCGCAAGTGCGTTGCCTTGCAGGCCGACATTGGCGGCCACTGCAGCTACGAACATCACGCCTTTTGTTGTTATTTTCATCGGTTGGCTCCTTCGCAGACCAGGACTACTGGGGTACCTCCATTGTTCCTGATCTGCGGGGGAGTACATCGTCCGGAAAGACTAATCAGTCAGGCGCCGACCAATGATTCCTTCAGTTGCGCCTTGATCACTTTGCCCGACGCATTACGCGGCAGCGGATCGCGGCGCAGGTGTACCTCGGCTGGCACCTTGTAGGCCGCCAGGCGCTGGCCGATAAAGGCGCACACCTGCTCGTGGGTAGGCGCTGGCTGCAGGTCGCTGCGCAACACCAGGGCCAGGCGCTCGCCCAGTTCCTCATCGTCCAGGGCAAAGGCGGCCGCCTCGGTCACCCCAGGCATTTCGCAGATACACGACTCCACTTCACTGGCGGATATCTTCTCGCCCGCCCGGTTGATCAGGTCCTTGGCACGGTCGGTGATGTACAGAAAGCCCTCGTCGTCCAGATGGCCAATATCACCGGTGTCGAGCCAACCGTCGCGCAAGGTCTCGGCACTGGCTTCAGGCAACCGCCAGTAAGCGTTCATCAGGGTCGGCGAACGTAGCCAGATCAAACCGCTGCGCCCCGCGGGTAGCGGTGAGTACGGGTCTGGGCCGATGCATACATCTACGATCGGCAGCGGCCAGCCCACCGAGTCGGGCTTGTAGACGAACTGATCGCCGCCCACCGCGGCACCGATGCCGTTGCTTTCGGTCAAGCCATAGCCACTGCCGCCAATCGCATGGGGCTTGCGCTTGCTGATGTGCGCCAGCAGCCGGCTGGAAGCCACCGCCCCGCCCAGGCCGAGGCCGTACAGGCTGTCGCTGTCGGTGCTGGCAAACCGCGGCGAGCCAAGCAATTGCTGCATCATCACCGGTGCGCCATTAAACTGGGTACAGCGCTCGTCGCGAATCAGGTCGAAGGCTTTGTCCACGTCCCATTTATACATCAGCAACAAGCGCCGGCCGCTGCGCAGCCCCAGCAAAAACTGCGCGTGCAGGCCACTGACATGGAACAGCGGCACCGCCATCAGGTTGGTCGGCGCCAGGCCGCTGGCGATTACCGCCTGGATCCGCTCGGGCGAACTCACGGCGCAGAACGCCGACTGGAACTCCAGCGCTGCCAGTGCCTGGCAAATGGCCCGATGGCTGGACAGCACGCCCTTGGCCCGGCTGGTGGTGCCAGAGGTATAGAGGATAAGCGCCGGGTCAGCCGGATTGATCTCGATGGCCGGCAGCGCCAGCAGCGGCCCCTGGATCAGCGCTTCGAAACGCTGGCAGTTGGCCGCTAATGCTTGCCCCGCCGGCATGCCAACCACAATGCTGACCAGTCGCTGTGCGAGCAGGTCGCTGGTCAGCAGTTGCAGGCGTTGTTCGTCACAGACCAGCACCTGCGCACCGCTGTCTTGCAGGCCATGGAACAATTCGTCACGCAGGCCCCAGCTGTTCAACGGCACGCACACCGCGCCACAACGCTGCACCGCGACAAAGGCCACCAGCCAGGCAGGCTGATTGCGCATGGCAATGGCCACTCGATCACCCTGCTTTACCCCGAAGCGCTGCGCCAGTTGCGCAGCCAGGCGGTCGACCTGATCGAAAAACCCGGCGAACGTCAGCCGTTGCTGCTCCCACACCAGAAACTCCCGCTCACCGTGCGCACGGCCTGCATCGATGGCTTCGAGCAAGTTCGCAGGTGCATGGCGAAAATACCGCAGGCCGTCGTTGGGCGAAGACACCACCTCGAACGGCGAACCAGGGCCAATCAATTGCTGCCAGGCGTTGCGCCACTGTTCCAACTTCATGTTCTTAGTTCTCCAAAGACGCAAAAGCGGCGTAGCGCGCGCACTGGAAGTCACTGTCACCCAGGCACGCCTGGGCCACGCGAACCCGCTTGAGGTAAAGGCCGACGTCCAGCTCATCGGTGACACCGATGCCACCGTGCATCTGTACCGCCTCATTGCTGACCTGGGCGGCCACCTCGCCGGCCTTCCATTTGCCCAGGCTCACCAGCCGCCCGCGCTCGGCCGCGCTCAACGCGTTGTCATCGAGTGCGGCCAATGCCGCCATCACCGCGCTGCGGGCCAGCTGCAACTCCACATGCAAGCGCGCGGCCCGATGTTGCAGGGCCTGGAACGAACCGATGGGGACATCGAACTGCACGCGGGTCTTGAGGTATTCCAGGGTCATGGCAAACAGTTGCTCGGCAGCGCCGAGCAACTCGGCGGCCAGGCAAGCACGTCCCCGGTCCAGCGCCTCGTCCAGCACCGACCAAGCCCCACCGAGCGTACCGAGCAATGCTTCGCTGCCCACTTGCACGGCACTCAGACGCAGCCGCGCGCAATTGCGCGAGTCGATCAGCGTCAACGCGCTGACCTGCAAGCCCGGGGTGTTCGCCGGGATCAGGAATACACTGATGCCCTGCTTCTCACCCGCGCGGCCACTGGTGCGCGCCGCAACCAGGTAGGCATCGGCGCCCAGGCCATCGATGACGAAGAATTTCTCGCCATCCAGACGATAACCACCAGCCTCGGCCGTCGCCGTCAGTGCCGTGTGCTCAGGGGCATGGCGCGGCTTTTCATCCAGTGCCAGAGCCAGGCGCCGCTCGCCACTGATCACCGCCGTCAGCCACTGGTCCTGTTGCGCAGCGCCGCCAGCCAGATGGATCAGCGAGCCACCGAGTACCACACTGGACAACAAGGGTGAAGCCGAGAGGTTTCTGCCCATGGCCTCGAAAATCGGCCCCAGGCCCATGCAGCCGAATTCAAGTCCGCCCAACGCCTCGGGAAATGGAATGCCACTCCAGCCCAGGCCCACGGCTTCTTGCCACAGCTGCGGGTCATACCCTGGCACGCTTGCCTCGTCGCGCAGGCGCCGCTGCGCCGCCACCGGGCTGCGCGCCGCGAGGAATTCGCGGGCGCTGTCGGCCAACAGGCGTTGCTCTTCGCTATACACCAGACTCATGTTCAAACTCCCCTCAAGCGCTGGGCAGGTTCAAGACCCGCTTGGCGATGACATTCAACTGCACCTCCGACGAACCGCCGGAAATGGTCAGGGCATAGCTGTTGAGCCAGCCACGGGTAATCGCCAGTTCCTGGCTGCTGAACGGCTCGCCTTCAACGCCCAGCGCGCGGTAGCCAAGGGCATCGAGGAGAATCTCGAACTTGTCGCGCTCCTGCTCGGTATGCACCAGTTTCATGATGGCCATGATCGCGCTGATATCCAGCCCAGCCCGGGCCTCCTCGCCCATGCGCTGCACGGTGAGGTTGTAGGCATGTTCATTCATCGCGCACGCCTGGGCCCGAGCACGCAGGGCGTGGTCGGCAGGCGCCTGGCTGTCGGGTAGATAGCGTTCGATCAACGGCAGCAGGTGAAAGTGCGTGGGCAGGCTGAACTCGCCGAACTTGGACATGGCCTTGCGCTCATGCTGCAGCAGGCTCTTGCCCAGGTTCCAGCCACCGTTGAGCGGCCCGATCAACTGGCTTTGCGGAACGCGCACGTTATCGAAGAACACTTGGCAAAAAGCCGATTTGCCGCTGATCAGGTCAATCGGTGAAACACTCACCCCAGGGCTTTTCATGTCCAGCACGATCAGGCTGATCCCCTGATGCTTGGGCGCCTTCGGATCAGTGCGCACCAGGGCGTACATCCAGTCGGACTTGTCTCCATAGGAGGTCCAGATCTTGGTGCCGTTGATCACGAAGTCATCGCCATCGACCACCGCCGAGGTTTTCAGGCTGGCAAGGTCGGAACCGGCATTGGGCTCGGAGAAGCCCTGGCACCAGCGCACTTCGCCGCGACACATCGGTGGCAGCAGCGCCTGTTTCTGCGCTTCGCTACCGAACTCCAGCAGCACCGGCCCGAGCATCCAGATGCCCAGGTTGATCTGCGCCGGCCGACACTTTAGCCGGCGCAGCTCGCTTTCCAGCACCGCGTTGTACTCGGCGCTCAACCCGCCACCGCCATATTCGCTGGGCCATTGCGGGCAGAACCAGCCTTTGTCACGCATACGCTCGAACCAGAGCCGGGCGTCTTCGCTGGGAAAGTCTACTTGACGGCCACCCCAGACGATTTCGCCGTCGGGGGTGGGCGTGCGCAGCGATGGCGGGCAATTGGCCTCCAGCCATTGGCGCGTCGCTTGCCTGAACTGCTCGATTGCGCTCATTCGTTCACCTGAAAGGGACGTTATTGTTATTCGCTTCAAGGGTACAACGGTGACTCAGCGTTGCGTGCGCGGCATGCCCAGGCCGAACTGGGCAATCAACTCGCGCTGGATTTCATTGGTACCACCGCCGAAGGTCAGGTTCACCGAGGCGCGCACTTCATACTCCAGCTCGCCGAGCAGATAAGCCGCCGCAGAACCCGCCCGCGTCAGGCCGCTGGCACCGACGATGGCCGACAGCTTGCGCAGGATCTCGATCGCCGATTCCGAGCCGTAGACCTTGGTGGTCGAGGCCAGCGCGACGTCGACGCGGTCCCGCTCAAGGTCGGCGGCAATACGGAAGTTGATCAGGCGCATGGCTTCGAGCCGGGCATAACACTCGGCCAGATCGCGCCGCACCCAGGCATGGTCGGTAGCACGCTGGCCCTGCTCATCAGCACACCGAGCCCACAGGTAGACGCGGCTGAACAGGCTGACGACCTTGTCTGACCAGGCCCCCAGGCCCAGGCGCTCGTGGTTGAGCTGTGCGGTGATGAGTTTCCAGCCACCGTGCAGTTCGCCCACCAGCATATCCCTCGGCACCCGCACGTTATCGTAATACGTGGCGGCCGTGGGGTTTCCGGAGGTCGGAATCAGCGTACTGGAGAAACCTTCGGCCTGGGTATCGAGAATCAGGATCGAGATGCCCTTGTGCCGCGCCTGCTCCGGATCAGTACGTGCCGCCAGCCAGATGTAGTCGGCCGAGTCGGCGCCCGAGGTCCACAGTTTGCTGCCGTTGACCAAGAAGCCGTCGGCGTCTTCGCGCGCGGTGGTTTTCAACACGGCCAGGTCGCTGCCGGCACTGGCTTCGGAGTAGCCGATGGCAAAGTTGATCTCGCCGGCGGCGATACCGGGCAGGAATTTTTCTTTTTGCAGCGCCGAGCCGTGGGCCATGAGGGCCGGGCCAACCGTGCTGATGGTCACGAACGGCAGCGGTGCGCCAGCAATGTTGGCTTCTTCGAAGAAGATCAATTGCTCGGTGGCCGCGTAGCCCTGGCCGCCATAGGCCTTCGGCCAGCCAACCGCCAGCCAGCCGTCACGGCCGATCTGGGCGATGGTGCGGCGAAACAGCTCGCCGCCTTCGGTGCCACGCATCTGCTGGCGAAGCTCGGGGGTCATCAGGTTCTGGAAATAGTCCCGGACCTTCAGCCTCAGGGCATGCTGTTCGGGGGTGAGATCGACGAACATGGGACGCTCCTTATACCGCGCCGAGAATCAGGCCGCTGGTAGGCACGCCGGTTCCGGCGGTCACCAACACGTTTTCGACACTGTCCACCTGGTTGGCGGCCGTACCCCGAACCTGGCGCACCGCTTCGGCGATGCCGTTCATGCCGTGGATGTAGGCTTCGCCCAACTGCCCGCCGTGAGTGTTGATTGGCAGTTTGCCGCCACGGGCGTGGTGCCCGGCACGGATGAATTCCTTGGCTTCACCGCGCCTTGCAAAGCCGAATTCTTCCAGTTGCGGCAGTACGAATGGCGTGAAGTGGTCGTAGATCACGGCAGTCTGCAACGCCTCCGGGCCCAAGCCCGACTGGCTGTAAAGCGCTTTGGCGACCACACCCATTTCCGGCAGCCCGGTGATGTCGTCGCGGTAGTAGGAGGTCATCACTTGTTGCCCGGCGCTGATGCCTTGGGAGCCGGCCTTGATGATCACGGGCTTTTGCTTGAGGTCTCTGGCCCGCTCGGCCGAGGTGATCACCATGGCCACCGCGCCATCGGACTCCTGGCAACAGTCCAGCAGGTGCAACGGCTCGCAGATCCAGCGCGAGGCCTGGTGTTCTTCAAGGGTGATGGGCTTGCCGTAGAAAAATGCCTGGGGGTTGGTGGCGGCAAAATCGCGCACTGCCACCGCCACCCGGCCGAAGTCCTCGGAGGTAGCACCGTAGGTGTGCATGTAACGTTGGGCAAACATGCCGACCCAGGCCGCCGGGGTGTGAAAGCCGTGCGGCATGTACCAGCCGTAGTTGACGTTCTCGAAGGTCGGCGTCGAGGCAAAGCCATAGCTGCCGGTACCGAAGCGGTACCAGGAGCGTTCGTTCATCGCCCGATAGACCACCACCACCTTGGCCACCCCGGTGGCCACCGCCATCGCCGCGTGCATCACCGGCCCGCAGGCGGCGCCGCCACCGTGGGGCACCTGGGAGAAGAACTTGACGTCCTTGCAGCCCAGCAGGCGGGCAATTTCGTACTCCGGTACCTTATCCACCGAATAGGAACTGAAACCCTCGACTTCGCCAGGGTCAATGCCGGCGTCCTCGAGCGCTGCCAGGGTCGCTTCCATGGCCAGGCGCAGTTCGGTGCGCCCGGAATTCTTGGAAAACTCGGTTGCGCCCAGCCCTGCAATGGCGGCGCGCCCGGAAATCGACGAATTCGTCATCTGTGTTGTCTCCCGCGGATCAAGGCAGAACCAGCGCGACCGTGCCGGTCACGTGATTGCCCATGGAATTTTTGCCCTTGAGCGTCACTTCCAGGCTGCGCGTAGCGGCATCCTGATGGGTCACTTCGCCGCTGAAGGTCATGCTGTCGCCGGGGTAGTTCGGCGCGCCCAGTTTGATTTTCAGCGTACGGAACTGCACCTGCGGGCCGCTCCACTGTTCGATGAAGCGTTGCACCAGGCCGTTGGTGGTCAGGATGTTCATGAAGATATGGGGCGAACCCAGCTCGCGCGCCGCGTCCAGGTCATGGTGACCGGGAAAGTAGTCGCGTGTGGCTATCGCCCCACCGGCAATCAGGCCAACCGTGATCGGGATCGTCAGCTCGGGCAGTTGCTCGCCAGGGCGCACGTCTTCAAAGCGCTTGGTGTTCATCGAGGTCATATTTCCATCCCAAGGTAGTGTTATCGCTCAACCAGTCGCCCAGACGCTCCAGGATCATCGACGACCCTCCCAATGCGCTGCTCAGGGCGCGGCTCCAATAGAGAAAGCGATGGATCGGATACGTCAGGTCGACCCCGATGCCGCCATGCACATGCTGTGCGGTGTGGCCGATGCGGTGCCCGGCTTCGCACGCCAGGTACGCGGTGGCCAAGGCTTGCGAAGGGGCCGGCAGACCGGCGTCGAGGCGGTAGCACAATTGCCACAGGGCACTGCGCAACACCTCCAGGTGCACATGGGTGTCGGCCATGCTCATTTGCACCGCCTGGAAACTGCCGATGCAGCGGCCGAACTGTTGACGCTCACTGACGTAGGCCACGGTGCGGTGCACCTGCTCGGCGCTGACGCCCAACTGCAAGGCCGCCAGGGAGGCAACTGCACGCGGTGCCAGCCAATCCAGGGCCGCGGCGGGCAGCACTTGCTGATTGCTCAGGTTGACGCCGCGCAAGTCCAGGTCGGCAATGGCTTCGCCGTGGGTCATGACGCCCGCTACACGGCTAATGGCCGACTGGCTGAGGTCCACCAGGACCAGCCGGGGCTGCCCCATCACCCGGGCCAGTACCAGCGCTGCCACCGACTGCTCGGCCAAGGCGAGCGCCGCAACCCGGCCATCGAGGCGCCACCCGCCCTCTTCGGCGCTGGCCTCGAGCTCGATGCCGCGCACCGTGTTCAGGCCATCGAGACTCAGGGTCAGCAAGCCTGAGCCCGCCACAGCCTGTTCCACCCACGGTGCCAGGGCCTTGTCGCCGAACTCGGCGAGGGCGGTCGCGGCCAATTGGTGACGCCACAACGGCACTTGCGCCAGGGCACCGCCCTGAGCATCGAGGATCTGCACCAGCTCGGTCATGCCCAGCCCGCTGCCACCAGCAGCTTCGGGGATGGCCAGGGCATGCAGGCCGGTTTGGACGCAGCTGTGCCACAGGTCTTGCATATAGGGTTGCCCGCAGAGGTCCCAGTCCCGCAGGCGCTCGTCGGTGCAGTAGTCGCTCATCAGGCTGCTCGCCATTTCGGCAATGGCCCGCTGGTCTTCGCTGAGTTCAAAATCCATGGTACCCCCTACTCTGCCGCTGGACGGAACATCGGCAGCGCCAGGTCGTCATCGAAGGTCTGAAACTCGACCTCCACACGCTGGCCAATGCTGATGTCTTCACGTTTGACGCCAACCAGGCCGGCGATCAGGCGTACGCCCTCGTCCAGTTCGATCAGACCGATCGGGTTGGGGTGATCGAACGGTGCCACCTGCGGGTAGTGCATCACCACGAAGGAGTACAACCGGCCCTTGCCGCTGGCCTGCTGGGTATCCCAGTCGAAGCAATGGCACTCGATGCACACCGGTGCCGGCGGATGGCGCAAGGTGCTGCACTGCGTACACCGCTGGATCAACAGCTTGCCTTCCTTGCAGCCGTCCCAGAAAAACCGTGTGTCGTCGCTGACACCGGGCGCCGGACGCTTCGCCTGCGCCTGCTCGGCCACGGCCTGGGGCTGCGCCTGGACCTTGTGCGCGTTGGCCGGGCGGAACTTGAACACCCGGAACAACAGCTCGCCGACCTTTTCGTCGCCCGTGGCCTGCTGCGAGAAGTAGCTCATGACCAGGGTGACAAAAAAGCCAGTGCCAAGGCCGGTGGTCTTTTCCTCGCCGACCGAGTCCAGGCGCGTGGTGTAGTAGAGCTTTTCGCCCAGGCGCAGGTTGCGCTCGAAGGTCAGCTCAGAATTCACCGCCACCACCGACGGGTAGCCATAGCTTTCGATCACACCGAGCACTTCATAGGGGTTTTCGGTGGTCGAGCCTGGTGCGTAGTTATTGATGTGAAAGCCTTCCATGCACCAGATCTGCAGCATGGGTGGCGGCGCGATGATGCCGTCATTGCTGCTGTTGGCAGCTGCCACGGGGTCGGTGTAGAGCGGGTTTTCAAGGCCGATGACTTCGCACCACTGGCGAATCATTGGCGCATTGACGTCGTCCCAGGCGTTCACACGACCGTATTGGCGCCCAACCAGGGCGCGCACTTTGGATAGCAATTCTGGATCAGCCAAGTTCGTCTCCTGCGTGTTCAAAGCGGCGCCCGCAACGCAACGCCGACGTGGGTCGATCAGTGCGGGGTAGCCTGCGCCGCACCGAGATAAGCCGGGCGTTCACCACCGCCATGCAGCAACAGGTTGCAACCGCTGGCGTAAGTGGCCAGCGGTGAAGCGATATAGAGGCAGGCGTTGCCGATGTCCTCGGGCACCGCCATGCGCCCGGCCGGGATACCGGCGCTGACCGCAGCGATACCTTGCTCGTCGCCATAGTGCAGATGGGCAAGCTCGGTGCGCACCAGGCCTGGGCTTATCGCCACCACCCGCACCTTTGGCGCCCATTCCGCTGCCAGCGACTGCACCAGGGCCAACACCCCGGCCTTGGCTGCGCCGTACGCTGCTGTGCCTGGCGAGGCACGCAGGCCGCTGATGCTGCCAATAAACACGATGCAACCGCCGTCGGCCTGGGCCTGCATCAGCAGGTTGGCTTGCTGGGCGACATTGAGCGGTGCAATCAGGTTGAGGCGGATAATCCCCTCATGAAAACGCGGCGAGGCGCTAGCTGCGTCGGCCGAGGGGCTGCCGCCGGCGTTGTTGACCAGCACATCGAGGCGGCCGTATTTGCTGCGGATGCTGTCAAACAGGCCTTGCAAGGAGGCCTGGTCGCGCACGTCGGCGGCGATGAAGTCCGCCTGGCCCTGAGCAACGCTCGGCAATTGCTCGGGCAGGTTGCGCCCACACACGATCACCTTGGCCCCGGCGGCCAGAAAGCTGCGGGCAATGCCAGCGCCAATGCCTTTGGTTCCGCCGGTGACCAGTACCACCTTGCCGTTGTAATCCAGCCCCGAGTGACCACTCATGGCACGCTCCTCATGCTTGTGTTGAGGGCCACTCTAGGGGCAAAACCGCTCCACCACGTCGTCTGAACGGACGATGAAGCGTGGCGCCGCGCTGGCAACAATCCGCGCAATGGCGCCCGCTCTGCGGTGCCTACTGCCAGAGGTTGATCATGTCCGATTCACTTACCGCGCCGGTGCTGCTGGAGTACCCGGCCCCAGGTGTCGCCCTGGTGCGGCTCAACCGCCCGCACGCCACCAATGCCCTGAGCCTGGAGCTGCAGGCACTGCTGTCGCACTACTTCAGCGAGCTGGGCAGCAATCCTGATGTGCGCTGCATTCTGCTGACCGGCGGCGACAAGGTGTTCGCCGCCGGGGGCGATATCAACAGCCTGGCCGGGGTGGGTCCCATTGATATCTATCAGCGCCACACCGAGCGGGTCTGGGCGCCGATCCAGCACTGTCCCAAACCTGTGATCGCGGCGGTATGCGGTTACGCCTATGGCGGTGGCTGCGAGCTGGCGATGCTCGCCGATATCATTGTTGCCGGGCAGAGTGCACGCTTCTGCCAGCCGGAGATCAAGATCGGGATCATGCCCGGGATTGGCGGCACCCAGCGTTTGGTGAGGGCGGTCGGCAAGGCCAAGGCGATGCGGATGGCGCTGACTGGTCAGCCGATCACGGCTGAGGAGGCCTGGATTGCGGGGCTGGTCAGTGAGGTGGTGGCCGACGATCAGGTGCTCGCTCACGGCTTGAAGTTGGCGCAGATGGTTGCGGCAATGCCGCCGCTGGCTGCCGAGCAGATCAAAGAGGTAATTCTTGCGGGGATGGATGCGCCGCTGGAAGCGGGTTTGGCGCTGGAGCGCAAGGCCAATGCATTGTTGTTTGCCTCACGTGACCAGAAGGAAGGCATGCAGGCGTTCATTGATAAGCGGCCTGCCCGGTTTGAAGGGCACTGATCGGGGTGGCGGACCAGCGCCAAGCAACGCTCCAGGGGCCCTGCGATTAGCTTCGGGCCCCCTCGCTGCTGCGGCGCTACGCGATACCACTGCACCTTGCGCGGTTGTTCAATCAGGGCCTCATCACGAGGCCAGCCCGCCCTC
Organism: Pseudomonas sp. BP01; assembly: GCF_022760795.1. NCBI lineage: Bacteria > Pseudomonadati > Pseudomonadota > Gammaproteobacteria > Pseudomonadales > Pseudomonadaceae > Pseudomonas > Pseudomonas sp. BP01. The sequence continues at coordinate 125,941 of NZ_JAFBKA010000013.1, forward strand.
AGCCTGCAGAACCGCCTCACGCAGCTCAGGTTTGACCACCTTGTTCGAGGCATTCACCGGCAATGATTCGAAGAACCGAACCTGTCGCGGCACTTTGTAGTTGGCCATCCGCTCTCTGGCCCAGGCGATCAGAGACGGCTCATCCAGAAGCTGACCGGCACGCAATACCACGCAGGCACACCCCACCTCCCCCATGCGCTCATCCGCAACCCCGATCACCGCTACCTGCGCGATGGCCGGATGCTGGATCAAACCAGCCTCTATCTCTGCCGGATAGCAGTTGAAGCCACCGACAATGAACATATCCTTGAGGCGGTCGGTAATTTGCAGGTTGCCATGTACATCCAGATTGCCGATATCGCCCGTGTGGAGCCAACCCTCGGCATCAATGGCCTGCGCGGTCGCTTGCGGGTCATTGAAATAACCCCGCATCACATGAAAACCGCGCAGGCAGATTTCCCCCGACACGCCCGTGGCGACCGGTTGGTTATCCGCCGAACGAATGCACACTTCAGTGCCTTCGATGGCCCGGCCACTGGTGCCGGCAACAATGTCGGCGGGGTCACCCGGGTTGCAGATGGTCGCCAGGCCCCCACACTCAGTCAGCCCATAGGCGGTGGTCACCACATCTACCCCGAGCTCCCGCCGCATGCGCTCGATCAGCACCGGCGGGATCGTCGATGAACCGGTCACAGCGATGCGCAAGCTCGACAGATCAGTCTGGGCCAGGTGCGGGTGGGCCAACATCGACAAGTACAGCGTGGGCGGCCCTGGCAGCACGCTGATGCGCTCGGCGGCGATGCGCTGGAACACCGCTTCAGCATCGAACACCGCATGCGGCAGGATAGTCGCGCCAGCCAGCAGGCAGGTCAGCCATCCGGCCTTGTAGCCAAAGGCATGAAAAAACGGGTTGATGATCAGGTAACGGTCACCCGGCCGCAGGCCAATGACCCGCACATATTCGTTGTAAGCCCGCAGGTTCTGCCCATGGGCACTCATCACACCCTTGGGTTTGCCGGTGGTGCCGGAGGTGAACAGCAAGTCGGACAAATCCCGCGGCCCCACCGCCACCGCACGCTGGCGGGCTTGCAGCTCACTGACAGACTCGCCCCTGGCGAGAAAACCGGCCCAATCCAGGTCGCTGGCCAACTGCGGCGGCTGTGTACCGAACACTACCAGTTGTTCCAGACTGGCCGGACGTAGCGGCGCCAGCATGGCCGGGTAGTCCAGCCCCAGAAATACCCCCTGCGTCAACAGCACCCGCGCCTGGCTGCGCGCCAGGATATCGGCCGCCTCGGCGCCTTTCATGCGGGTATTGATCGGTACCAGCACAGCCCCCGCGCAATGCACGCCCAAGGCGGCGATCACCCAGTCGCGGCAATTGGGTGCCCAGATCGCCACGCGGTCGCCCGCCTCGATCCCCAGTGCCATCAGGCTGCGGCAGACACCCAGTGCCAACCCGGGCAAATCCCGGTAGTCGGTGGCAATGCCGTCTTCCTCGATCGCTGCCCGACCGGCAAAGCGTTCGGCACTGGCGAACAACAAGGCAGGAATCGACAAAGGCAACAGGTTCCAGGCATGCACGCTGCCCGGTAATGCTGAACATGCAGTCATAGTGACAAACTCGCCATCGGGTTATTCGGGAAAGAGCACCCGCAGGTGCTCGCTGCGGGCCAGGGACTGGCAAGCCAGCGTCCAGCCCTGGTCTATCTCCTGCTGGTCAAGAGCATCGTTGCGCAACATCTGCACCTCACCCCGTTCGACCGTGCACATGCAGGTGGCACAGGAGCCGACCAGACAAGAACTTGGCGGGCTCAGGCCGGCCCGGCGCATGGCGTTGAGCAGGGTTTCGCCTTCGGCGCAGGGCACCTCGAACTCTTCACCGTCCAGGCGCACCGAAAGCTGGCTGCTCGGGTGGCGGGTATCGACAGCTGCCGGCACTGCGACTTCGCCCTCTTCGGGCAGCGAGACAAAGCGCTCGACATGGACCTGCGCACTCGGCATGCCTAACGCCTGCAAGGCTGCGACGGCAGCATCCATGAACGGTCCGGGGCCGCAGATGAACGCCTCGGCACTCGCGAACGGGCGCGCCAGTTCGGCCAACTGGCTCACTGACGCAATGCCCTGCACCGAGTCGAGCCAGTGGATCACTTGCAGGCGCTGTGGGTGCGCGCTGGCCAGGGCTTTGAGCGAGTCACGGAATATCACCGACGCTTCGTCGCGGTTGGCGTAGATCAGCAGAATACGCCCAGTGCCCGCCAACAGCGCCGAGCGCAGGATGGACAGCACCGGGGTTATGCCACTGCCGCCGCCGAACAGCAGCAGGTCGGCGCCCAACTGGCGCGGCACAAACACCCCGGCCGGCGCCAGCACCTGCAAGGTATCGCCCGCCTGCACCGCGTCACAGAGCCAGTTCGAGGCGCGCCCATCGCGCACCCGCTTGATCGTGACCCGCAATGGCTCATCGAGCAGCGGCGTGCTCGACAGTGAGTAACAGCGCGGCAACCAACCCCCCTGGTGAGGTACACGCAGGGTCAGGAACTGCCCAGGTCGATAGCGCAAGCGCTCGGCAAGCGCTTCTGGCACCTCGAACTCCAGGGAGCGGCTGTCGGCGGTCTCTTCAATCACGCGGGTTACACGTACTGACAGGTAATCCAGGCTCATATCAATAGCTCGCTGGGTTCGATTTCGATGTCAGCCGTGGCCGCCGTCAACGACCGCCCGGCACGTCGCCCGGAAAACACACAATCGGCCAGCGACAGGCCGCTGACGTACAAATGGCAGGGAATGCCGATGGCGGTACGGCCGGCGGCGTACAAACCGGGTATTGGCAGGCCTTCAGGGCCCAGCACCGCGCCGCTGTCTTCATTGACCTTGAGGCCGCCCAGGGTCAACGCCCCGAGGGGGAACAGCGGGTTGCTGACAGAGATGTCACAGGCATAGTAAGGGCCCTGATCGAGTACCTGACGGCTGCTTTGCGACTTGCCGAAGGCATCCTCGGCGTCCCCCCGGGCAGCTGTGTTGTAGGCTTGCAATGCGCTGCGCAATACATCCGCACGCATGCCCGTGGCCTGGGCCAACTGCTCGATGCTCTGGCCCTTGCGCACACCGCGCAGCATCAGCAGCAATGCCGGCAAGCTCTGGAACCACCAGTAACCGTCGAACAGCGCTTGCTTGATCGACTGCTTGCGCAGGCGTGCGTCCAGCACCAGCCAGGCCTTGCCGCCCTGCTCTTCACACAGGGGCTGGCCCAGGGTGGCGCCATAGACTTCTTCGTTGACGAAGCGCTGCCCGAGGGTGTTGACCACAATGCCCTTGGGCCAGCACAACGGTGGGTTGATAAACCGCCAGGCCGACACCCGCTGCAGTCGGTCGCTGACCCCACCGACACTCACGCCCAGGCGTACGCCACTGCCATCGCAGCCGGTCGCGCCGACTTTGAAGTTGCGGCGAAACTTGGGGGCATGCTCGCTGACCATTTCGCGGTTGAAGATGAAGCCACCGGTGCTCAACACCACCCCTCGCCTGGCGCGTACCAGCCGCGGCCGGGCAAAGTCGACTTCCAGCTGGCGCACGCGTTTGCGCAAGGTATCGCAGTAGCGCGGGGCAAAGTTCTGCAGCCGTTCGGCACGCGCGGCCAATTTGGCATGCAACCGCGCCTGGGCACTGCCGGCCGGCAGGCACCACAGTTCCACGCCGACGACCCTGCCCGTGCGATCGCTCACCAGACGCCGCGCAGCGGACTGCACTTGCGGGCGCACACCGTTGCGCAGGCAAGCAGCCTTCAGGTGCGCGTACAGCACCGCGCCACATTGGCCCTTGCCCACCGTGCGATGGCCACGCGGGGCCGGCGGCAACTCGCTACGGTGCGACGGCACCAGCTCATTGCCGGAGTAATACAGAAACTGGCCATCGGCTGGATACGAGGTTTTGCCGCCGGGCGGCATACTGTGGGCATAAGGCACGCCATGGCCCTCCAGCCAGGCCAGGTTGGTGGCACTGTCCTGGCAAAAACGCCGCAAGGTGGCATCGGCGACCACACCTTGGGTTTCGTGCTTGAGGTAGGCGAACATCGCCTCAGGCGTGTCGCTGAAGCCTGCGGCCTGCTGCTGGCGGGTGCCACCGCCGGCGTAAACCACGCCACCGCTCTTGGCACTGGCACCGCCGCCGGTAAAACGGTCGGCGACCACCACGTCAGCACCCTGGGCGCGGGCCTCAAGGGCAGCGCAGGCGCCGGCCGCGCCCCAGCCGATCACCAGCACATCACAGTGGTCATCCCAGAGCATGGCGTCGGCATCGGCCACCTGCAACGCCGGCTGGATATCGGTACATGTCGATTTGACAGCGGCTCGCATGGCGATTCCTCAACGGTTGGCAGCAATGTGATGGGCCGCGATATAGCCGAACGTCATGGCCGGCCCCAACGTGCCGCCCGCGCCGGGATAGCTGGTGCCCATGACCGACGCCGAGCAGTTGCCAATGGCATACAGGCCAGGAATGACCTCGCCGTCCTGGCTCACAACCTGGGCGTGTTCGTTGGTCAATAGCCCACCTTTTGTGCCGATATCGCCAGCGTCCAGGCGCATCGCGTAGTACGGCCCCTTGCTCAGGGGCGCCAGGCACGGGTTGGGTTTGACGTTGCTGTCGCCGTAGTAACGGTCGAACACGTTGCCGCCACGGCCGAAGTCGGCATCGACGCCGCTGCGGGCGTAGGCGTTCATCTTCTGCACGGTCTGCTCGAGCCCTGCGCGGTCGACGCCGATCTGCGCCGCCAGCGCCGCCAGGCTGTCAGCCTTGAAATACAAGGTATTGAGCCATTCCTTGCGCAGTCGGCTGTCGGGCATGACCTGGGCCGGCATCAACGGCCCCATGGCGTAGTTGAAGCGAAAATGGCCGTCGAAGATCACCCAGGATGGGATCGACTTGCCACCGGTGTGCTGGTTGTCGCGGTACATGGCGTCGACAAATTCCAGGTACGGCGCTGCCTCATTGACAAAGCGCCGGCCCAGGCTGTTGACCACGATGGCACCAGGGAACGCCCGCTCGGCAAATACCCCACGGGGTTTTTCTTCGCCGGGCACGGTAATGGTCGGCGCCCACCAGGCCCAATCCATCAGGGCGGTCGCCGCACCCAGTTCGATACCGGCTTGCAACGCAGCACCGGTGTTGTTGCCCGGTGGCGTGGCGCTCCAGTCACGCAGGGTCGGCTGCGGTAGATAGCGCTCGCGCAAAGCCTGGTTTTGTTCAAACCCCCCGGAGCCGAAGATCACCGCATGGCGGGCATGCAGCTGCAGCGTCTGCCCGTCACGACTAACCTGCATGCCAATGACCCGGCCGTTGTCGGTGATCAGGTTCTGGAAGTCGGTGTTCAACCACAGTGGAATGTTACGGTCCATCAACGAGCGGCGCAGTGATGCAACCAGCGCACTGCCCAAGGCGGCGCGGCGGTCGCGCCGGCTCTTGCGGCGCCATTTGAAGTCGAGCTTGTAGCGCAGCATCAGGCCGAGAATCAGCAGGCGCCAGCCAAAGGAGCGCGACATGGCCTTGTGCGCATGCCGTGCGGTCCAGGCGATGCGCCCCATCAGCAGTGTCGAGGGTGAGGGTGTGCGCAGGTTGGCCAGTTCATCACCGAGCAGGCTGGTATCGAACAGTTCCGGGTCGAGGGTGCGGCCGCCGGCCAGCGAGCCTGGCAGTTGCGGATAGTAGTCCGGGTACTTCGCCGCCACGGCGTAACGCACATGGCTGTTGTCCACCAGGGCGCGGATCATCTGCGGCGCGTGCTTGACGTAGGCACGCAAGCGCTTGTCATCGCCATGCTCACCGGTGGCAGCTTTGAGGTACTGCAGTGCCAGCTCCACACTGTCGCCACCGCCTTTGGCGGCAAAGTAGTGGTTATTGGGAATCCAGATGCCGCCGCCGGATATCGCCGACGTACCGCCGAACTTGTCGCTTTTCTCGACAACCAGTACCGATAGACCCTGTTCGGCAGCAAACAGCGCCGAGGTCATTGCACCGGCACCGGAGCCGACGACGATCACGTCGTAGTGTGAAACAGGCTGAGCTTTAGCTGTCATTGTTGTTGTGCCTTGGCTGTGATCGGAAATATCCCGGCGTGCCGGCCAGGGGTGCGCATACCCGGGCCTGCAGCCAGGCCCGGGCACGGCTCATACGTAAGGATCAGGGTTGGGCAGGCCCAGTTGCACGGCGCCAAGGCTGCGGCTGAAGGCCATGTAGTTGTTGGCGATATGCCCACGTGCCTGGTGCAGGTCGCGGAACAGGCGCGCCACAGGGTTGGTGTTGTACAGCCCGGAAGCGGCCATGCAGCGCAGCAGTTCGTTGACCTTCTCGGCGCAGATATTGGTGACATACGAGGATTGGTAGCGGTACAGCAGGCGGGTTTCCACGTCCGGGTACTCACCCGCTTCAGCCAGCGTCATCAGGTGCGCGTAGTTGCGCTCCAGTACCAGCCTCAGGCTGTCGACGATGATCGTCGCCTCGGCAACGGTGGTTTGCGCCACCGGGTCATCGGCGGTTTTCATGCCGTGCTTGCCGATGTGCGCAGCCGCATTGGCACGAAATTCGTTGATCGCCCCCTGCAAGGCACCGATGGCCGATGACGACACCGCGCGCGTGAACACCTGGGCGAAAGGAATGGCATAAATCGGATTGGTGTTCACCAGACGTCCTGGCGTCGCTTCCAGCGTGCAGTTATTGGTGCGTTGCACGCGGTGTGCCGGCACGAAGGCATCTTCGACCACAATGTCGTGGCTGCCGGTGCCGCGCAGGCCCAGCACGTCCCAGTTGTGCTCGATACGGTAGTCGCTGCGCGGGATCAGGAAGGTGCCGTGCTCCGCCGGCTGGTCGCCATCGGCGGGCAGCACCCCACCAAGGAAGCACCATTGGCAGTGTTCGCTGCCGCTGGAAAAGCCCCAGCGACCACTGATGCGATAACCGCCTTCAACCACGGTTACCTTGGCCACGGGCATGTAGGTGGACGAGATCAGGGTGGTATGGTCCTGGCCCCATACATCGCGCTGGGCCTCGATCGGGTAACGCGCCAGCTGCCAGGGGTGTACGCCCATCACGCCATAAATCCACGCTGTGGACATGCAGCCCTCGGCGAGGATCATCTGGATTTCGAAAAACGTCCGCGGATCGACTTCGTAGCCGCCAAACGCACGTGGTTGCAAGGCCCGCAACAAGCCGGCCTGTTGCAATTCGAAGATGGTTTCGTCAGGTACCCGGAACTCGCGGTCAGCGCGCGCGGTGCGGCTTTTGAGCGCGGGCACCAGGCGCCGGGCGTGTTCAAGCAGTTCGATTTCTTCCGGCGTTTTTACTCGCATGCTGTCCATCCGTTCGTTCTCCCAATCTCGTTGCGCGGTTGCGCGAGTCTTGGTTGATGATCGAATGCAGCAGGCGAATATTCATCGTCAAAGCGGACTAGGGAAACACGGTACGGCGCCGTCCCTGGCGCCTTTTCAAGCTCAGATCGCGGCGCGCCTGGCGGCCCACGGGCGGTCCTGCTCCAGCTGCGAGGCCAGGCGCAGCAGCACGTCTTCCCCGCCCAGGCGAGCGGTGAACATCATGCCCACTGGCAGGCCGCTGTCACTCATGCCCAACGGCAAGGAAATAGCCGGCTGGCCGCTGACGTTGGCCAGCACGGTGAACGCGGCACTGCCCATGGCCTTGCGGGCGTAACTTTCGTAAGGCTGGTTGAGCGAGAGCTCGCCCAAGGCCGGTGTCAGGCTGGCGGTGACCGGCGAGAGGATCACATCAAAGCGCTCGAACTGCTGTTCCATTGCCATGCTGATGTCTTCGAACGCATGCCGGGCACGCACTACGCCCTCACCCGTGGCCTTCGCTGCACGCTCCAGCACACCAAAGGTGATGCTTTCCAGGTCCTGTGGCCCCAACGCGCGGCCCAGGGCTTTCTCCCGGTCATTGACCGTGACCAGCAACGAGTTGCCGATGGCCACGCCGTGGGCGCCGAACAGCTGCTGGGCCTGAATCGGCAAGCGCAGTTCTTCCACCTCGTGGCCAAGGCCCAGCAGTTGCTTGATGGTGTCCTCCAGAACCTTGGCAATCGCCGGGTCCAGCGGTGCCCCGGTCAGCGATTCCCGCACCAGCGCAACCCGTAAACGGCCCGGGTCACGGCCCAGCTCCTCAACGTAGGGACGTACCAGCGGTGAGCTCCAGTACGGGCTCCCTGGTTCGTGACCCTGACCGGCATCAAGAAACAACGCGGTATCGCGCACGCTGTGCGAGACCATGTTGGCGACACTGGCGCCAAACGAGCCTTCCAGGCGTGCCGGCCCGCTCGGCGTGCGGTAGCGTGTTGGCTTGAGGCCGACCAGCCCGCAGTAGGACGCCGGGATCCGGATCGAGCCGCCACCGTCGGTGGCATGGGCGACCGGGACGATACCGGCGGCCACCGCCGCAGCGGAACCACCGGACGAACCACCCGAGCTCAACGCCAGATTCCAGGGGTTGCGGGTCTGCCCCCATGCCAGCGACTCGGTGGTGGTGGTCAGGCCGAACTCCGGGCTGGTGGCTTTACCGAAAGGCACTGCCCCGGCGGCTTCATAACGGCGGATCAAGGTGCTGGTAACGCTCGACGGTGGCGCATCCTTGAACAGCCGGCTGCCGTTGCTGGTGGTCGTGCCCTGCAAGTACGTGTTGAGGTCCTTGAGCAGGATCGGCACGCCCGCCAGCGAGCCCTGGGTCAGGGTGCCGGCCTTCTGCCTGGCCGCCAGCAACGCGCGGGCATAATCGTCATGGCGCATGTTGACTGCGTTGATCTTCGGGTTGACCAGGTCACAACGGGCAAATGCTGCGCCGAGCAAGTCTTCGGCACTGAAGTGACCGGCCTGCAAGCCCTTGGCCATGGACCAGGCATCCAGGCCCAGGTAATCGCTGGCCGACAAGCCGCCAGCGGCCCAGGCATCGGCGAAGCGCCCCAGTAACCCGACGCCCAGCGCCACCGCGCCGGCCTTGAGCACCTGGCGGCGCGGCCATCCGTCAGCGGCGTCGGCACCCGCTGGGGCAAGCGTGTCGGCCAGTGGCAATGCGTTTTTTTCCATGTGCAGAATTCCGTTTTTTATTGTGTCTGTTCGATTCGCTCAGCGCGCGCCGGTTTCCCCGATCAGTCCGGGGTGATCTGCGCTTTCATCGCGGCCAGGAAGTGTTCGCTGTAAGGCGGCAGCAGGCCCCACTCACCGCGCGGGTCATGCTCGGGCGCCTTGAGTACGGTGCGCAGGTGGCTGAATTCGATAAAGCCTTCGCGACCGTGGTAGTGGCCCATGCCTGACCCGCCAACACCACCGAACGGGGCATCATGCAAGGCGGCATGCATCATCACATCATTGAGGGTGACACCGCCGGACAGTGTGTGCTCCAGCACCTGGCGCTGCTCCTTGGCGTCGCTGCCAAAGTAGTAAAGGGCCAGAGGCCGCGGGCGGCTGTTGATCTGGGCGATGACCTGGTCAACCTCATCAAAGGGCAGCACCACCATTGCCGGGCCGAAGATTTCTTCATGCAGAATCAGGCTGCCTTGGGGCGGGTCGATCACCAGTTGCAGCGGTCGGCGCCGGTTTTGCTCATCAGCCGCTTGCGCGTAGGGCAGGCTCACTACCCGGGCACCGGCTTGCAGCGCCTGCTGAACCAGGTTTTCAACACGGGCCAGGTGCTGGGCATTGACCACCGCGACCACGTCCGGGTTGTCGCTCACCTCAGGGATGAACTGGCGGTAAGCGCTGGCAAAGGCCTCAAGAAAGGTTTCCAGCTGCTCGCGTGGCACGTAGACCAGGTCCGGGTTGATGCAGACCTGGCCACTGTTGGTGGTCTTGGAAAGCGCAATACGAAACGCTGCGGTGCCCAGGTCGGCGCTGCGGGCGACGATGACCGGCGACTTCCCGCCCAGTTCCAGCGTCAACGGCACCAGGTGCTCGGCCGCGTTACGCATCACGGACCTGGCCACCGCGGTACTGCCGGTAAAAACCAGGTGGTCGAACGGCTGTGCGGTAAATGCCTGGGCCAGGTCGGCGCCACCGGTGACCACAGCCACCTCGAGCGGATCAAACACCTCGGCAAACAGCTTCGCTACCAGCGCAGCAGTGCGTGGCACTACCTCCGAAGGTTTGAGAATCGCCCGGTTACCCGCCGCCAACGCCGAACCCAGGGGGCTGAGCAAGGTATACAGCGGGGCGTTCCAGGTGCCCAGAATGCCCACCGTACCCTTGGGCTGATACATCACCCAGGCCTCGGCGCCCAGCTGATCGTAGGGGCTGAAGACTGGCCGCGGCTCATCCTGCATCCATCCCTCGAGGTGGTCGCGCGCATGCTTGAGCGAACCCAGCGAACCCAGCACATCATTCATCAACGAAAAACCCTGGGGGCGGCCGCCAAAGTCGGCATCCATCGCCTCGGCCAGCGCTTCGTGATGCGCCACCAGCATGTCGATCACCCGCTGGATCCGCGCGCGGCGCGCCACGGCAGTGACAGCCCCTTGAGCGTTGAACGCGGCCTTTTGTTCACGCAGCAAGGCCGACAGCGTGTCGACGGAAGAATTTGCACAACTCATTGGTGCCTCCTCAACTGAACAAGGGCCAGCATGTCGCCGCTGTGCCCACCATGGCCGTCGTTGCACGACGCCCTGCCCCGCAAACTAGCCCCAGGCCCCGGAGACCGCCTCGTCCAAGTGGACGATCGAGCCAAAAACGTTAGTCCGTTGAGACGATGCAAAGCCCCGTGACGCTGGGAATACTGCCAGCACGCACACTCATTCCATGAGGCCCATCATGGCAACGCCCGCCTGTTTCGACCCTCAAGCGTTTCGCGCCGCGCTCGGCACCTTTACCACGGGAGTGACCATCATCACTACCCAGGCCGAAGATGGCTCGCCGGTTGGCATCACCGCCAACAGCTTCAACTCGGTCTCGCTCAACCCACCTCTGGTGCTCTGGAGTCTGTCCAAGAACGCCCGCAGTCTGCCGGTGTTCAGCGGTGGTCGCCACTGGAACGTGCACGTTTTGTCGACAGAGCAGGAAACCCTGTCCGGCCGTTTTGCCCGCCAGGGTGAAGACAAGTTCTCCGAAATCCAGCTCGACACCGGCATCAGCGAGGCACCACTGCTGCAAGACTGTACGGCGCGCTTCCAATGCCGCACGGCCTTCCAGTATGAAGGCGGCGACCATGTCATCTTCGTCGGCGAAGTGCTCGCCTTCGACCATAGCGACCGCGCGCCGCTGGCCTTCCAGAGTGGCCAGTACGCCTTGGCAATGCGCAAGCCGCGCAACGAGCTGCGCCTGGCAACTACCCCGCCACCGCCCGAGTGTAGTTACACCGAAGACTTGCTCGGCTACCTGCTCGGGCGCTCGCACTACCAGATGCTGTTTGCACTGCGCCGTCTGCTGAAGAACCAGCAGCTCGATGAACACGCGTTCTTCATCCTCTCCACCCTGTGCATTCGGGACAACCTGACCCTGGACGAGATCAACGCCTTCGTCGGCTACACCGGCCATGTGGTCAGCGCCACCAGCATGCGCTTCCTGGAACGCCAGAACCTGGTCGCCCGTGAGCTTGATAATGAGCAGGTCCGCTATGTACTCACAGCCGACGGGCGGGAGGCTTCGTTGCAAGAGGTAGCCCTGGCCAAAGCCGTCGAGGAGGACATCGCCGCCCGTCTCGGCGCCGGCGACAGCCAGGCACTCAAGGTGTTGCTCAAGCGCCTGATCGCCACCTCCGACCCGGGCTTGCCGGACCTGTGGGCGCCGCGCTAAGCACTGTGAATTCCCTGAACCATTAGAACAACAAGGACAGCCATGAGCATTCTGCAACGCTTCAACCTCACTGGCAGTGTCGCCATTGTCACCGGCAGCGGCCGCGGCATCGGTCGTGCCATTGCCCTGGCCTACGCCGATGCCGGCGCTGATGTGGTCTGCAGCGCCCGTTCGCTGGCAGATGTCGAGGCCGTCGCCGAAGAGGTGCGCAGCCGAGGGCGGCGCGCCCTGGCCTTGAGCTGCGATGTCACCGACAGCGAGCAGCGCTGCGCCTTGGTCGCCAACGCCGCCGAACAGCTGGGGCGCATCACCCATCTGGTCAACAATGCCGGCGGCGGCGGCCCCAACGACCCGCTTAAGATGAGCCCGCAAGACTTCGAGCAGGTGTTGAACTTCAATGTCAGCGCCGCCTATGCCCTTTCACAGCTGTGCGTACCCCTGATGCGCGACGCCGGGGGCGGCAACATCATCAACATCACCTCGGTCGCCGCCCGTTACGCCCAGCGCCACTTCAGCGCCTATGGCACCGCCAAGGCTGCGCTGACTCACCTGACACGCCTGCTGGCACAAGAGTTCGCGCCGCAGATCCGGGTCAATGCGGTGGCGCCGGGGCCAATCCTGACCGACGCCCTGGCCGGGGTCATGCCCGATGCCATGCGCAAGACGATGGAAAGCAACACCCCGCTCAAATGCCTGGGCCAACCAGAGGACATCGCCGCCGCGGCCCTTTACCTGGCAAGCCCCGCCTCGGCCTGGGTCACCGGCAAGATCATCGATGTCGATGGCGGCGCCGATTCCAGTGTCTGGCCGGGTTGAGGCCTGTTTGCCGGGCGTGCCTGCAGATGGCCCGGCCTGTTATCCACTTGCCACAGAGCGACCTCCCTATGGATGCGCAACTGATTGAAACACTGGGCGACGAGCTGTTCCACGCCCTGAACGCACGCCAGAGCCTGCCCCCGCTGACACTGCGTTACCCGGCTATCAGCCTTGACGACGCCTACCGGATTTCCCGGCGATTTCTGGCGCGTCGTCAAACGGTGGGCGAGCAAGTGATCGGCAAGAAAATCGGGGTGACCAGCCGCGCCGTGCAAGAAATGCTCAATGTGCATCAGCCCGATTTTGGTTTTCTAACCGACCGTATGCAGGTTGCCGATGGCAGCGACATCAGCTTTGCTGCCCACCATCTGGTGCAGCCACGGGCCGAAGGCGAGATTGCCTTTGTACTGGGCGAAGACCTGCAAGGTACCGATATCAGCGCCAACGATGTGCTGGCGGCCAGCGAGTGGGTTATGCCGTGCTTCGAAATTGTCGACTCGCGTATCGAGAACTGGCAGATCCGCATTCAGGACACCGTTGCCGACAACGCTTCATGCGGTGTTTTCGCCCTGGGCCAGCAGCGCGTCGATCCGCGTGAACTGGACCTGGCCGAGGTCCAGTTGCACCTGTTCAAGAACGGCCTGCCGGTGGGCAGCGGCCTGGGCTCGGCGGTGCAAGGCCACCCTTGCGCCGCCGTGGCCTGGCTGGCCAACACCCTGGGCCGACTGGGCATCCCGTTTCGCAAGGGCGAAATCATTCTGTCCGGCGCCCTCGCGCCACTGGTACCGGTCGCACCGGGTGACTTCGTCAGCCTGTCGCTGAGCGGCATGGGCGAGATGCACCTGAACTTCGTGCCCTGAGCCTGCGGCCCTCCCTTCTTCCGATCGAGAACAACGCCATGAGTAAAAAGATAAAATGCGCCCTCATCGGGCCCGGCAACATCGGTACCGACCTGCTCTACAAGCTCAAGCGCAGTGAAGTACTGGAGCCCGTCTGGATGGTGGGTATCGACGCCACCTCCGAAGGCCTGGCCCGCGCCACCGCGCTGGGCTTGAAAACCACCAGCGAGGGCGTCGATGGCCTGCTACCGCATGTACTGGAAGACGGCATCCAGATCGCCTTCGATGCTACCTCCGCGTATGTGCATGCCGAAAACAGCCGCAAACTCAATGCCCTGGGTGTGCTGATGATCGACCTGACTCCGGCAGCCATCGGCCCCTACTGCGTGCCCCCGGTCAACCTGAAGCACAACCTTGGCCTGGGCGCGATGAACGTCAACATGGTGACCTGTGGCGGCCAGGCGACCATCCCGCTGGTGGCCGCGGTGACCAGCGTGCAGCCGGTGGCCTACGCCGAGATCATTGCCACGGCGGCCTCGAAATCGGTCGGCCCGGGCACGCGCAAGAACATCGATGAATTCACCCGCACCACCGCGGCGGCCGTGGAACAGGTTGGCGGCGCAAAAAAGGGCAAGGCAATCATTATCGTCAACCCCGCCGAGCCGCCGCTGATCATGCGCGACACCGTGCACTGCCTGACCGAAACCGAGCCTGACCAGGCAGCCATCACCGCCGCGATTGCCGGCATGATCGAGCAAGTCCAGCGCTATGTGCCCGGCTACAAGCTGGTCAACGGCCCGGTGTTCGACGGCAACCGGGTGTCGATTTTCATGGAAGTCGAAGGCCTGGGCGACTACCTGCCCAAATATGCCGGCAACCTCGACATCATGACCGCCGCCGCCGCGCGCACCGCCGAGATGTTTGCCGAAGCAATGCTCAAAGACGATTTGACCCTGCGTGCCAGCACCCCACAACCTGCCATCGCCTAAGGAGCGCACCATGGACCTTCACGGCAAATCCATCACCGTCCACGACATGTGCCTGCGTGACGGCATGCACCCCAAACGCCACCAGATCACCCTGCAGCAAATGAAAGACATTGCCTGTGGCCTCGACGCCGCCGGTGTGCCGTTGATCGAGGTGACCCATGGCGATGGCCTGGGTGGCAGTTCGGTGAACTATGGTTTTCCGGCGCACAGCGACGAGGCGTATTTGTCGGCGGTCATCCCGCTGATGAAAAATGCCAAGGTCTCCGCACTGCTGCTACCGGGCATCGGCACGGTCGATCACCTGCAGATGGCCTACGAACTGGGTGTCAGCACGATTCGCGTCGCCACTCACTGCACGGAAGCAGACGTTTCCGAACAGCACCTTGGCGCGGCCCGCAAGCTGGGCATGGACAGCGTCGGGTTCCTGATGATGGCCCATATGAACAGCCCGCAAGGCCTGGCCACCCAGGGCAAGCTGATGGAAAGCTACGGGGCCAATTGCATCTACATCACCGACTCGGCCGGCTACCTGCTGCCCCATGACGTCAGCGCGCGGGTCGCGGCGTTGCGTGCAACGCTCAAGCCCGAGACTGAAATCGGCTTCCATGGCCATCACAACCTGTCGATGGGCGTGTCCAACTCAATCGCGGCCATTGCCGCTGGCGCCACCCGTATCGATGCCGCGTGCGCAGGCTTGGGCGCGGGCGCCGGCAATACCCCCATGGAAGTGCTGGTGGCCGTCTGCGACCGCATGGGCATTGAAACTGGCGTGAGTGTATTTGGTATCCAGGACGTTGCCGAGGACCTGGTGGTGCCGATCATGGACTTCCCGATCCGCAGCGACCGCGATGCCCTGACCATGGGCTATGCCGGTGTCTACGGCTCGTTCCTGCTGTTTGCCAAGCGTGCTGAAAAAAAGTACGGCGTCCCGGCGCGAGAAATTCTTGTCGAAATGGGCCGGCGCGGCATGGTCGGCGGGCAGGAAGACATGATCGAAGACACCGCCATGACCCTGGCCAGGCAACGCCAAGCCAGCGCCTGACCGCTTCACGGGGCCCAGGCACAGCTTGGGCCATTGCCCATCTCTGCGGTTTGACCGGGAGTCATCCATGAGCAGTACGCACCCTCAACCCATCGGCTGGCGCAGCCATGGTCTGCTGTTTGTGCTCGCGATGATGTACGCCGATAACTTTGTCGGGCGGCAGATCATTGCCGTGATGATCGAACCGCTCAAACAAGAGTTCGGTGCCAGCGACACTGCCATGGGCCTGGTGTCGGGCCTGGCCTTCGCTGCCGTCTATGTGCTGCTGGGCCTGCCTGCCGGGCGCCTGGCCGACCGCCTGTCACGCACACGCCTGCTGGCCATCACCTGCTCGTTGTGGGCGCTGGCAACGGTGGCCTGCGGCCTGTCTACCAGCTTTGCGATGCTGGTAATCGCGCGCATGGCGGTAGCAGTCTTCGAGTCACCAAGCACCTCTACCTCGATGTCGATCATTGCCGATATCTACCCACCGCACCGGCGTTCTTTTGCCATCAGTTGCTACACCGCCGCACCGACGTTTTCGACCATCGTTGCCCTTAGTGCCGGCGCCTGGGTGGTCGACCAATATGGCTGGCGCAGCGCTTTTTTTGCTGTCGCCCTGCCCTCCCTGCTGATCAGTGCGGTGTTTGCCTTTGTGATGCGCGACCCGGTACGTGGTCGCTTCGACCTCCCCCATAGCCACGCCAGCCAGGCTGCACCGCCCATTCAAAGCCTGCTGGGCAGTGCTCGTGCACTCATGGCACAACCGGCCTACCGTTGCCTGGTACTGGCTTGCGGCATCACCACCTTCAGCGCCTACGCCTTTGCCATGTGGAATGCCAGCTTCCTGGTGCGATCGCATGACCTGCCCCTGCACTACGCCGGCCTCCTGGCCGGCTTGGTCGGCGGCACCTTTGCCGGGCTCGGGGCGTTGTTCAGTGGGTGGCTGACTGACCGCTTGGTGATCAGGAGCCAGCAGTGGCAAATCGGCATTCCGCTCATCGGCCATGTGCTCGGCAATTGCGCGTTGATCATTTACCTGCTTTGGCCACGCGACATCCTGCTGCATGTGGGTGCGGTTCCGGTACCCAGCGCGATGCTCTGGTGCGCGCTGGGCAGCTTTTTCTCGGTATGGTGGGTCGGCCCCTGCTTCTCGTTGTTGACCCAGTTGGTGCCCGCCCACCGCCGGGCGACCGCCGTCGCCCTGCAGACCATCATCTCGACCTTGTGTGGGGTCGGTATCGGGCCATTGGCAACCGGGCTACTGAGCGATGTACTGATGCCATTGCTGGCGGACGAGTCGCTGCGCTACGCCCTGCTGCTGGTCAGTCTTACCATCGTCATACCGATCGTGCTGCTCTGGCGGACCTATCAGCACCTGGCCGTCCCCTCGCGGCTTTCTGCCTATGCCTGAAACCTGAACATTGGCGCAGAATCGCCGATCAACTAGTTGAAACGGACGATCCACCCGCACATTCCCTACGTTACCGTCCTTGTCAGACACCCGCTGCCCCGCGTTCGCAATATCAATGACTGGAGAGCTTATGAGGATACTGGTAAGCGTCAAACGAGTGGTCGACTACAACGTCAAGGTTCGCGTCAAAGCGGACAACTCCGGCGTCGACCTTGCTAACGTCAAGATGTCCATGAACCCCTTCTGCGAAATCGCCGTGGAAGAGGCCGTACGCTTGAAGGAAAAAGGCGTTGCGACCGAGATCGTCGTCGTTTCCGTCGGCCCGACCACTGCCCAGGAGCAACTGCGTACCGCCCTGGCCCTGGGTGCCGACCGTGCCATCCTGGTAGAGGCCGCTGACGAGCTGAACTCCCTGGCGGTGGCCAAGGCGCTGAAAGCCGTTGTCGACAAAGAGCAGCCGCAGCTGGTCATCCTTGGCAAGCAGGCCATCGACAGCGACAACAACCAGACCGGCCAGATGCTGGCTGCGCTGACCGGCTACGCCCAGGGCACCTTCGCCTCCAAGGTCATCGTTGCTGGCGACAAGCTGAACGTCACTCGTGAAATCGATGGCGGCTTGCAGACCGTGTCGCTGAACCTGCCAGCCATCGTCACCACCGACCTGCGCCTGAACGAGCCACGCTATGCGTCGCTGCCGAACATCATGAAGGCCAAGAAAAAGCCGCTGGAAACCGTCACGCCAGCTGCGCTGGGCGTTTCCCTGGCCTCCACCAACAAGACCCTGAAAGTCGAAGCGCCGGCAGCCCGCAGCGCGGGCATCAAGGTCAAGTCGGTGGCCGAACTGGTCGAGAAGCTGAAGAACGAAGCGAAGGTAATCTAAATGACTATCCTGGTTGTCGCTGAATACGAAGCCGGCGCCGTTGCCCCGGCCACCCTGAACACTGTCGCCGCAGCCGCCAAGATCGGTGGTGATGTGCACGTGCTGGTCGCAGGCCAGAACGTCGGTGGCGTTGCTGAATCCGCTGCCAAGATCGCGGGTGTGGCCAAGGTGCTGGTTGCCGATAACGCCGCCTACGCCCACGCCTTGCCGGAAAACGTCGCGCCGCTGATCGTCGAGCTGGCAAAGGGCTACAGCCACGTGCTGGCCCCGGCCACCACCAATGGCAAGAACATCCTGCCGCGCGTTGCCGCGCTGCTGGACGTGGACCAGATCTCCGAGATCATCTCGGTCGAGTCCGCCGACACCTTCAAGCGCCCGATCTATGCCGGTAACGCCATTGCCACCGTGCAATCGAGCGCTTCGATCAAGGTCATCACCGTGCGTACCACCGGCTTCGACCCAGTCGCCGCCGAAGGTGGCTCGGCGGCTGTTGAAGCGGTGAGTGCCGCGCACAACGCCGGTATCTCGGCCTTTGTCGGTGAAGAGCTGGCCAAGTCCGACCGCCCAGAGCTGACCGCTGCCAAGATCGTTGTTTCCGGCGGCCGCGGCATGGGCAACGGTGACAACTTCAAGCACCTGTACAGCCTGGCCGACAAGCTTGGCGCTGCCGTCGGCGCTTCGCGCGCTGCGGTCGACGCAGGCTTCGTGCCGAACGACATGCAGGTCGGCCAGACCGGCAAGATCGTTGCGCCACAGCTTTATATCGCCGTCGGTATCTCCGGCGCGATCCAGCACCTGGCCGGCATGAAAGACTCCAAAGTGATCGTTGCGATCAACAAGGACGAAGAAGCGCCGATCTTCCAGGTAGCCGACTACGGCCTGGTCGCTGACCTGTTCGAAGCGGTTCCGGAGCTGGAAAAGCTGGCCTGACCCGCCTGCCTGGTTTTTGAAGAAGCCCGGCCCTCTTACAAAGGGTCGGCTTGCAAATGCTTCTTCAAAAAAGCCCGGGTACGATCCTGCACCGGGTTCCTCAGGATGTCCCCCGGAGCCCCTTGTTCCACAACAACCCCGCCATCCATGAATACGATCTGGTCAGCAACCTCGCCGGCAAAGCGCATCTCATGCGTGACGATCAACATGGTCATGTGCTCGGCCGCTAGTTGCTTCATCACCAGGTTCACTTCTTCCACGAGCTCCGGGTCCAGGGCTGAGGTTGCTTCATCGAACAACATGACCTTGGGTTGCATGGCCAACGCCCGGGCAATGGCCACGCGCTGCTTCTGCCCACCGGACAAGCGCGAAGGATATTCATCGATCTTGTTAGCCAGCCCGACCTTGTGCAGGTACTCCAAGGCCAGCGCTCTGGCCGCAGTTTTCGAGTAGCCTTTGAGCTTCACAGGTCCTATCGCGACGTTTTCACAGACGGTGAGGTGCGGGAACAGATTGAAGTGTTGAAACACCATGCCCATTTGCTGGCGCACCCGATTGATGTGCTGCTCGAAGGCGCGGCCTTTCAAGGGCCGGTTGACCTGAGCACCATCCAGCCAGATTTCACCGCCATTGAGCACTTCGAGATGGTTGATCGACCGCAGCAGGGTACTTTTGCCAGAGCCACTCGGGCCGATGATAGCGAAGATCTGCCCACGCGAGACCGACAGGTCGATGCCCTTGAGCACCTCAAGTGTGCCGTAGGCTTTGCGAGCGCCCTTCACTTCTACCATAGCGTTGTTGTTCATCGTGACATCTCGACCTTGGCTTCAATAAGATGCAACCCGGCCTCGAGCACCAGGTTGGCCACGTAGTAGATCACTGCGACGGCGATATAGAATTCGAACGGGCTGTACGTTTCGCTGACGGCCAACTGGGCGCTGTAGACGAGTTCGGCAATACCGATGATCGATACCAGTGAAGTATCCTTCAGCAACACAATGAGATTGTTCCCCAGCGGCGCAATGGTTTTTCTGAGCGCCTGCGGAACAATGATGTAGCGCTGGGTCATGGCCTTGCTAAGGCCAATCGAGCGCGCGCCCTCTATCTGGCCTGGGTCCACCGCCTCGATCCCGGACTTGATCACCTCGGCGTTGTACACCGCAAAATGCAGGCTTAGCCCCATTATCCCCGCAGCCAGCGCCGGGATATCGATACCGACCTGAACCAGCCCGTAATAGATCAGATACAGTTGCAGCAACAATGGCGTGCCCATCAACAGCCAGGTCACGAAACGCACAGGCAGTGCCATGGCTTTCGGCGCATACAGGTCGATCAAGGCAAATAACACACCCACCGTCAGGCTGATGACGCTGGAACAGAGAAACATGACAACCGTCCACCACAGACCGGTTGCCAGCATTTCATAGTAAGGCGTGATGACACTCAGGTTGAACCCTTCCACTGGCACTCCTCACTGGGTTGCGTAGCGCCGGTCCAGCACTTCCACCAGGTACTTGACCGCGTAGACCATGACGATATAAAGCAGCGCCGACACCATGAATATCTCGAACGGTTTGTAGGTTGAACTGATGAAGCGCTGCGCGGTGTAAGTCAGTTCGACCACCGAAATGGCCGACACCAGGGCAGAACCCTTGATCAGCCCGATAGCATTTACGCCAAGCGGCCTGATCATCAGCTTCATTGCCTGGGGAATGATGATGAACAACAGCGTCTGGCTGCGGCTGAAGCCAATCGACCGTGCGCCCTCCTCCTGGCCTGGGTCGACATTATCGATAGCCCCTCGAATGGACTCCGACATATACGCCGCGATATTCATGCCTAAACCGATCACCGCAGCAGCAAACGGCTCAAGCTCAATACCTATCTGTGGCCCACCAAAATAGATAATGAACAACTGCACCAGGCAGGGTGTGCCGCGAAATACGCTGACGTAAATCTTGGCTGCCCACCGCAGGATGATAAATGGCGATAACCGGCACGCCACCAGAACGATTGCAAGGAGTAAACCCAGTAAGAGTGATAGCAACGAAATCTGCACAGTTACCCAGGCGGCTTCCAGAAAGAACGGGTAGGTGCGATGGATCAATGACAGGTCCATAAAAACCACTCACAAAATTCAGCCAACCCGGCCCAACCTGTTGGTCAGGCCACTCCAGGTGTGCATCAGCGAATGTCGCTACCCACCCATTTCATGGAGATTTCTTTATAGGTGCCATCGGCCAGGATCTCGTCCAGGGCCTTCTGCAACTGGGCCTTGAGTTCAGGGTTGTTTCTGCGAATGGCAATGCCCAGGCCTTCACGGCCACCCTGTTCGTCCGGCAAGCTGATGATGCGTACTTTCTGCCCGGTTTCCTTTACCGCAACCATGACCGGAATGCTGTCCATCACTACCGCGTCGATACGACCGGCTTCCAGGTCCACCAGCATTTCCGGTAAGCCTTTATAGGTGCGCACTTTAAGATTGCCGCGATTACGCGCCCATTTGTCATGCGAGTCGCCCAACGTGACGCCGACGGTGACATCCTTGAGGTCATCAAGCCCCTTGATCGGAGAGTCTTCCTTGACGCCGATGGTACGGCCTGCGTGGTAATAGGGGCCTACAAAGTCAACGGCTTTCAGCCGCTCAGGGGTAATGGTCATCGAGGCGATGACAGCGTCATACTTCTTGGCCAACAGCCCGGCGATAATCCCGTCAAACGGCGTGGTGATAATTTTTAAATTCACACCCAGACGCTGGGCGAGTGCTTCACCAATGGAGGCATCGAAACCGACAACTTCATTCTTTTCATTGGCAAAGCTGAAGGGGGAGTACTGGCCACTCATTGCCACGCGCAGTACTTTTGAATTTTGAACGGCCTGCAGATCATCGGCGTGCGCCATGCCGTGAGAAAATAATGCAGCCGCTGCAACAGCGGTGGAAGCCAGTAGCATCCTGGTTTTTCTTGCCAGCATCGAGGCACTCCTTGAAAGTTTCTATTTCTTATTGTCCTGGGCGCTGAAGTCCCAACCTTCACTGAGAGCTTTGCACACTGAAACCTTGAAATCACCCTGCAATGTGCGTGTTCGGGTGGCACATTGCCGGAATCGGCCGACATAGTGTCGGCGCTACTTCGGGCTTTGGAATAACTGGAGTAGTGTCTGGCGATGCACTAAAAACAAGCGAGTACTCGGCTGGTTTGCCCCCCTGCACTTTACCGGGGCAGCCGGTCATTTACCGGTGATCAGGGGGGAGTGTCAGCATTGCGCGAATTAGACGTCAAAGATCGGGAAATCCTCGAAATACTCTCCAAGGAAGCACGTGTGGCACTCAAAGCGCTGGCTGCAAGAGTTGGCTTGTCAAGAAGTGCCACCAGCGAGCGGGTTTTGCAGTTGGAGCGTAGTGGGGTCATTCGCGGGTATCGCGCCGACATCGGTGAAATCGATGCCAATGTCATACGGGCAATCATCCTGGTAGCGCTGAAACGTACACCGGCACTTGGGCTGTTGGACCTTCTGGCACAGAACGCCCAAGTGAAACGGGTTTCATCGGTCAGCGGGCAGCTCGACCTGATAGTGGAGGTCGAAGCACGGACGATTGATGACTTGAACCGTGTACGGGACGCCGTGGCGTGCCACGATTCTGTAGACGACATCACCACGGCGGTAGTGCTGCGGCGTGACATAGACCGGCAGAAGGCGTGATGCAGGAGCGGCCTTGTGTCGCGAAAGGGCTGCGCAGCAGCCCCAGGGTTTCAGCGCAGATGCACCGAGTGCCGGGGCTGCTGCGCAGCCCTGTCGCGACACAAGGCCGCTCCTACAAAGACCGCGTAGTCTGCAAAAGCTACTTCAGTGCTGCGGTAAAGCTGTCTTTCAGCACGTCAAGGAGGAAGTCGGCATTGGCCCGGCTGAAAATCATCGATGGCCGCATTTTCAGCACGTTGTCATGCGGGCCTTCGGTGCCGATCAACACGCCGCGTTCCCTGGCGCCATCAGCCACTTTCCGGGCCAGGGCCGTGGCCGGCGCCTTCGACTTGCGGTCGGTGACCAGGACGATGCCGAGAAACAGCCCAAGCCCGCGCACATCACCAATCGCGTCAAATTGCTGCTGAAGCTTGCGGAAACCCTCGAGCAAGTAATTGCCGACGTTCAAGGCGTTTGCTTTCAACTGGTCGCGCTCGATTGCATTGAGCACCGCCAGGCCTACCGCGCAAGACACGGGGTTGCCGGCGAAGGTATTGAAATACTCCATGCCGTTATTGAAGGCATCGGCAACCTCACGGGTGGTCACAACCGCCGACATCGGGTGGCCGTTGCCAATCGGTTTGCCCATGGTGACGGCATCCGGCACCACGCCCTGGGTCTCGAATGCCCACCAGTGGCTACCGACGCGGCCAAACCCGACCTGCACCTCATCGGCCAAGCATAGCCCACCCTCGGCGCGGACCATGGCGTAGACCTCCTTGAGGTAGTTGTCAGGCAGGAACACCTGGCCTGCCACGCTGGGGATCGACTCTGCAAGGAAGAACCCGGGGCCCTTGCCTGCCTTGCGCATGGCATCCAGCTGCTCTGCTACCGACTCGGCAAAGCGCTTGCCGTGCTGTTCCACTGGCCAGTGCTCAGGCGCGTAGTAGCTGTCCGGGACCACCGCCTCGTATACATGCGCTGCCCTGCCCTTGCCGGCCTTGCGTTTGTACTTGTAAGGGCTAAGGTCGATGAGTTCTTGCGTAGTGCCGTGGTAGGCCCAGTCCAGCACGATCGCCTGGTCACTGCCTGTGTAGTTGCGCGCCATGCGCAGCATCAGGCTGTTGGCTTCACTGCCCGAACAACCAAAGGAGGCTACGCAAAGTCCCTCTGGCAGCGTACCCGTCAGGCGTTCGGCGTATTCGACGATGTTGTCGTGCAAGTAGCGGGTGTTGGTGTTGAGTAGCGCAGCCTGGCGGGTCAAGGCCTCGACCACGTCGGGGTGGCTATGGCCCAGGTGGCACACGTTGTTGAAGCAGTCCAGGTAGGCGCGCCCGAAGTTGTCGATCAGCCATACGCCATCACCGCGCACGAACTTGATCGGGTCGCTGTACGAAATCGACAGGTTCGGTAGCAGCAGCTCCTTGCGCCTGGCAATGATCTGGGCCTTGGTCATCCCTTGCTGGGTGTAGGTCTCCGGCGGGATACCCGCCAAGGTCGAGGCATCGGGGAACAGGTCGGCCCACACTTCGCGGTACTCTGGCTCGCCCACGCCAATGACCTCGCTCGCGCTCAGCTGGGTATCGGTGGTCATCTGCAGGTGCAGGTGGGGAATCCAGCCGCCGTTTTCATGATCGGTGCCCATGTATCCGACCAGGTCGCCTGCTTCGAGCTTGTCACCGGCTTTCAAGCGGCTGAGCGCTTCATGGGCCATATGCCCCCACAGGGTCAGAAATGGCGGGCAACCGGGTGGCGTGTGCTCGATCATCACCAGGCCACCATACCCCAGCGGGTCCGGTTCAACCTCCACACTTCTGACAGTGCCAGCGACCGGCGCGTATAACGCCGTACCCGCCGGCATCAGCAGGTCGACACCGACATGCAGTGTGCGGCGTTGCCCCTTGATGAAGCGGGACTCGAACGCGCTGTCGGTGTAGATGCTGCGCAACTCACCCCATGGCCCGATGGCCAGCGGCACCTGGTGAGCGGCAGAGTACTGCTCCCACCAACGGGTTGCGTCTGCCGGGCGCTGCTCAGCCGAGGCGATGGTCATCTCGTGGGTGGCGTCGCCAAACGGCGCAATCACCTTGTTCAGGATGGCGGCGGACGGGCGCACCAGGTCGGCGAAGGATTTGTGGTTGTCCGCAATCCAGCGGCGGACATCGCCCGCGCCTTCGATGGCATCAAAACCACAAGCCTTGCGCAGGATGCCGGTGGCCAGCCGTGGGTTCATCGCATCAAGCTGTTCCAGCAGGCGCCAGGCAGGTGCTTCACTGATCGCCAGATAGGGGTTGTCGTCTGTCTGGTCCTGCCGCGAAGCGGAGAAGGTGACGCTGATGACCAGGCGCATGGCGATCAGGTTGAACAACACATCAAGCTCTTGCGCTTGCAGCGGGTACTTTTCATGGAAACCGGCGACCAGCGCAGCAGCGGCGCCGATCGGGTCGTCCATGTCGAGAATGGCGTAGGCACTGGCGATCGCAACCTCGGCTATCAGCACGGTATGCACGGCATCGCCAAAGTCGATGAAGCCAGTCACGGTACTGGTAGTTTCGGCATCGACCAGAATGTTCCAGTCGTTGGCATCGTTGTGGATCACCTGGGCCCGCAGGGAAGCCAGCCTGGGCTGTACAGACTGTTCGAACTGGGTGATGAAGCGCTCGACAATGGCCCGGCGTTCAGGGCTCTTGATGAAGTGCAGGCGCGAACGGGAGCGCGCAGCATGGCGCAGATCCCAGTCAAGGTCGCGGATGGCACCCGGGTGCATGAAGCCCTGCAGCGCGCGATCGAGTTCGCCGAGTGCCTGGCCGAAGTTGCTCATCAGTGCGAATGAGCGCCTGGCCTCGGCAAGTGGCGTGCCGGCCAACCAGCTGACCAGGCGCACTGCGTGCTTTTCACCTGTGGCACCGGTCACCGACGGCAGGTAGTCGCCAGCTACGCTGGCCCGCAAGTGAGGCACGCCCAGATGCCCGCCGTGCACGGCCAGGTGATCGAGCAGCGCGGTTTGAAACTCGCTTTCTACCCTGGGCTCGCTGGCATTGACGATTTTCAGTATCCAGCCTGCATCCAGGCCAGTCTGCAGCCGGTAATTGCGATCACGCTCCCCGTCCAGGGGCGTGGCAGTGCCAGAGACATTGAAGAAATCTTTTGCGAGGCCCTCTGCATCGCTTGCCGAAAACCGAGGTGCCGGGTGGGAAAGGTCTGTCATATCATCACGTTCCGAGCGAGCAAATTGTTTTTTCAATAGCTTGTCATGCACCACCGAAACCGACACCCTGCATACGGTCGGGATCAACAGGCATTATGCCGGTTCTGACCGGCATAAAGACGGCGAGCTAATCAGGTGCTGCAATGCGTGAGCTGGATGCAAAAGATCGTGAGATTCTTGAAGTACTTTCGAAGGACGCGCGCATTGCGCTCAAGGCATTAGCCGGCCGCATAGGCCTTTCCAGAAGCGCCACGACCGAACGGGTTGCCAACCTTGAACGCAGCGGGATCATTCGTGGTTATCGGGCGGATATCGGCGAGATTGACGCCAATGTGATACGCGCGATCTTGCTGGTAACGTTACAGCGCACGCCTGCCATGGGGCTGCTTGACCAGCTGGCTACGGACGCCCGCGTGCGACGGGTTTCCTCGGTGAGCGGTCAGCTTGATCTGGTGGTTGAAGTGGAGACCCGGACCATCGACGACCTCAACCAGGTTCGCGACAATGTCGCACGCCACGAATCCGTGGATGACATTACCACGTCGGTAGTCCTGCGCCGTGATATCGACCGCCAGGGTGCCTGACGACCTGCAAGATGGCACGAGCTTCACCGGTGCCATCCACGCCGGGTGTATCAAGTTTCGCGTATATGCCGCTCCTGGCGTTCCTGCCGCTCCTTGGCCTCAATGCTCAGTGTCGCCGTTGGCCGCAGCAGCAAGCGCTTGAGGCCGATGGGCTCGCCGGTGTCCTTGCACCACCCGTACTCACCCCGTGCAATGCGCTCCAGGGCTTCGTCGATCTTGTCCAGCAGTTTCTTTTCCCGCTCAAGCAGGCGCAGCTGCCATTGCCGTTGCTCTTCCATAGTGCCCAGGTCAGATGGGTCGCTGCTTGGCTCGAATGCGCGCATGAGTTCGAACTCGCTGGATATTCGGGCTTGCAGCTCATTGCGCTGCGCCAACAACAGGTCGCGGAAGAACCCCTGCTGCCGAGCATCCATATAGGCCTCTGCAGGCATGCAAAGCAGGTCTTGTTCGGTCATGTCTATTACGCTCGCGGCTGCATTCGAAGGTCGGCCCAGGTTGCAAATGACTCGTCACATGGCTTACGTTGTTACTTTATAACATTCGCTAAGGAGTTCTACAATGAAACCAGGCATTCACCCCGACTACCGCCCCGTTCTGTTTCACGATGTGGCTGCCAGTGCCTTCTGGCTGATCCGCTCGACCATCGAAACAGACAAGACCCACGTGCACACCGATGGCGTCAGCTACCCCTACGTCACCCTCGACGTTTCCAGTGCCTCGCACCCGATCTACACCGGCCAGGAACGCAAGGCGAAGGCCGAGGGCCGGGTGGCGGGGTTCAACAAGCGGTTTGCAGGTTTTACTGCCAAGTAAGAAAAAGCCGCTTTCAGTCCAGGGAAAGCGGCTCTTCCAACCCATCATCGCGCAGCCTCAAGCCGCCCAGGTTTCCTGAAGATGGCGCCATAACACGCGTCCCCCTACAGCACTGAACAGTGCGGTGGATATCCGTGTCTTCGCGTTCTGGCCGGGCAAATGGTGCGTCTCGCGATAGCACACCACTGCACCCTCCGGCCATTGTGCGATGGTTTCCAGTTCGGCGACCTCAATGCTCAACCCTGGCTGAGACCCTGCACGCTGAGCAAACAGGGATGAAACATCGCCCAGGCCTACCTGAGCACCGGCAGGTGTCACCATCGCAAAATCCGCGTGAAACCGCTCGACCATGGCTGCAACAGAACCCTCCCCCCTGGCGAAGAGCGCCTCGATCAATATGTGCAGATCAATGACTTCTTTCAGATACCGATTCATGGCGTTCCTTTCGTGTGACAAGTGAGCGTATCCGCAGACAGATGAGGACTGCCAGGCAGGTTGCCTGCACCCCTCCTGCCAGCATGAATGTGGCTTGGTAGGCTTGCCGAGCCTCGAAGAGCATGGTCAGCAAGCTGAATACCAGGCTGACGGCTGTGACGCCCAGGCAGAAACTCAACTGCCGGTTCAGGGCCCACAGGGTACTGGCCTGGCCAAGTTCGGATGAGGCCAATGCTGCAAAGGCAGCGCTTTGCGCGACGCTGGTGCATAAGCTCCCCCCGACACCGAGCAGCGCGTAGGCAACCATGAGAGAAGACGTGCTGGAAGCCATCGCCAGCAGCGCATAACCCGGTATCTGCAGCGCCAGCCCCAGCAGCAGTAATGGGGTGGGCCCGGATGATCTGTAACGCCAGGTGGTGCAAGCGATCGCCAGCGCTGCCCCCAAGGACCATGGCAACATCAGGCTGCCCGCTGCGCTTGCGGTCCATCCAAGCTCGGCCTGAAGGTAAAGCATGGCCAACAGGTTTACCCCGATGAACAGGCCCGGCACAGCCAGGTACAACATGATCGATCCGGCGAAAACGGGCTCGCGCATTACCGAAAAGTCCAACAGGGGTGCAGCGATACGCCGTGAGTGACGCAGGTAGCTGCCGAGCAAGATTGCAGCCAGTGCGGCCCAGGCCATAGCCATGCCACCCTGGCCACCACCCGCATCAGTCATACCCAGCAAGCCGCTGGCCACCCCTCCCCCAGCCAGTAGCAAGCCTTTGCCATCAAAGGGTTCATTGCGCGCGGCTGCCGGTGGGCGCGGTAACCAGCAAGCACCCAGGATCAAGGCCAGCAGTGCCATGGGAAGACTGGCGAGCAGCACCCACTGCCAGGGCATCCGTTGCGACAACCAACCGCCTGCCAGGGGTGATACGGCTGGCGCTAGCAAGCCTATGGCCATGATCGCCATGGTCACCCTTGGCCGCTCATGCGCCGAATACAGGCGGTAGACCAGTGCCTGGCCCAGAGGAATGAACAGCCCGGCTGCAAAACCCTGCAGGCCGCGTAAAGGTAGCAGCGTTGCCATCTGGCCCGACCAGGCGATCAACAGTGTGGCGCCTGAGAAAAACACCAGTGAGCCGAGCAGTACTGAGCGCTCGCCCATGCGCTGCCCCAGCCATCGGCTGGGCAACATCCCCAGCATCAGCCCGAGTAGATAGGCCGTACTCACCCAAGCCAACGTGGCGACATCAGCGTGCAGGGCTTCACCTATCTTCGGTGAAACCACGGCGGTGATGAAGGTATTGATCAGGTCTACGAAGAAACCCAGCAAGTAGAACAGCGTGATACGACGACGCAGGTTGAGTAAGGCCACGGTGAACTCCAGTCAGCGAGCGTGACTGTAACCCTGCACCGACAGCGACATAAGTGCTGTAATATCGCCCAGACTGTTAACTGATTTTTGACAATCATGCTCGACCTCAATCGCGTTGCCAGCTTTGTCGCCGTTGCAGATAGCGGCAGCTTTACCAAGGCTGCCCAGTTGCTGGGCCAGTCCAAGGCGCGGATCAGCTTCAATGTACGGCGTCTGGAAGCTGAACTGGGCACCAGCCTGCTGGCCCGTAACACCCGCCGCACCGTGCTGACCGATTGCGGTGAACGGTTTCTGGTTGAAGCGCGTCAGCTGCTTGACCAGGTGGAGCGCGCGACAGCCAGCGTGCAACAGTCATCCGCGGGGCTTGGCGGGCGGTTACGCATCACCAGTACCTCCGCCTTTGCACAGCGTGCAGTGCTGCCGGTGCTGGCAGACATGGCAGAAGCTCATCCCGATCTGTCGATCGAGCACGTAGCGTCATCGCACCTCTGTGACCTGGTTGCTGAACGCTTCGACGTCGCAATCCGGCTAGGCGAGTTGGCGGACTCCGATTACAAGGCCGCCAGGATTGGCGACTATGCCTTGCAGCTGGTCGCCAGCCCGGCGTATCTGCTACGGCACCCGGCTGGCTCAACGGAGGCGCTGGTCAACGTGCACTGGCTGGCTCATACGCACCTGAGCGATGCACCCTGGCGCTTCTTCAACTCACAGTCCATGACCGAAAGCTGCCAGTTCGTGCGCCCGTCCCGCTTTCAGGCAGATAGCGCAGAGGCGTTGCTGGACATGGCCTTGCGCGGGCTCGGGGTTGCGCTTCTGCCAAGCTGGCTGGTAGACGACGCCATCGCAAAGGGTAAGCTCAGCGCCGTCCTTGACCCACAACACTTTGCACGGCAACCCATTCATGCGTTGTACCGCAACAGCATGTATGTACCTGCTGCAACACGCGTTTTCATTGACCAGCTGGCAGCCCGATGGGCCCTTGAGGACACCGGGCTGTAACAGCCATATCACGTTGCTGGCACAGCGCGCATGCGTGCAAGCACGCTCTGAATCTCGCCAACCACCTGCCGGGTTGCCTCGTCGATCGTCCTTTCATTGCGGCACAGCACCCAGCCGTGCGCTGCAACGGCACGCTCGAACGCCTCGGTACAGGCCACCTGTTCATCCAGGTTGTGGATCACCGTACTGCCCAGCCCACGCGTACGCGCTGCCGCCCGTGCCCATGAGGTCTCAGCGGCTGTGACAACCCCGACATGCAAATCGGGCACTTGCACCTTTCGTTCGAGGTTCAGGCGCAAGATCTGGTCGAACGGCACCGTGCGTCGGAACGCAGCGTCAGAGGGGTACCAGCGATCAATCAGGATGATGCTGTCAGCTGGCTGCCTGGGCAGCACATGCCGGGAAATCCAGGCGCGGCTCTCGGCAAAGCGCTCGCACACCTTGAACTCCAGGTCCCGGCATGGGCTTCTGGCAAGCTGGTTGACCAGGGCCATGGTCTCGCCCCGGCAAGGGTCGTTCTTTCTTTCACAAAGGCGGATCACCTTGTTCCCCTCCAGCCGCAAGGCTTGAGTGACGGCCTCCAGCAGCGTGGTCTTGCCGGTACCCTTGGGCCCATCAATGGAAACAAACAGCGGGCGGTTCATCGTTCAATACCAGTTGGCTCAGGCGCGGGATGAGACCATTGATCGTGGCTCGGCTTCAAGCGATTCTCTTTCTACGTCAACCCTGAGCCTTCCAACCCACTTGCTCAAGGGCCGCCAGCAACCGCTTACCCTCCAGGCCTGGCACCTCTCGCCCATCCTCTGCCTGCATGGTCCTGCCTGCCAGGATCGCGGTGAAGCACCGGCGCCCCCTGTACGCGAAGCTGAACATCTCGTCTCACCCCGAATTGTTTTCGATGTTCATACGGGAGCTGGGGTTCGCAGATGAACGGGGGGGACACCCCATCAGCTTGAAAAGGCAACCACCCGGCAATGCCCAAGGCGGACAATGCCTGCTAGGCTGACGATGGCGGCCCTCCTGGCAGCCTACTCTTTACCCTTAGGCACGGGCCAAATGACCTTCGACCCACAAGTAAACCTGACCAACTGCGACCGCGAACCCATCCAGATCCCTGGCAGCATCCAGCCCCACGGCTGCCTGCTGGCCTGTGATGCATCCGCGACAGTGGTCCTGCGCCATTCGGTCAACGCCCCGCATCTGCTGGGCCTGGCAGGCGACATCAACGGCCAGAAGCTGCACGCGGTGCTAGGTGACGAGGTAGCCCATACCTTGCGCAACGCCTTGGCCCGTACCCGCGAAGCCTCGCGCCCTGCACTAAGCTTCAGCGTGATGCTGCCCAACGGCCAGGCCTTCGATATCGCCGCCCACCTGTGCAAAGGTACGGCAATCCTGGAGTTTGAACCGGCCGGCGCCAGCATCGCCGAGCCCATCGAGCTGGCCCGTACCCTGATTGCCCAGCTGCGCGAAATCGACCAGACCAGCAAATTGTTCCGCGACGCTGCCCGCTTTATCCGGGCCGTACTGGGCTACGACCGGGTGATGATCTACCAGCTCGGCGCAGACGGTGCCGGCAAGGTGGTCGCAGAAGCCAAACGTGGCGATCTTGAAAGCTTCATGGGCCAGTACTTCCCCGCCTCCGACATCCCGCAGCAGGCCCGAGCGCTTTACCTGCGCAACCCGATCCGGGTGATTTCCGACGCCCGGTTCAAAACGGTCGCCATCGAGCCGGTCCTTGACCCGTCAGGCGAACCGCTCGACCTGTCCTACGCGCACCTGCGCAGCGTATCGCCGGTGCATTGCGAGTACCTGTGCAACATGGGCGTGGGTGCCTCCATGTCGATATCGGTCATCGTCAACGGCGAGCTATGGGGGTTGATCGCCTGCCACCACTACGCACCGCGTACTCTGGCCATGGGGCAGCGGGTGGCCGCCGAAATGTTCGGCGAGTTCTTCGCGTTGCATATCGAGACCCTGCGCAGCCGGCAAAAACTCGAAGCCGCCGTACGGGTTCACAAAGCACTGGACACCATCGTGCGCAATGCCAACCAGTCAGCGGATCTCGATGGGTTCTTCCACTCACGCCTGCCGCGGCTGATGTCGCTGATCCCCTGCGATGGCATCGGCATGTCGCTGCAAGGCCGCTGGGCAACGGCCGGGCTGGCAGTGCCCAAAGCTGCCGTGCCCGACCTGTTGCGCCTGGCGGATATGGTCACCGATGGCCGTACCTGGGCGTCCAACCGCCTGTCGATGGTGCTTCCCTCTGCCCAGGCGTACTTCAGCGACGTATCCGGCGTGCTGATCATCCCGATGTCGCAGCAGCCGAGGGATTACCTGATCTTCTTTCGCAAGGAGGTCATCGAGACGCTCGACTGGGCCGGGGACCCGAACAAAACTTACGACAGCGGCGCGCTGGGCGATCGCCTGACGCCGCGCAAAAGCTTTGCCATCTGGAAAGAAACCGTTCACCAGCAGTCGCTGCCCTGGACCGAACAGGACCGCCAATTTGGCGATGCCATCCGCACCGCCATCGTCGAAGTGGTGCTGCACAACAGCGAGCTGCTGGCCAGCGAGCGCTCGAAGGCTGAAGTGCGCCAGCGCATCCTTAACGAGGAGCTCAATCACAGGGTCAAGAACATCCTGTCACTGATTGGTGCGCTGGTTGCCCACCCGACCTCCGA
The DNA here is from genome assembly GCF_022760795.1 of Pseudomonas sp. BP01. NCBI lineage: Bacteria > Pseudomonadati > Pseudomonadota > Gammaproteobacteria > Pseudomonadales > Pseudomonadaceae > Pseudomonas > Pseudomonas sp. BP01. Next base: position 158,371 of record NZ_JAFBKA010000013.1, read on the forward strand.
GAGCCAGACCCTCCAGGACTATGTGGCCACCCTCAAAGGCCGTATCCAGGCATTGTCACTGGCCCACGACCAAGTGGTGCGTGGTGATGGTGGCGGCCGCCTGGCAATGCTGCTGGAGGCCGAGCTTTCACCCTATCGCACGGCTGCAGGGGTGATCGAGCTGCAAGGCCCGAACGTCATCCTCGACGCGCGCGCCTACTCGGTGATGGCCCTGGTGCTGCACGAGCTGGCCACTAATGCGGCCAAGTATGGTGCGCTGTCGCAGGCCGGCGGCAAGCTGTCGGTGAGCTGGGCAATCGACGCCGCCAACGCCTGTGCCATCTGCTGGTGTGAAAGTGGCGGGCCCACGGTACGCCCGCCCAGCCGCACTGGCTTTGGCTCGGTACTGATCGACCGCAGCATCCCGTTCGACCTGGGCGGCACCAGCACGGTGGAATATTACCCCGAAGGCCTGCAAGGACTATTCAGAATCCCGGCCAAGCACCTGACCGTCGCCGAAACGTTCGAACCCGCCATCCCGGTCGCGGCCATGACCATGGCTCGTGTAGATGATACCTTTGCAACACGGGCGGGCTTGTGCGTGCTGATCCTCGAAGACCAGTTGGTGATTGCAGTCGGCTTGGAGCAGATTCTCAACGATGCTCACATCAAGGACGTGATCACCGCCAATTCCGAAGATCAGGCAATGCAACTGCTCGCCCGCCGCACACCGGACGTTGCGATACTGGATGTCAACCTGGGCACCGGCACATCCATTTCCGTGGCCGATGAACTGGTACGCCGTCAGGTTCCATTCCTGTTTGCCACAGGCTACGGCGATGGCATCAGCATTCCCGAGCACTTGAAGGGCGTCCCCGTAGCGCGCAAGCCTTACGACGCCAACAGCATCCTGGCCAGCCTGCGGGGCCTGTTGGATCGCTGAAAGGCGATACCAGGCCGCTCCTCAGGGAAAGGCGCCAGCCTTGCGCTGGCGCCGTACCTCAGGGCTTACACCGCCAGCGCGCGCTCACGCAGCTCGCTGTTGAGGATGCGGTCGTTCTCGCTGTAATCGACCGGGCAGTCGATCACGTGCACGCCTGGGGTCTTGATGCAGTGTTCCAGCAGTGGCAGCAGGCCTTCGGCGCTTTCCACGCGATGACCGTTGGCACCGTAGGCTTCGGCGTATTTGACGAAGTCCGGGTTGCCGTAGTCCAAGCCGAAATCGGTGAAGCCCATGTTGGCCTGCTTCCAGCGGATCATGCCGTAGCCATCGTCACGCAGGATCACCACGGTGATGTGCATGCCCAGGCGTACTGCGGTTTCCAGCTCCTGGCTGTTCATCATGAAGCCGCCGTCGCCGCACACCGAGATCACCGGGCGGTCCGGGTGCACCAGGTGCGCCGCCATGGCCGATGGCAGGCCGGCGCCCATGGTCGCCAGGGCGTTGTCCAGCAGCACGGTGTTCGGCTTGTGCGCCTTGTAGTTACGGGCGAACCAGATCTTGTAGATGCCGTTGTCCAGGGCAACGATGCCTTCGGACGGCAGAACACGACGGATGTCGGCAACCATGCGCTGCGGGTAGACCGGGAAGCGGTTGTCGTCAGCGCCTTCGGCGATTTGGGCTTCGTTGGCTTCACGGATGGCCATCAGGCGGGTGAAGTCCCAGTGCGAGGTGTCGTTCAGCGCTTCGCTGATCTGCCACACGGCGTTGGCGATGTCGCCAATCACTTCAACCTGTGGGAAGTAAACAGCATCGACTTCGGCAGAGCGGAAGTTGATGTGAATGACTTCGGTGCCACCACGGACCATGAAGAACGGCGGCTTCTCGATCACGTCGTGGCCGATGTTGATGATCAGGTCGGCGGCTTCTACGGCGCGGTGGACGAAATCACCCGACGACAGCGCAGCGTTACCCAGGAAGCGCGGGTGGCGCTCGTCGACCACACCTTTACCCATCTGGGTGGTGATGAACGGGATACCGGTCTTGTCGATCAGCTGCTTGAGGACCTTGGCGGTCATCTTGCGGTTGGCGCCGGCGCCGATCACCAGGATCGGGTTGCGCGCGTTCTGCAATTTCTCGACGGCAGCTTCGATGGCGACGTGTTCGGCCAGCGGGCGGCGGTGCAGGCTACGCGGGATCGGCAGTGCGTCGGTCTGCTCGGCGGCGATGTCTTCCGGCAGTTCCAGGTGTACCGCACCCGGCTTTTCTTCTTCAGCCAGGCGGAAGGCTTCGCGCATGCGGGCCGGGATGTTGTCGGCCGAGGCGAACTGGTGGGTGTACTTGGTGATGGGGTCCATCATGCCGCACACGTCAATGATCTGGAAGCGGCCCTGCTTGGACTTCTTGATCGGCTTCTGCCCGGTGATCATCATCATCGGCATGCCGCCCAAGTAGGCGTAGGCGCTGGCGGTGACCAGGTTGGTGGCACCAGGGCCGAGGGTCGACAGGCTGACGCCGGTCTTGCCGGTCAGGCGGCCGTAGGTGGCAGCCATGAAGCCTGCAGACTGCTCGTGACGGGTCAGTACCAGCTTGATCTTCGACTTGCGCAGGGATTCGAGCAGGTCGAGGTTTTCCTCACCAGGGATGCCGAACACATACTCGACACCTTCGTTTTCCAGACATTGCACAACGACATCGGCGGCCTTGGCCATTTGGGGTACTACCTCAAAATCTTTGTGGGATTGCAGCTTTATGACGCTGCGTGACTGAGATATTGCAGGATGTCTCAGTGGCGCGCATCGTAGGCCCTCTGGTTAATAATAATAAATATATTGTTATGATGCTTAGCATCACAGTTCGTTATGAATGGTAGAACGCCTCAATGAACCTCAAGGCATTGCGCTGCTGCGTCGAGATCGTGCGCCAAGGCAGCTTCACCAAGGCTGCCCAGCATTTGCACATCGCCCAGCCTGCGCTGAGCATGGCCGTCACCCGCCTGGAAGAAGAACTGGGCGTGACCCTGTTCAACCGCACCACGCGCAAAGTCATCCTTACCGCCGAGGGCGAACAGTTCCTGCCACGCATTGCGTCGGCGCTGCGCGAGATGGATGTTGCCCGGCAAGAGCTGCGCGACATGGCCGACCTGAAACGCGGCGAAGTGCGCCTGGGCATCCCGCCCATGTTCGGCCTGCACTATGTACCTGGGTTGATGAACGCCTTCCGCCAGCTGTATCCAGGCATTGCCATGACCGTGTTCGAAGGCAGTGCCGAGGACATTGGCCATCGCCTGGAACAAAGGGAAATCGACCTGGCATTGTTGGAGTCCAGGCGCGTGCCCCCCGACAAGGAATCGATCCTGCTGGGCAGTGACGAGATGCTGGCGTGCATGCACCCCGACCACCCTTATGCCGGCAAAGCCTTTCTCACGGCGCAAGACTTGCGTAATACCGACATGGTGGTGTTCGACCGCACGTTCGTTCAACGTCACCTGCTGGACGCGTTTTTCGCCGAGCATGGCATCACTTACCAGGTGGCGTTGCAGAGCAACTTCGTCTCGCTGGTGGTGCAGGCCGCGCTGGACAACATGGGCGTGGCGACCCTGCTGCGCTCGGTCCAGCAGCGCACGCCGGGCATCGTCGGGGTGCCGTTCCGGCCCGCGCAGCAGATGAGCTTCAGATTGTGCTGGCGCTCCGGGGAATACCTGTCGCTGGCCAGCAAGCGGTTCATCGACTTTGCTGCGCAGACGCATTACCTGGAGCGGTGAGGCTAGCCTGTTCCGGCCCTTTCGCGGCTAAAGCCGCTTCCACAGGTACGGCGCATGCCTTGAGGCCAGTGCGATCAATGTGGGAGCGGCTTCAGCCGCGACCACCGGCAACGCCGGTGCCAGACCACCGCAGCCGTTCTAGGGTAGTGCGGTTTTCAACGCCAGATGGGCGATCACCTGCTCAGCCGCCCGCCCCAGGCAGCCCTTGAAAAAGTGGTTGGCACCTGCATAAACCGACACCGCCCGTTGCCCCGGGCCAGCCCATTGCAACAGGTTGGCCAGCGGCGCCATTTCATCCTGTTCGCCATGCAGCAGCAGGCAATCCGCAGGCACCGGCAGTGGCTCGTAATAGCGCCCGCCCGGTACATCACCCACCGGCAGCCCCAGCAACGCCACTGCCTGCAACTGCCCTTCAAGCGCACAGGCCACACGGGCGAACACATAGGCACCAAAAGAGAACCCTACCAAGGCTATTGGCAGCTCCGGCAACTCCCGGCTGAAGTGACGGATGACCGCGATGCAGTCTTGCGCTTCGCCGATGCCCTCGTCGTGCGCGCCTTGTGTCTGCCCTACCCCACGAAAACTCGGCCGCACCACCTGCCAACCGGCTGCGCACAGCTGACGCGCCAGGGTCAGCGGCACAATATGGCGCGGGCTCCCGCCCAGCAGCGGTTGTGGGTGACTGACCAGCACCACCCCCTTTGGCGGCCCGGCCGGGTGGTCGATCAGCAGTTCGATCTGGCCGGCCAGTCCATCGATAAGCAACTGGTTACGTAATGCATCCGACATCTTGATTGTCCTTGCTAGCCAAATGAGTAGCGCCTGATCACGCCGTTTGCCGCGGCAGGCCATGCATCACCAGCAACACCAGCACGACACTGGTCAATGCCAGCGCCGACAGCGTTGCCAGTACCCCCGTCGCGCCGAAGTGCTGGAACAGGTAGCCACCCACCAAAGGCGTCAGTGCCTGGCCAACCAACGAGGGGCGCGACATCTTGCCCATCAGCGCAACATACTGGGCTGGCGGCATCAGGGCCAGCGGCAGCAGCCCCCTGACAATGGCCCGCAGGCCATTGCCACAGCCATACAGCAGCAGGCCCAGCGCGGTCACGCCCGGCGCCACGGCCACCAGCGTCAGGCCGACGGCTACCAGCACCGATGACACCAGTGCAGTCCAGATCGGGTGGCGCTTGCCGGCGATGATCTGCAGCACCCGCGATGCCACCTGGCTCGGCCCGAGCAAGGCACTCAGGCCAATGGCAGCCGCCAGCGAATGCCCCTGGCCCTGCAGTACTGCGACCAGCTGCACCGAAACGGCAGTCATGATGATCGCGCCAATGGCAAAGATTGCAGTCAGCAGCCAATAGAGGCGGCGGTCCACAGGCAGATTGCTCGTCGCCGTCACGCCCTGGGCCTTGTGTGCGGGCTGGCCTGCCGGCAACACCCAGAGGTACAACGGCGCCACGGCAACGATCAGCACCAGCGCATAAGCCGTACACGCCGTGCGCCAGCCCAGTTGCTCGATGGCCAGGGCCACCACCGGCCAGGTGATGGTGGTGGCAAACCCCGAAATCAGGGTGATACCGGTAATCGCCCGCCCTGCCCGTTCCGCATACAAGGCACCGAGGGTGGCAAACAGCGCTTCATACAGCCCCATTGCCATCCCCGCGCCAATGATCACCCAGGCCAGCAGGAACACCAGCAGGCTGTGGCAGTTGGCAACCACCAGCAAGCCCAGCCCTACTACCACACCGCTGGCGGCCAGTTGCGAGCGCCCGCCATAACGCGCCACCAGGCGGCTGGACAGCGGCGCCAGCAGCGCCGAAACCATCAGGCCCAGCGACAGTGCCCCATACACCCAGCCGCTGTCCCAGCCAGTCTCGCGCAGGATTGGCTTGCCCATCACCGCCAACAGGAAGAACGAACCACCCCACACCAGAATTTGCAGCAGCCCCAGCCAGAAAATACCCAAGGGCCCGGGAAAACGTACGCCAGCATTCACTAAAGCAACCTTATCGACCAAGCGGGCCGGATGTCGGCGCACGCAGGTGGCAGTCTAAGAGAGCAGGCGTACGGCTTGCCATAACATCCCGGCATTTCAGTTATGCGCTCGCTGTAGTGTGCCGGAAATCCAAGAAGAGTACTTTTGTACTCCTCCCGCTAACCCAGTGATGAGAAAACCGTCGAGCGGCCCTTCAAGACCGCACGCAGAAAGGGCCAAAAGCCCCAAGCCGGTCAGCTTCCTCGACGTTGCCGGCAAATATTGACTATGATCCCGCCTTGAACGTTTCAGCATGTTTCAAAAGGGATACAGATGTCAGTCCAGGAATTACCCCCTCTCCCCAGTAAGAGCACCGTCGCGAAGATGGAAGCCGCCATGGCGCTGGGCAGCTTTGCCATTGGCACCGGCGAATTCGCCATCATGGGCCTGATGCCCGACATCGCCAGCAACCTGCAATTGAGCGAGCCCCAGGTGGGCCATGCCATCAGTGCCTACGCACTGGGGGTGATGGTTGGCGCCCCGACGCTAGCGATCCTGGGCGCCCGGCTGCTGCGCAAGCACATGCTGTTGCTGCTGATGGCACTGTACGCCCTTGGCAACCTGGCGACTGCCTTCGCCCCCTCGTTCAGCAGCCTGGTTGCCTTCCGCTTCATCAGCGGCCTGCCCCACGGCGCGTACTTCGGCATTGCCGCAGTGGTGGCATCGAGCATGGTGGCCAAAGACCAGCGCGCGGGTGCGGTTGCCCGGGTGATGATGGGCCTGACCTTGGCCATGTTGCTCGGCAACCCGGTGGCAACCTACCTGGGCCAGTTTTTCGGCTGGCGTTCGGCGTTCGTGCTGGTTGGCGCCATCGCGCTGTGCACCATCGCCCTGGTGTGGCGCTTTGTGCCCCAGCGCCACGACGAAGTGCGCAGCGACCCGCGCAAGGAACTGCAAGCCTTTACCCTGCCGCAGGTGTGGATGGCGCTGGCCATCGCTTCGATCGGCTTTGCCGGCATGTTCACGGTATTCAGCTACCTGGCACCGACCATGCTGCAGGTGACCCAGGTGTCACCCCAGTGGATTCCGTTCGGCCTGGCGGCGTTCGGGGTGGGCGGCATCGTCGGCAACATTGCCGGCGGCAAACTGTTCGACCGCCTGCAGTTCCGCGCCGTGGGGCTGGTGCTGGTGTGGTCAATCGCCGTACTGCTGTTCTTCACCTTCGCCGCCCATGCGCTGTGGAGCCTGCTGTTGGGTATCGGCCTGGTGGGCACCATGATTGCCCTGGCCGCGCCGCTGCAGATCCGCCTGATGGACATTGCCCATGAAGCGCCGAGCCTGGCAGCTGCGTCGAACCATGCAGCGTTCAACCTGGCCAATGCGCTGGGGCCATGGTTGGGTGGCATGGCGATTACAGCGGGCATGGGCTGGACCAGCACCGGCTATATTGGCGCGGCAACTGCGCTGGTCGGGCTGGGTATCTATCTGGTGGCACGACGGATGAAAGGCGGCCACTGAGGCCAGCCATGTGGGGCTGCTGCGCAGCCCTTTCGCGACACAAGGCCGCTCCCACAGGTACATGACGGCCTTCGAGGCAAATGCAAATCCTGTAGGGGCGGCCTTGTGTCGCGATGGGCTGCAAAGCAGCCCCAAAAATCTCAAATCCACCCAATCCACAGTGGACCCGCAGAAAACGCTACCCTACCCCCTTCTGCACAGGCTACTGCCGAGCCCTCCATGTTCGATTGGGAAGACCTGCGTCATTTCTGCGCCTTTACCTCGGCCGGCTCGCTGTCCGCCGCGGCCAAGACGCTGGGCGTCGACCACGCCACCGTGGCCCGGCGCATCGCTTCGCTCGAAGCCTCGCTCAAGCTCAAGCTGGTCGACCGGCGCCCCCGCGCTTATGCGCTCACCGACGAAGGCCGACGCGTTGCCGAACTCCGCGTTCATGGCGCAGGAGCACGGCATGAAGGAAGCCGGCAGCGCCGAGCAGACCATGAGCATCGAAATCTGGCTGGCAGTGCATGAGGACGTGCGCGCCACCCCACGGATCAAGGCGGTTACCGACTTCCTCCAGCAACAGGTGCGGCCATTGCTGCGCTTGTGAATTTTTGCGGATGGGACCTGCATCAATACGGAATTTTCGCGCAAGGCTGCCCGCGTTAGGCTGACACCATCACTAACGCCCTTGAAGGAGACGACGATGCAATACGTAAAGTTGGGTAACACCGGGCTGGACATCTCCAGGTTGTGCCTGGGCTGCATGACCTTCGGCGAACCCGACGCCGGCACTCATCCCTGGACCTTGGGCGAAGACGCCAGCCGACCTATCATTCGCCATGCCGTCGAGCAAGGCATCAACTTCTTCGACACCGCCAACAGCTATTCGGCCGGCACTTCGGAAATCATCCTCGGCAAACTGCTCAAGGAATTCACCCGCCGCGAAGAAACCGTGATCGCCACCAAGGTGTTCTTCCCGGCCAACATGTGGGAAGGCGCCAGCCGGCCCAACGAGCAAGGCTTGTCGCGCAAGGCGATCATGGCCAACATCGACGCCAGCCTCAGCCGCTTGGGTACCGATTACGTCGACCTGTACCAGATCCACCGCTGGGACTACCACACCCCCATCGAGGAGACCATGGAGGCCCTGCACGACGTGGTCAAGGCCGGCAAGGCCCGTTACATCGGTGCATCGTCGATGTACGCCTGGCAGTTCGCCAAGGCACAGCAGGTGGCGGCCAGCAACGGTTGGAGCCGTTTCGTGTCGATGCAGAATTACCTCAACCTGATCTACCGCGAAGAAGAACGCGAAATGATCCCGCTGTGCCTGGACCAGGGGGTCGGCCTGATGCCCTGGAGCCCGATGGCCCGCGGGCGCCTGACCCGGCCGCACGGGCAGCAAACCGCACGCACCCGCAGCGATGTATCCGGCCAGTCGTTCTATGAAAAGACCGAGGTGGAAGACGGCCGGGTGATCGATGTGGTCGAGCAGATCGCTGGCGAACGGGGCGTGCCGATGGCCCAGGTTGCGCTGGCCTGGGTACTGGGTAAGGCCGGCGTCAGCGCCCCTATCGTCGGCGCCTCGAAGCCCGCTCACCTGGACGATGCACTGGGCGCGTTGTCACTGCAGCTGAGCGAGGCCGAGGTGGCGCGCTTGCAGGCCCCTTACGTCCCCCATGCGGTAACCGGCTTCAAGTAGGGCGGGCTTGCGGCAGCTCGATGCGCACCCGCAGCCCGCCGCTGGTTGCGGCCAGCGCGGTGATGCAGCCGCCATGCAGGGCGATGGCCCGCTGGGCAATCGCCAGGCCCAGGCCAAAGCCATCGTCGCTGCTGTCGGTACCTCGGTCGAACGGCTCGAAGATGCGCTTCAGCCGCGCCGGGTCTACGCCCGGACCGTGGTCGCTGACACTGACCTGGAACCATTGCCCGCCCGGCGCCAGCGCAGCCTGCACCAACACTTCTGTGCCGGCGGCGGTGTAGCGCACGGCGTTGCGGATGATGTTCTCGAACGCCCGGTACAGCAACTCTTCATGCCCATGGATAAGAAACGCGCCTTGGGCTTGCAGGGACACCTGGCACTGCTTCATGCCCGCCTCGAAACGGGCGTCTTCAACAATCTGCGCAAGCAGCTCTACCACATCCACACTGGCAAAGTCGCTGTCGCCCTGCCGAGCCTGGGCGCGGGCCAAGGTCAGTAGCTGCTCGATCAGGTCGTCCATGCGCCGTGACTCGCGCTCCACCCGCTCCAGCATGTCATGTCGGTCGGGTTGCTGACGCATCAGGCCGATGGCGGCATGCATGCGGGTCAGCGGTGAACGCAGTTCGTGGGAAATATCGTGCAGCAGGTTCTGCTGGGCCTGCACCAGGGCCTTTAGCTGGCCGGCCATGCGGTCACAGTCCGCGGCCAGTTCGACAATCTCGTCGCGCCGCTTGCCCAGCCTGGGCTTCACCCGCACATCGAACCTACCCTGGGCCACCTGGGCCATGGCTTCGCGCAGCCAGGCCAACGGGCGAGTCAGGTAAAGGCTGCACAGGAAGGCAAACAGCGCACTCATCAGCGTGCCGGTGAACAGCGGGCCCATGCCACGCGGGCGCGGCGGTTCGCCAAGCACCGTGGCCACCGACGCACGCAGCACCAGCGGGCGACCCTCGCGGTCGCTCAACGCCTGCTCGAAACGCGACACCGACACCGCCCTGCCCGCCAGCAGCTGGCCTTTACTGTCATAAAGGCCCACTTGCACATCCGGCGGCTGCGGTGACACCTCCAGCAGTTGCCGGCCTGCCTGCTCACCGTAACGCTGCAGTAGCTGTAGTTCGGTGGCCAGCAGCGAACGCAGCGCCGGGGTATCGCCGCGCCAGTCATTGAGCATGAAGGCACCCGCACCCACCAGGAAAGTCAGGCAGTTGGCCAGCCAGAACGCCAGGAACAGCTTCCAGAACAGGCGCCGGCGCATCATTCGACTATCAGCATGTAGCCCATGCCACGCACGCTCTGGATCCAGCTGCTGCCGTCGGCACGCGGGCCGAGCTTTTGCCGGATGCTGCTGACGTGCACGTCGATACGCCGGTCATAACGGGTCAACGGCCGGCCCAAGGCATTGAGTGACAAGTCCTGCTTGCTGACCAGCTGGCCAGCCTGGCGGGCCAACGCTTCGAGCAGGCTGAACTCCGAGCCGGTCAGCTCCAGCGTGGCTTCGCCCCAGTGCGCTTCACGGCGGCCCGGCCACATTTTCAATGCGCCCGTGCGCACGTGTTCGGGCGCACTGCCCTCGCCCGTCGGGTGCGGCTGCACCCGGCGCAATATCGCCCGCAGGCGTGCCACCAGTTCACCCGGGGAACTGGGCTTGGGTACGTAGTCATCGGCGCCCAGCTCAAGGCCGGCAATACGGTCGATATTGTCGCCACGCGCGGTCAGCAGCAGCACCGGCACCTGGCTGCGCGCACGCACGCGCCGCAGCACTTCGATGCCAGAGATACCCGGCAGCATCACGTCCAGCACCACTACCTGGAAGTGACCGGACAACGCCTGGGTCTCGCCTTCTTCACCGGTAGCCACCGCCGTGGCCTGGAAGCCTTCGCGCGCCAGGTACAAAGAAAGCATTTCAGTCAGTTCGCGGTCGTCGTCGACCAGCAGCACAGGGATCATCGGGGCCAGATATCGCAATTGCAGGGGCTGTAATGATCGCCCCGGCGGCCGGGGCTGTCACCGCCGGCCGGTCGGACTTTACACATCTTTACCCTCGGCTAACCGCGCCGTACACAGCCCGCCCGTATCCTCATCGCCCGCTGCCAGCGGGTTGCCCGCGCTTGCTCCCCTCCGAATCCGCTTGTCTGGAACCCCCGATGAACTACCCGCGCCTGTTGCTCTCCATCCTGTTGCTGAAAGCCTCGCTGGCCCAGGCCTCCCCTTTCAGGATCGCCGACATCCGCGTCAACGGCCTGCAGCGGGTTTCCGCTGGCAGTGTCTTCGGTGCCTTGCCGCTGAACGTCGGTGACCAGGCCGATGACCGCCGCCTGGTGGACTCGACCCGTTCCCTGTTCAAGACCGGGTTCT
>NZ_JAFBKA010000140.1:0-255 GCF_022760795.1 Pseudomonas sp. BP01
CGCTGATTTCACCAGCGTCGTTGTAAACGTCGTCGCCCTGCGCATCGTGGGTGTACGGCGCGCTGGTTTCCCCGGCCTTGATGGTGACTTGAGCGTTGTTGCTCAGGGTCACGACCAGGTCGTGGGCAAGGGCGGTGTTGATGTGCACGGTGAAGGTCGGTTTGACGTTCTCGGCAACCGATACCTGGTCAGCGGTGATGGTGACCTTGACGATATCGCCTTCGTTGCCCGGGGTGCCTGGTTCGTCGGTGACCT
>NZ_JAFBKA010000141.1:0-255 GCF_022760795.1 Pseudomonas sp. BP01
AGTTGCTCTGGCTGATCGAACCACCCAGGATCAGGCCGGCGCTCTGGGCGAAACCGACGCTGGCGGTGATCGAGCCGGAGGCTTGCTCTTCGACGCTGTAGTTGACGTCGACCTGGTCGTCAGTGCCAGGCACCGGCGGGGTCTCGACGTTGACTTCCTTGAAGAAGCCCAGGCGCTCCAGACGGGTCTTGGACTGGTCGATCAGGTAGGTCGAAGCCCAACCGCCTTCCATCTGGCGCATTTCGCGACGCAGCA
>NZ_JAFBKA010000142.1:0-255 GCF_022760795.1 Pseudomonas sp. BP01
GCCAAGCGCTGCCATAGCGGTCGGTATCGATGTTCAGGAAGGATGAAGGAATGTCGTGGTTTTCATTCACGCATTTTTCGGGCAGCGACGCGGGTAGGCCGTCTGACGGTTCGTAGGGGTTGAAGCGCCGCAGGTGGCCCTGTTCGCTGACTTCGTAGGCATGCCAGACCTGCTGATCGAGCAGCACATACAGGTAACCCATGCGCAAAGTGCGCAGGCCCATCTTCGCCGAGATATGCAGGCTACCCGCCACAG
>NZ_JAFBKA010000143.1:0-255 GCF_022760795.1 Pseudomonas sp. BP01
ACAAGGCGATCAGCACCGAAGACCTGATGAAGGGCCTCAAGCAATCGGGCCTGGCCGAAGGCGAAATCTTCCAGCGTGCCACCCTTGAAGGCGTGCGTAACGAGCTGCAGCGCCAGTACGTGGCCCAGGGCCGCTACTCGGCCGAGGTTGACGCCGAAGTGGTACCGCAGCCGCGCAACCGTGTGGCGCTGAAAATCAAGATCAACGAAGGCACCGTCGCTGCCATCCAGCACATCAACATCGTTGGCAACAACG
>NZ_JAFBKA010000144.1:0-255 GCF_022760795.1 Pseudomonas sp. BP01
ACAAGGCGATCAGCACCGAAGACCTGATGAAGGGCCTCAAGCAATCGGGCCTGGCCGAAGGCGAAATCTTCCAGCGTGCCACCCTTGAAGGCGTGCGTAACGAGCTGCAGCGCCAGTACGTGGCCCAAGGCCGCTACTCGGCCGAGGTTGACGCCGAAGTGGTACCGCAGCCGCGCAACCGTGTGGCGCTGAAAATCAAGATCAACGAAGGCACCGTCGCTGCCATCCAGCACATCAACATCGTTGGCAACAACG
>NZ_JAFBKA010000145.1:0-255 GCF_022760795.1 Pseudomonas sp. BP01
AGGCCGATGACCGCCGCCTGGTGGACTCGACCCGTTCCCTGTTCAAGACCGGGTTCTTCCAGGACATCCAGCTGAACCGCGATGGCAATGTGCTGATCATCAACGTGGTCGAGCGCCCGTCGGTGTCGAGCATCGAGATCGAAGGCAACAAGGCGATCAGCACCGAAGACCTGATGAAGGGCCTCAAGCAATCGGGCCTGGCCGAAGGCGAAATCTTCCAGCGTGCCACCCTTGAAGGCGTGCGTAACGAGCTGC
>NZ_JAFBKA010000146.1:0-255 GCF_022760795.1 Pseudomonas sp. BP01
AGGCCGATGACCGCCGCCTGGTGGACTCGACCCGTTCCCTGTTCAAGACCGGGTTCTTCCAGGACATCCAGCTGAACCGCGATGGCAATGTGCTGATCATCAACGTGGTCGAGCGCCCGTCGGTGTCAAGCATCGAGATCGAAGGCAACAAGGCGATCAGCACCGAAGACCTGATGAAGGGCCTCAAGCAATCGGGCCTGGCCGAAGGCGAAATCTTCCAGCGTGCCACCCTTGAAGGCGTGCGTAACGAGCTGC
>NZ_JAFBKA010000147.1:0-253 GCF_022760795.1 Pseudomonas sp. BP01
AAGGTGACTCAGCGCCACCTGCGCGAACGAATGTCTACACTTGTATCAAGGCGCACATCGTAAAAGCCAAGAAGCTTAAGTGGTGGTTTTGATATGTCGAAAACTCCATTTGCGATGGCGACGCATACTCACCTTTTCGCCCTTACGGCGAGTCACTTTTTGTCAAACGCGACAAAAAGTAACCATGGGCCTGCCCCGTGACAGCGGACGCCAAGAAGCTGGCTACAGAGCCAACTGCCTTAAGCCTTTTGCG
>NZ_JAFBKA010000148.1:0-252 GCF_022760795.1 Pseudomonas sp. BP01
GGTCTATACCCAGCGACTAAACGCCCTATTAAGACTCGCTTTCGCTACGCCTCCCCTATTCGGTTAAGCTCGCCACTGAATATAAGTCGCTGACCCATTATACAAAAGGTACGCAGTCACCTAACAAGTAGGCTCCCACTGCTTGTACGCATACGGTTTCAGGATCTATTTCACTCCCCTCTCCGGGGTTCTTTTCGCCTTTCCCTCACGGTACTAGTTCACTATCGGTCAGTCAGTAGTATTTAGCCTTGG
>NZ_JAFBKA010000149.1:0-246 GCF_022760795.1 Pseudomonas sp. BP01
GGGAGCAAGCCCGGAGCGAGGGGACCCCGGAGCGAAGCGCAGGGGCCGGATGATGGGAGCCAGCGTTTTTTGGTTACTTTTTGTCGCGTTTGACAAAAAGTGACCCGCCGTAAGGGCGGAAAGGTGAGTCAGCGTCGCCATCGCAAATGGCCTATGCGCGAGCTAAAAACCAGCGCTGTTTCGCTGTTCGCTTTCAGGTGCGGGCATCAACAATGCGGTCAACATTCATTTTCAAAGGTGGCGCTT
>NZ_JAFBKA010000014.1:0-166604 GCF_022760795.1 Pseudomonas sp. BP01
TCGGCGGCGCAGTATGTTCTACCGCATCGGCGACCGGATCGATGGTTTCCGCGGGTGGTGAAACAGCGACCAGCAAAATACCCGACCCGAAAATAAAAATGCCAGTCAGCTTAACTGACTGGCATTAACCCGAAGGCCGCCTTGTTCAGCACCGCTACAGCAGGATCAGAATTCGTGATCTGCGGTGTCCGGGTTCAGGTTGGCAATGCCCAGCTTGCCTGCAGCCTGCTCGATCGAACCGGTCTGCTTGACCAGGGCGGCGATGGCGTCACGCACGATCTGGTTGCCGGCTGCGTTGTCGGCAGCGATCAGCTGGTCGTAGTGCTCGCCTTTGAGGGCGTGGTCGACGATCACCTGAATCTTGGCTTCGGTGGCTTCCAGGTCGGCCTTGAGGGTGGCGTCGGCGGCCGGGTCTGCCTTGGCTACCAGCGACGACAGGCTCGGCCCGCTTACCTTGGTGCCGTCCGGGCGGGTGTACTCGCCCAGGTAGACGTTGCGGATGCCCTTGGCGTCGTAGAAGTGCGAGTAGTGAGTGTTGTCGCTGAAGCAGTCCTGCTCGTCTTCCGGCGAGTTGGCTTCCAGCGAAACCTTCATGCGCTCACCCGCCAGTTCGCCCAGCGACAGGCTGCCCATGCCGAACAGCATCTTGCGCAGGCCGTCGTTGACAGGCTCGGCTTCCAGCTTGGCGCGGTAGTTGTCGGCGACGTTCGGCGCCCAGTTGCCGACCATCTCTTCGAGGTCGGTGACCAGCAGGTCGGTGACCGCTTTCAGGTAGGCACGGCGGCGGTCGTTGTGGCCGCCGGTGGCGCCTTGGCCCTCCAGGTAGTCGGATGCCGGGCGGTTGCCAGCGCCCGGGCCGGTGCCGTTCAGGTCCTGGCCCCAAAGCAGGAACTCGATGGCGTGGTAGCCCGTGGCAACGTTGGCCTCGGAGCCCGCCAGTTCGTTCAGGCTGGCCAGTTTTTCAGGGGTGATGTCTTTGACGTCGACCTTTTCTTCGCCCACCTGGATCTCGGTGTTGGCGATGATGTTGGCACCAGCAGCCGGGTTACCCAAGGCGTGCTCGTAGCTCTTGTCGACGTAGTCGATCAGGCCCTCGTCCAGCGGCCAGGCGTTCACCTGGCCTTCCCAGTCGTCGATGATGGTGTTGCCGAAGCGGAAGGCCTCGGTCTGCAGGTACGGTACGCGCGCGGCGACCCAGGCTTGCTTGGCGGCTTTCAGGGTTTCGTCATTGGGCTTGGCCAAGAACGCATCGACTGCGGTCTGCAGGGTCTTGGCGGTGCTCAGCGAGTCGCTGTACACGGCATGGACCATTTCGGCGTAGTGCTTGACCACGGCTTTGCCGGCAGCTTCGTCGACAACCCCTGGCGCAGCAGCAGTGGTGCTGGCAGCAGCAGGTGCCTGGGCTTGCGGCGCGGCGGCTTTGTCGTCCTTGCCTTCACCGCAACCGGCGAGAGCGATGGCAATGGCCAGCAGACTGGCGGAGGCCAGAGGCATTCGAATCATTGTTGGTTTTCCTGCGTCGTGTGGTTGGACCAAGGGGTAGACCGTGCGCCGGGGCACGCGAAACCGCAACATCATGCGAAAGATTTGCATTTGCTGTAAAGGGGCGGGTGCGCAATTCATGTAAATGCCGGTCACAGCCTGTAACCGGGCCAATCGGCTCAGAGCATCGAAACCTGGTTACGCTGCGCCTGCTTGAGGAAACTGGTCAGCTCACGGGCCGACAGCGGCTTGCTGTAGTGATAGCCCTGGCCCTCGTGGCAGCCCTGGGCAACGATGTAGGTTTCCTGTTCGGCGGTTTCCACGCCTTCGGCGATCACCTGCATGCCCAGGCTCTTGCCCAGCTGAATGATGGCGCGAACGATGGTGGCGTCGTCATCGTCGTCCAGCAGGTCCTGGACGAAGCTCTTGTCGATCTTGATCTTGTCCAGCGGCAGCGATTTCAGGTAGCTGAGCGACGAATAGCCAGTGCCGAAGTCGTCGATGGCAATCAGCGCCCCAGAGCGGCGCAGGCTCAGCAGGTGCTGGGCGGCAGTGCTGATGTCTTCCATCAGGCCGGTTTCGGTGACTTCCAGCTCCAGGCTGCGTGGCGGCAGGCGGTAGGCCTGCAGCAGGTTGTTGACCACCCGTGGCAGTTCACTGTGGTGCAGCTGCACGGTGGACAGGTTGACCGCCATGCGCAGCTCGCTGAAACCTTGGTCGTGCCATTCGCGCAGTTGCCGGCAAGCCTGGTCCAGTACCCATTCGCCGATGCTGATGATGCTGCCGTTCTGTTCGGCCAGCGGAATGAACTGGTCCGGCGGCACCATGCCCAGCTCTGGATGCTGCCAGCGCAGCAGCGCCTCGACGCCGACCACGCGGTGGTCGCGGTAGCTGATCTGTGGTTGGTACACCAGGTACAGCTGGTTGCGCGGCAGGGCTTCGCGCAGGTCCTTTTCCAGCTCGCGGCGGCGGCGCATCTCGCTGTCGACGCTGGCGATGTAGAACTGGTAGCGGTTGCGCGAACGGGCCTTGGCCAGGGTCATGGTCTGTTCGGCTTTCTGCAGCAGCTTCTCGGTGCTGTCGCCGTCTTCGGGGAACAGGGTAATGCCGATGGTAGCGCGTAGGCGGATCTGCTGGTGGTGGTCGAGGTCGAATGGCACTTCCAGGTCGTCGAGGATGCTCTGCGCCAGTTCTGCCGCTTCGTAGGGTTGCTCGATATTGGCCTGCACCAGGGCAAACTGGTCGCCGCCCAGCCGCGCCAGGGCGCCCAGCCGGCCGCTGTGGGCGCGCAGGCGGTCGGCCAGGGCCAGCAGCAGCTGGTCACCGACCTGGTAGCTGAACTGCTCGTTGATGCCCTTGAAGTCGTCCAGGCCCACGCACAGTACCGCCACACGGTGTTGCAGGCGACCGCCATCGACGAGGATCTTGTCCAGTTGCTGCTGCAGTTGCTGGCGGTTGGGCAGGCCGGTGAGGAAATCGTACTGGGCCATGCGCTGCAGGCTGTTTTCGGCTTCATGGCGCAGGTGGGTGTTGCGCTCGATCGACGCCAGCAGCTGGTTGGCAGTGTTGACCCACAGGCCCAGTTCGTTCTTCTCGTGACCCTTGAGCAGCGGTATCTGGTGTTGGCTTGGGCGATCGGGGTTGATCTGGGTGAGGTGCTCGATGATCTTGGACAGCGGTTTGGTCAGCAGCCAGTGGTAGACCAAGTACAACACCAGGCCCATGGCCAAGGCGCGCAGTACGCCGGAAATGAAGATGATCACCGCATTGATCAGGAAGTCTTCGCCGTAGGACGAGGTGTCGAGGGTAATGCTGAGGTCGCCGTAGTATTCGCTGTAGGGGCCGCGGCCGACCAGTTGCGTGGTGTAGGTGCGTTCCTGGCCCAGGATCGGGTCGGTCAGCCAGCGCATGGACATGTCCCGCAGCGGGCGGGACTTTTCGGCCAGCATGGTTTCGTTGGGGTGGCCGATGGACGCCATGCGCACTGATTCGTCCTGGAACAGGCCTTCCATCACCTGCATGCCCATTTCGCGGTCGAGGCTGTACACCGCCTGGGTGGAGGGGTCGCGGAACATGTCGAGGATGCGCTGCGCATCGTTGTTCACGGCCTGGCGGGTCTTGTAGGTGTCGTAGACAATTTGCGCACAGCTGAGCACGACGCCAACCGCCAACGCCGACAGCAGCACGACCCTGAGCAACTTGACCGACAAGCTGTTCCGCAATTCCAGCTTCAATGGGGTTTCCTTAATCCATGCGCATGGCATCATTTTGCCATCAACGATGACGATACACTATCGGCCGATCATGAGCAGTGTATCGGTTGCCTGACCCCGCAACTTGAGTGCGCTGTATCAATCTTCCAGAGCTTTGATGTTAGCGCGCTATGCGGGCTGAGCAAGCAAAACCGTGCAGGCCTTTTCGCGGGCACGCCCGCTCCCACAGGGATAGCATCAAGGTCACGGGTGGCGCCATATCTGTGGGAGCGGGCATGCCCGCGAAAAGGTTTGCACAGGCACAAAAAAACCCGGCACATGGCCGGGTTTTTTGATCAAGGCTGGATGACTCAGGCCTTGAAGGTCTTGCCTTCGAACTGTTCGGCAACGAAGGCCCAGTTGACCAGGTTCCAGAACGCCTCGACGTACTTCGGACGCAGGTTGCGGTAGTCGATGTAGTAGGCGTGTTCCCAGACGTCGCAGGTCAGCAGCGGGGTGTCACCGCTGGTCAGCGGGCAGCCGGCGCCGATGGTGCTGGCCAGTGCCAGGGAACCGTCAGCTTTCTTCACCAGCCAGCCCCAGCCGGAACCGAAGGTGCCAACCGAAGTCTTGGTGAACTCTTCCTTGAACTTGTCGAAGGAACCGAAAGCGGCGTTGATGGCCTCAGCCAGTGCACCGGTAGGCTGGCCGCCGCCGTTTGGCGACAGGCAGTTCCAGTAGAAGGTGTGGTTCCAGACCTGAGCGGCGTTGTTGAAGATGCCGCCCGAAGAGGTCTTGACGATCTCTTCCAGGGTCTTGCCTTCGAATTCGGTGCCTGGGACCAGGTTGTTCAGGTTCACGACATAGGTGTTGTGGTGCTTGTCGTGGTGAAACTCCAGGGTTTCCTTGGAGATGTGCGGCTGCAGGGCATCGTGGGCGTACGGCAGCGGCGGCAATTCAAAAGCCATGGTGGATCTCCTGATTCAGGTCTAGTTCGCGGTTTGCGCAGGGCCGATCACGGGCGGCCCTATGAGCGTCGGCGAGTTTGTACTCTTTGCGACGCAAGGGGTCGATCATAGCACCAGCCCCGGCGCATAACCACGCAACAAACATAGGGAATAGAGGTTCCGCAGCGGTTGGCGGGTACCGACCAGTGGTGGTCGTTTCCAGGCCAACCGATGTGGGCCGGGCCATGCAGGCCAGAGGTCAGTTGAAGATCAGCTGCGCCGCCACCGCGAACATCATCACCGCCACCATGAGGTCGAGCATGCGCCACGTCGCCGGCCGTGCCAGCCACGGTGCCAGCCAGGCCGCACCAATCGCCAGGGTCGAGAACCACAGCAGCGAGGCACTGGCTGCCCCGGCCACGTAGGCACCAGGCTCGGTCTGCTGGGCGCCCAGCGAGCCGATCAGCAACACTGTATCCAGGTAGACATGCGGGTTCAGCAGCGTCACCGCCAGGGCACTGAGCAGCACCGCACGCCGCGAGCGTACGCCCTGGCCCTGCTGGTGCTTCAGGCTCTGGCTGGAACAGGCGCTGCGCAGGGCCTTGGCGCCGTACCAGATGAGGAACACCGCACCGCCCCAGCGCGCGACCGCCAGCAAGGCCGGGTTGTGCGCCAGTACCGTGGCCAGGCCGAACACCCCGGCAGCCACCAGCAGGGCATCACAGACGATGCACAGCGCTGCCACCGGCAAGTGATGCTCACGGCGCAGGCTCTGGGCGAGGACGAAGGCGTTCTGGGCGCCGATGGCCATGATCAGGCCGAAGGCCACCAGCATGCCGTTGAGATAGCTTTGCCACATGGCGCGCGCTCCATATATGAACCCGAAAGATGCTGGCCATTGTGGTTGTTCACGCTGTATAAGAAAAACAAATAAAGCTGATCCGTCATTAGGAAAATCGATGTTCGACTACAAGTTGCTGGCCGCCCTGGCGGCGGTGATCGAACAAGGTGGTTTCGAGCGAGCCGCGCAAGTGCTGGGCTTGTCGCAGTCGGCCATTTCCCAGCGCATCAAGCTGCTCGAAGCGCGGGTCGGGCAACCGGTGCTGGTGCGTGCCACGCCGCCCAGCCCGACCGAAGTCGGCCGCCAGTTGCTCAACCATGTGCAGCAGGTGCGCCTGCTTGAACGCGACTTGCAGCGTCAGGTGCCGGCGCTGGACGAGGAAGGCATGCCGGAACGCCTGCGCATCGCCCTTAACGCCGATAGCCTGGCCACTTGGTGGGCCGGTGCGGTAGGCAACTTCTGTGCGCAGCAGAACGTGCTTACCGACCTGGTGGTAGAAGACCAGGAAGTGGGCCTGAAACGCATGCGTGCCGGCGAAGTGGCGGCCTGCCTTTGTGGCAGTGAACGCCCGGTAGCCGGGGCCCGCAGCCTGCTCCTTGGGGCCATGCGCTACCGGGCGTTGGCCAGCCCAGGGTTCATGGCGCGGCATTTCCCTCAGGGCTTTGTCGCCAGCCGCCTGGCCCGCACCCCGGCGATCGTGTACGGCCCGGATGATTTCCTGCAGCACCGCTACCTGGCATCACTGGGCATCGAGGACGGCTTCCTGCACCACCTGTGCCCGTCGTCCGAAGGCTTCCTGCGCATGACCGAGGCAGGGCTGGGCTGGGGGCTGGTGCCCGAATTGCAGGCTCGGGAGCAGCTGGCCAGCGGGCAGTTGGTGGAAATCTGCAGCGATACCCCCATCGACGTGCCGCTGTACTGGCATCATTGGCGCAATGGCGGGCAATTGCTCGCGCAACTGACCGACCACCTGCGGCACACCGCACGGCAATGGCTGGTGCCCTTGTAGCCACGGTTGGCGTCAGTTGCATCTGAAATCTGGCAAGACGGAGTCTTACATGCGAATTCTGGTCACCGGCGCGAGTGGCTTCATTGGCGGGCGCTTTGCGCGCTTCGCCCTGGAGCAGGGCCTGGACGTGCGGGTCAGCGGCCGCCGCGCCGAAGGGGTCGAGCACCTGGTCAAGCGCGGCGCCCAGTTCATTCCCGGCGACCTGGGCGATCCCGAGCTGGCCCGCCGCCTGTGCCAAGGCATGGAGGCTGTGGTGCACTGCGCCGGCGCAGTGGGCAACTGGGGGCGCTACCAGGACTTCTACCAAGGCAATGTGGTCGTCACCGAAAACGTGGTCGAAGGCTGCCTGAAGGAACATGTGCGGCGCCTGGTGCACCTGTCGTCGCCGTCGATCTATTTCAACGGCCGTTCGCGCCTGGACATCCGTGAAGAGCAGGTGCCGCGCCGTTTTCACGATCACTATGGGCAGACCAAGTACCTGGCCGAGCAAAAAGTGTTCGGTGCCCAGGAGTTCGGCCTGGAAGTGCTGGCGCTGCGCCCGCGCTTCGTCACCGGCGCCGGCGATGCCAGCATTTTTCCGCGGCTGATGCAGATGCAGCGTAAAGGCCGCGTGGCGATCATTGGCAACGGCTTGAACAAAGTCGATTTCACCAGCGTGCACAACCTCAACGAAGCATTGCTTAGCGCGTTGTTCGCCGACGACCGTGCGCTGGGTCAGGCCTACAACATCAGCAACGGCCAGCCGCTGCCGCTGTGGGACGTGGTCAACTACGTGATGCGCCAGATGCAGCTGCCGCAGGTTACCCGCTACCGTTCCTACGGCCTGGCCTACAGCCTGGCCGCGCTGAACGAGGCGGCTTGCATGCTGTGGCCGGGGCGCCCGCAACCCACCTTGTCGCGCGTGGGGATGCAGGTGATGAGCCGTGATTTCACCCTGGATATCAGCCGCGCCCGACAGTACCTGGACTACCAGCCCAAGGTCAGCCTGTGGACGGCGCTGGATGAATTCTGCGGGTGGTGGAAGCATTTGCCGCCTGGGCAGTGAAGCCGCTGGAGTGACAATGGTCATCAACGCGCCGCGCTTGCGGTTTATACTCGTGCCTCTTTGCGACTACCGCGGTTGAATGTATCCATGCGTAACCATGCTCACGATGACTTCGATGACGTGCCCAGCTTGCGGGCGGGCACCGTTGATGATGACGAACTGATGCCGGCGCACGTGGTGCGCAGCCGCCAGAAAGCCGCCCGTGGTGCCAGCACGGCGCCGTTGTGGGCGCTGCTCGGCGCTTCGTTCATTGCGTTGGCGGGCCTGGGCTGGTGGAGCTTCCAGCAGATCTCGCTGATGGAGCAGCAACTGGTGGCGACCCAGGAGAGTTTTGCCCGCATCAGTGAAGAAGCAGCCGGGCGTTTGCAGGCGATCAGTGGCAAGGTGGAAGCCAGCGAGTCTGGTGTCACAACCAGCAGCGAGGCGCTGAAGCTGCAGTTGCGCCAGTTGCAGCAAGGCGTAGCCGGGCAGACCGGCGACCTGGGTAAGCGCCTGGAGCAGGTGCTGGCCGATACCCGTGAACAGCAGAAGACTGTGACCGAGCTGCAAAGCCAGCTGCAGGCGCAGTTGAAGCTGGTGAATGGCGAGCTGGCCGCGTTGCGTTCAGGGCAGGTTGATGGCGGCAAGCTGGATGCCCAGTTAAAGGGCCTGAACGAGCAGGTTGCCGCGCTGAAGGCCGCTCAGGTGGATGGCGGCACGCTGGACGGGCAGCTCAAGAGCCTGGGCAACGATGTGGCGGCGCTGAAGAAGCAGGGTAACCCCAGCGCTGCCATTCAGAGCCTGGAGCAGGACATGCTGGTGCTGAAGAGCCAGATCGACAACCGCCCGGCTGCTGCGGCGTCCGGTGGTGCGTCGGTGCAGGAGTTTGATGCGTTCCGGGCGCAGATGACCCGCAACCTGAATACCTTGCAGAGCCAGGTCCAGAACCTGCAACAGCAGATCAACGCTCGGCCGTGACGCCGCAGGGGAGGGCGTTGCCCTCCTATCGCGACACAAGGCCGCTCCCACAATGTACGGTGTACGCCGATCCATTGTAGGAGCGGCCTTGTGTCGCGATAGGGCCGCAAAGCGGCCCCGGCAATCTTGATTACAACCGCGGATAATCGATGTACCCCACCGGCCCCTTGCCATAGAAGGTCTCAGGCCGCGCCTCGTTCAACGGCGCATCCGCCGCCAGCCGCGCCGGCAGGTCGGGGTTGGCGATGAACGGCACGCCAAACGCCACCGCATCGGCCTTGCCACTGGCCAGGGCCGCATTGGCGCTGGCTTTGTCAAACCGCTCGTTGACGATGTACGGGCCGCCGAACGCTTCTTTGATCAATGGGCCGATGCTGTCATCGGCTTCCCGCTCCCGCGAGCAGATAAAGGCAATGCCCCGCTTGCCCAGCTCGCGAGCCACGTAGCTGAAGGTTTTGGCGCGGTCATCATCACCCATGTCGTGAGCATCGGCACGCGGCGCCAGGTGCACCCCTACGCGGTTCGCGCCCCACACTTCGATGGCCGCATCGGTCACCTCCAGCAGCAGGCGCGCCCGGTTTTCCAGCGACCCACCGTAGCGGTCGGTGCGCTGGTTGGTGCTGCTTTGCAGGAACTGATCGAGCAGATAGCCGTTGGCGCCGTGGATCTCTACACCATCGAAACCGGCAGCCTTGGCATTCTCGGCACCGCTGCGGTAGGCCTCGACGATATCGATGATCTCTTCGGTTTCCAGCGCGCGCGGTGTGGGAAAGTCACTCAGCGGGCGCACCAGGCTTACATGGCCCTTGGGCTGGAGCGCGCTGGGGGCGACAGGCAGCTCGCCGTTGAGGTAGCTGGGGTGGGAGATGCGGCCAACGTGCCACAGTTGCAGGAAGATACGCCCGCCGGCGGCATGCACGGCCTTGGTGACGTTGTTCCAGCCGCGCACCTGCTCATCGTTCCAGATGCCGGGGGTATCCGGGTAGCCGACGCCCATGGCAGTGACCGAAGTCGCCTCGCTGAGGATCAGCCCGGCGCTGGCGCGCTGCACATAGTATTCGGCCATCAGCGCATTGGGCACGCGGCCTTCGTCGGCACGGCAGCGCGTGAGCGGGGCCATGATGATGCGGTTGGGCAGTTGCAGGTCGCCCAGTGTGATCGGATCGAAAAGCGTGGTCATAACGGTTACCTGCCTTGTCAAAGTGTTTGGCGCAGTTGTTCGAGGAACGCCTCGATGGTGGCTTCGTTGCGTTTGAAGAAGTGCCATTGGCCAATCTTCTGGCTGCTGATCAGCCCGGCGCGCTGCAAGGTGGCCAGGTGAGCGGAGACGGTCGACTGCGACAGGCCGCAGCGTTGGTCGATCTGCCCGGCACACACACCGTTTTCGGTGCTGTGGTACTGGTCGGGGAATTGCGTTGCCGGGTCTTTCAGCCAGCTGAGGATTTCTCGCCTGACCGGATGAGCCAGCGCTTTTATGATTTCGTCGAGATCGAGAGGCATGGATTGAGGCTCGTTGTAGCGGTATATCGCGATAGGCCGAAATGTAAATCGCCCGATTCCGATATACAAATACGAAGAGGTTCTGAGCTGAGCACCAATCGCTATATCGCGTTATAACGATATACAGGTGAGCGGTGCTAAACTGCGCTCATGAACTACCTCGCACACCTGCACCTGGGCGGCCCGGCGCCGCAACAACTGCTTGGCAGCCTGTATGGCGATTTTGTCAAAGGCTCGCTGGAAGGGCGCTTCCCACCTGCGCTGGAGGCGGCTATCCGGCTGCACCGGCATATCGACAGCTACACCGATCGGCACCCGTTGGTGCTGGCAGCCCTGGCGCGCTTTCCGCGTGAGCGGCGGCGCTTCGCCGGGATTGTGCTGGATGTGTTTTTCGACCATTGCCTGGCGCGGCATTGGGGCAATTATGCCGATCAGCCGCTGGAGCAGTTTACTGGCGCATTTTATCGGGTGCTGCTGGCGGAGCCAGAGCTGCCGGGACGGCTGGCGCGGATTGCACCGTTCATGGCAGCGGATGACTGGCTAGGTGCGTATGGCGATTTTGCCACCCTGGAGCAGGTGTTCAGCGGCATTGCCCGGCGTTTGTCGCGACCTGAGGGCATGGTCGGGGTGATGGTGGAGCTGGAGCGGCTGTATGAGCCGCTGCTGGCGGATTTTCGCGAGTTCTACCCGCAGCTGCAGGCCTTTGCGGCGGCGCGGATGCCTGACAGCTGATTTTATTCGCATGTTCCGGCCCTATCGCCGGCAAGCCAGCTCCCACAGGTTGAGCAACAGCTTCAAGACCTGTGGAGTACCTGTGGGAGCTGGCTTGCCGGCGATAGGGCCAGTACTGACAGCACAAAAGAATCAGGCAGCCCGCGCCTGCCGCCTTGGCACCGCTACAACTTCTTCAACTCCGAACAACGCCAGGTGAATCGCCTGCTGCGCCTGCAACGCCAACACCGCACGTTCCTTACCCACGCTGCCGATGGGTGGCAGCAGGTGAATGCACACCTCGCCCCGCGGCTGGGCAAACAGGCGCATCAGGTGCGACACCAGGTCATCATCGCCAATGAACGGCGCAATCGGGTCGATCTGGCCATCACGCAAATACTGGATAGCCACCGGCTGCACCGCCACGCCGCGGTCGATGGCACCTGCCAGCAGGCGGCCATGGAAGGTGCGCAAGGTGCGACCGCTGGTAGTGGTGCCTTCGGGGAAGATCAGCAGGGGGCGGGCCAGCCCCAGTTGCCCGGCGATCTGTTCGCGCAGGCCCTGGCTGTCGCCACCACCACGGCGAATGAACAGCGTGCCGGCCTTTTCCGCCAGCCAGCCCGCCACCGGCCAATGACGCACCTCGGCCTTGGACAGGAACGACAGCGGCAGCAGCATGCCGAGCAGGGGGATATCGGTCCACGAAACGTGGTTGCTCACCCACAGCATTGGCCGCTGTGGCAACTCGCCCACCACCCGCACGTTGAAGGGCAGGGCGGCGACCAGGCGTTTCATGAACAGGCAGGACCAGCGCTGGCGGCGCTCGATAGGGGCCTTGAAGCCCAGGCGTTCGCCGAGGGCAATAACGCTGGCCATCAACATGCCCAGCACCAGCACCAGCAGCAGTCGGGTCAGGCGGGCGACTACCCGCAGCTTCGTCATCAGACCGCCGCCTTGAAGTGCCGGGCGTAGCGCGGGCAGAGGTTATCGCGCTTGAGCAGGATGAACACGTCGGCCACCTGGAAGTCCTCGTCCCAGCACGGCTCGCCGCAAATCTTTGCGCCCAGGCGCATGTAGGCCTTGAGCAGAGGTGGCATTTCGGCGATGACGTTGCCCGGCAAAGCCAGGCTTGGCAGCGGGTTCTTCGGCTCGGCACGCAGGTGCTCGTTGCACAGGTAGCGGTCACGCAGGCGCTGCATCACGGCATGGGCCTGCACGCCGCCGTCCTGCATGGGGATGCTGGCGCAGCCCATCAGGTAGCTGTAGCGGCCCTCGTTGAGCACCTCGGCCAGTTCACCCCAGAGCACGGCGATGGTGCCGCCGTTGCGGTAGTCGGGGGCTACGCAGGTGCGGCCCAGCTCAAGGATCGGGCCCTGCAGCTGCAACAGGCCGTGCAGGCGAAATTCTTCTTCGCTGTAGAAGCGGCCCAGGCTGCTGGCGGCCTGGTGGTCGAGCAGGCGGGTTGTGGCCACCAGCTCGCCGGTGCTCAGGTCGCGTACACCAATGTGGCGGCAGTGCACGTCGTAGTCGTCCATGTCCAGCCCGTGCTCGGCACCCTTGAGCTTGGCCTTGAATTCTGCGCTGAACACTTTGAAGCGCAGGGCCTGGGCCTCTTGCAGCGCCGCGGCGCCAACCAGGCGTTCGGCTTGCAGACGGCGTTCAGTGCTGTTGTCGCCAGAATGAGCGATCCGAGTCATTACGAGTCTCCATAAGCCAGCCATGAAGGGTTGCGGCCGGTCGGCTTTGTTGTGCAAAGTCAGCCTAGGTAGACGCGGTGTCACCCCTGTGAATCTTTGGTGATGCTTGCGTGACACCCCCCAAACCTCGACCAGAAAAAGCCCCAGCAAGGAGCCGTCCCATGGCCTGGTTGCAACGATTGAACGACCCGCTTCGCCAAGGGCTGGCGGGCACCCTGGGTGAAACCTACGCCGCGCTGCTCGAGCGCCTCGGCCCGGTTGCCCCCTTCGAACTGGCGGCACTGGGCGGGCGCGCGATGGCTACGCCAGGCCTGGCTTTCCTGGTGGGTTACCAGGCCGCCTTGCGCGTGCTGTGGCCCAGTGCACCGCCCAGCCTCGGCGCCCTGTGCGCCACCGAGCGGCGCAGCGTGCGGCCGGCCGACATGCACACGCGCCTGGAGGGCTTGCGGCTGACCGGCAGCAAGGACTTCGTCACCGCCGGGCTGGAAGCGGAGTGGCTGCTGGTGGCGGCGCGCAGTGAAACGGCTGGCGCGGCACCGCAGTTGAACCTGGCAGTGGTCTACCCCGGGGAGCCAGGCGTGACCCTGGAGCCATTGCCGACCCTGCCGTTGATGCCGGAGGTGGGCCATGGGCGCTTGCTGCTGGAGCAGGCGGCGTGCGAGTTGCTGGCCGGTGACGGCTGGGATGCCTATGTGAAGCCGTTTCGCTCGCTGGAGGACTTGTATGTGCTCACGGCGCTGACGGCCTGGTTGTATGGCGTGGGGCAGGAAAGCGCCTGGCCACAGGATTTACGCCTGCAGCTGCTTGGGCTTCTGGCAGGGTGTGCCGAGGGCAGCCGGCAGTGTGCCGATAGCGTGGGTTGCCATTTGTTGCTGGGCGGGTTGTTTGCGCAGTTCCAGGCATTGCGGGGGGCGATCGATGCGGCCCTGGCGGCAGGGCCGGTGCATTGGGCGCAAATCTGGCAGCGTGACCAAGGGGTGATGGCGTTGGCTGCGGCGGCGAGAGAGAAGCGGCTGAACAAGGCTTGGGTGGCTGCGGGATTGTCATGAATGCCTAATAGGTTTTTGTGAACCGATCAATCCTGGGGCCGCTTTGCGGCCCATCGCCGGCAAGCCAGCTCCCACATGGATCGCATAATGCCCAAGGTGTGTGCAGTACCTGTGGGATTGTCATGAAGGCCTGATAGTTATTGTGAACCGATGAATCCTGGGGGCCGCCTTGCGGCCCATCGCCGGCAAGCCAGCTCCCACATGGATCGCATAATGCCCAAGGTGTGTGCAGTACCTGTGGGATTGTCATGAAGGCCTGATAGTTATTGTGAACCGATGAATCCTGGGGGCCGCTTTGCGGCCCATCGCCGGCAAGCCAGCTCCCACATGGATCGCATAATGCCCAGGTGTGTGCAGTACCTGTGGGAGCTGGCTTGCCGGCGATGGGCTGCGCAGCAGCCCCAAAATTGCGAGCCTGAAACGCGATGCTGAAAGGTCTGCTATTGGTTCTTTGCCTGGCCTTGGCAACCGCCGAAGCCGAGGACGGGCCTGACCCTGACTGGCAGAACGACCCTGCCACCTTCGACTGGCAAGCCGTCGACGCCTACGCCTTCCCCCCTCGCACCGCCCCCGACCGCAGCGGCATCCGTACCGACGCGCTGCTGATCATCCGCGACGGCCGCATCCTCCACGAGCGCTACACCGCCCCTACCACCGCCGCCACCGCCCACCTGACCTGGTCGGTAAGCAAGAGCGTACTTGCCACGCTGCTGGGCGTGGCCCAGGGCGAAGGGCGCTTCCAGCTGCAAGATCCGGTCACCCGTTTCTACCCTGCCATGCACGGCCATCCCGGCATACGCATGGCTGACCTGCTGCACTGGGCCAGTGGCCTGGACTGGCAGGAAGACTACGAATACGCCCCGGTCAAGTCCTCGGTGGTGGCCATGCTGTATACCCGCGGCCGTGAGGACATGGCGGCCTATACGGCGGCGCGGGGTGCGTCTGCCAGCCCCGGCGAGCGGTTTCTCTATTCCAGCGGTGATAGCAACCTGCTGGCCGCTGCACTGCGCGGCATGCTCGATGCCGGGCAGTACCCCGATTACCCCTGGCACGCGCTGTTCACCCCGTTGGGTATCGACAGCGCGGTGTGGGAGCGTGACCGGGCGGGCACCTACGTGGGCTCTTCCTATCTGTACCTCAGCGCCCGTGACCTGGCGCGTATCGGCTTGCTGATGCAGCGCGACGGCCGTTGGCAGGGCCGGCAACTGCTGCCCAAGGCCTGGGTGGCCTTCAACCGCACAGCGTTTGACCATGCCGAACCTGCGCCGGGTGAGGCCAACCCTGGCGGCCACTGGTGGCTCAACCGGCCGCTGGCCGGCGCCGCGCGGCCTTGGCCAGGTGCGCCCGAAGACACCTACGCCGCCCTTGGCCACTGGGGCCAGGCGTTGTACGTATTGCCCGCGCAAAAGCTGGTGATCGTGCGCTATGCCGATGACCGCGACGGCAGTTACCAGCACGACGAACTGCTCAAGCGGGTACTGGCGGCATTGGCCGGGGAGGGCACATGAAGCGGGCCTTGTTGCTGGTGCTGCTGGGCCTGTTGTTCTGGGCCTGGCAGGAGCGTCAGGCGCTGGCGGATTTCCCCGGTATCCTCTCGGCCTACTCGGCCAAGGAATACTGCTCGTGCCGCTTCGTCATGGGCTTCGAGAAGGCCTACTGCCAAGGCTATGTAAAGCAATGGCTGCCGTTGAGCCTGCTGGAGGAAAACGGCCAGCAACGGCTAATCACCGCCGAGGGGCTTGGGCGGCGCAACCAGGCTGCCTGGCAAGGCCGGCGCGAGGGCTGCCGCTTGCTGCCATGAAGGCGTGCGGGTAAGGTTGGCGGCTTGGTTTCACGAGATCTGTCATGTTCAAACTGTCCCGTCTACTGCCCGCCTTGTTGCTGGCTTTGTGCCTGCCCGCCCACGCCAACTGGCACCTCGATGGCGAATCGTCGCGCCTGTCGTTCATTACCGGCAAGAACGGTGACACCGCCGAAGTGCACCGCTTTCTGGTGCTGCATGGTACGGTCGACCGCAAAGGCGTGGCGGGGCTGAGCATCGAGATGGACTCTGTCAGCAGCGGCATCCCGCTGCGTGATGAGCAAATGCGCGACAACCTGTTCGAGGTCGGGCGCTTCGCCGAGGCCACGGTAAAGGCGCAGATCGATCTGCGGCCTATCAATGACCTGGCCGATGGTGCACAGATCGAGTTGCGCCTGCCGTTGACGGTCACGTTGCATGGCCAGTCGCACAGCTACAACGCCCTGCTGCTGGCCACTCGTCTGGATGCGCGGCGCTTCCAGGTCGTGACCCTGGAACCGCTGCTGCTGCGCGCCGAGGATTTCGGTTTGCTGCCGGGGCTGGAAAGCCTGCGCAAGTTTGCCGGGCTCAAGTCCATCAACCCGTCGGTGCCGGTTAGCGCGGTGCTGATTTTCACCGCCCGCTGACATGCCGGGGCCGGTCTTCCCCTGGCGGGATGGCAACCAGTTCGAATTGCTGATCGACGGCCCCGAGTTCTTTCCGCGCATGCTGGCGGCAATCGTGGGTGCCGAGTTTCAGGTTGACCTGGAGCTGTACCTGGTGGAGGCCGGCGCCTGTGCCGAGGCCGTGGTCGAAGCGCTGGAGCAGGCCGCCCGGCGTGGCGTGCGGGTGCGTTGCCTGTTCGATGATTATGGCTCGCTGGCCTTCAACAGCGCCCTGCGCCAGCGCCTGCTGGACGCCGGTGTGTACCTGCGCTGGTACAACCGCCTGCGCTGGAAGCGGGGCCTGCGCAACCTGTACCGCGACCACCGCAAGCTGCTGCTGGTGGACGAACGCTGGGCGGTGGTGGGCGGCACGGGCGTTACCGACGAGTTCTGGAAGCCGGGCGACGCGACCAGCGAGTGGCATGAGGTGATGGTGCAGATCCAGGGGCCGGTGGTGACCGACTGGCAACTGCTGTTCGACCGCCAGTGGTCCGCCAACAACCGCCGCACCGCCTGGCGCCCTGCCGAAGGCTTCGGCCTGCCGCGCCTGCCCAAGGCCCCTGCCCATGGGCAGGGCATGGGCCGGGTGGCCTATGCCGACGCCCGCCAGCACCAGGACATCTTGCATTCGCTGGTGCGTGCGCTGAACAGTGGCAAGCAACGGGTATGGCTGGCCACGCCGTACTTTCTGCCAACCTGGAGCGTGCGCCGTTCGTTGCGCCGCGCCGCCAGCAAGGGGCTTGATGTGCGGCTGTTGCTAACCGGCCCGCGCACAGACCACCCGTCGGTCCGCTACGCCGGGCACCGCTACTACCCACGCCTGCTGCGCGCCGGGGTGCGAATTTTCGAATACCAACCGTGCTTCCTGCACCTGAAAATGGCTGTGGTAGACGACTGGGTCAGCGTAGGTTCGTGCAACTTCGATCACTGGAACCTGCGCTTCAACCTTGAAGCCAACATCGAGGCGCTGGACCCGCCGTTGACGGCGGCGGTGGTGGCCAGCTTCGAGCGCGACTTTGCCTTGAGCGAGGAAGTCGACCTCGACCACTGGCATGCCCGCCCCCTGTGGCGCCGGGTGAAGCAACGGATATGGGGCTGGATCGACCGACTGGTCGTCAACGTGCTCGACCGCCGTGACTGACAGCAGCTATCGTGCATTGACAGTTAACCGAAGGAGTGGGTGCGATGACGGCGAAGAAGATTCTGATGCTGGTGGGCGACTACGTCGAGGATTACGAGGCGATGGTGCCGTTCCAGGCCCTGAGCATGGTGGGCCACACGGTGCACGCCGTGTGCCCGGAGAAACTGGCGGGGCAGACCGTGCGCACTGCCATTCATGATTTTGAGGGTGAGCAGACCTACAGCGAAAAGCCGGGGCACAATTTTGCCCTGAATTATGACTTTGTGCGGGTACGGGCCGAGAGTTACGACGCGCTGCTGATCCCGGGCGGCCGTGCGCCGGAGTACCTGCGCCTGGATGATAAAGTGCTGGCGCTGGTGCGGGCATTTGACCAGGCTGGCAAGCCGATTGCGGCGGTGTGCCATGGTGCCCAGCTGCTGGCGGCGGCGGGTGTGCTGGAGGGGCGCGAATGCAGCGCATACCCGGCGTGTGCGCCGGAGGTGCGTCTGGCGGGCGGCACGTTCATCGACATCGCGGTGGACCAGGCGCATGTGGATGGCAACCTGGTGACCGCACCGGCATGGCCAGCGCACCCGGCGTGGCTGGCGGCCTTCCTGAAAGTGCTGGGCACCCGTATCACCTGACTCGGCAGGTATGCAGTGCTTTTGTAGGAGCGGGAGGCTTCAGGCTACCTGCTCGACCCAGTCATTGAGGTTGTAGTAATTGGTTACCCGGGCAATCTTGCCGCAGTGGATATAGAAGAAAGCCCCCGCCGGCAGCACATAGGTCTGCCCGTTTGCTGCCGGCAACCCTTCGTCATCGCCCAGATATTCGCCGTGCACGGTGAACTCCGCCGCCGCGCGACTGCCCTCGGCGTTCTGCATCACCACGATATCGGCCAGGCGTTCGCGGTAGCAGCGGTTCATCTTGTCCATGAACGTGGCAAACCGGGCCTTGCCCATCTGCCGCTCGCCCTGGTTGATGTCGTGGATCACGTCCTCGCTGAGCAGGGCGAGAAAGCCCGGCATGTCACCGGCGTTGAACGCGGCGTAGTAAGCATTTACCAGTTCGGTAGCGGTCATGGAACAATACCTGTCGTGTAGGGAAAAGGCGGGTCGCTGCCTCGGATGATAGGGTTTCCCCTCAAGCCCGGCTTAGCCGAGCGCGTCATCCACATCGACAAAACGACCGCCAAGCATGGAAATACGCCTGTTGCACGGCGCCGCTATTGCGCCATACATCGATGACCTCGCTCGCCTGCGCCTTAGCGTGTTTCGCGAGTTTCCCTACCTGTACGACGGTACCCCGGAGTATGAGGCTGACTACCTGGCCGCCTATTCCCGCTCCGGGCGTAGCCTGGTGGTGCTGGCGCTGGACGACGGCAAGGTGGTTGGCGCGTCCACTGGCCTGCCGCTGGTGGATGTCGCCCCCGAGTTCCAGCAACCGTTTCTGGCCCAGGGGCGCGACCCGGCCAGCGTGTATTACTTTGGCGAGTCGCTGGTGTTGCCGGAGTACCGCGGCCAGGGTCTGGGCGTGCGCTTTTTCATCGAACGCGAATCCTACGCGCACAAACTGGCCGAGTTCGATTATTGCGCGTTCTGCGCGGTGGAGCGGCCAGGCGTGCACCCGCGAAGGCCAGCGGACTACAAGCCATTGCACGGCTTCTGGCGCAACCGCGGCTTCCTGCACGACCCGTCATTGCGCACCACCTACGCCTGGCGCGACCTGGATGAACAGGAAAGCTCCGACAAGCTGATGTCGTTCTGGCTGAAGGAACTGCCGATATGATCCGCCTGGCGGCCTGCCAGTACGCCATCGAACTGCATGAAACCTGGAACGCCTACGCCGACCACCTGCAGGGCCTGTGCGCCGAGGCCGTGGAGGCGGGCGCACGCTTGCTGCTGCTGCCCGAATACGCCGGTCTGGTGTTGAGCGGCCAGCTGAGTGCCGAGCAACGGGGTGACCTGAAGGCTTCGATTGCCGGCATCCAGCCGTTGATCGAGCCATGGAGGGCGCTGTGCGAAAGCCTTGCCCGGCGCTGGGGGATCTACCTGCAACCGGGCAGCGTGCCGGTCCTGGACAGCGATGGGCGGTACCGTAATCGAGCCTGGTTGTTCGGCCCCAAGGGTGTGCTTGGCTATCAGGACAAGCTGATGATGACCCGGTTCGAACGCGAACAGTGGGGCATCGCTGCGGGCCAGGGGCTGCAGGTATTCGACACCGAGTTGGGGCGCCTGGGCATCCTGATCTGTTATGACAATGAATTCCCCATGCTGGCCAGGCGCCTGGCCGAGGCGGGTGCCGACCTGATCTTGGCCCCCAGCTGTACCGATACCGAGGCGGGTTACCACCGGGTACGCATCGGCGCCCAGGCGCGGGCTTTGGAGAACCAGATTGCGGTGTTGCAGAGCCCTACGGTGGGGCATGCGCCGTGGTCGCCGGCGCTGGACGAGAATATCGGACGAGCAGGGTTGTTCGTTCCGCCGGACCACGGGATGCCGGGGGATGGAGTGGTGGCGTTGAGCGAGGCACTGAGCCCGGCGTGCAGCCAGTGGCTGGTGTGTGAGGTGGACCTGGAGGAAGTGCGGCGGGTGAGGCGGGAAGGGCAGGTGTTTACCCGCAGGGACTGGCCGGAGCAGTTTGACAGAGTCTTGTGAAGACAGTGGCGCCCGCAAAGCAGGCGCCGCTGTTACATCAGGTTTACTTCACTTCGACGGCCAGGCTTTCGGCAATCTTGCTCTGCCACAGGGCAGGGCCAGTGATGTGTACCGACTCACCGTTGCTGTCTACGGCAACGGTAACCGGCATGTCCTTGACGTCGAACTCGTAGATCGCTTCCATGCCCAGCTCGGCGAAGGCCAGGACCTTCGACTTGCGGATGGCCTGGGCCACCAGGTAGGCAGCGCCGCCAACGGCCATCAGGTACACGGCCTTGTTGTCCTTGATCGCTTCGATGGCGGTGGGGCCACGCTCGGACTTGCCGATCATGCCCAGCAGGCCGGTCTGCTCGAGGATCTGGCGGGTGAACTTGTCCATGCGGGTAGCGGTGGTCGGGCCAGCTGGGCCTACCACTTCGTCACCGACCGGGTCGACCGGGCCTACGTAGTAGATGAAGCGGCCTTTCAGGTCCACCGGCAATTCTTCGCCACGGTTGAGCATTTCGACCATGCGCTTGTGCGCGGCGTCGCGGCCGGTCAGCATCTTGCCGTTGAGCAAAATGGTTTCGCCCGGTTTCCAGCTGGCAACTTCTTCCGGGGTGATGTCGTCGAGGTTGACGCGGCGGGCACTTGGGCCGGCTTCCCAGACGATTTCCGGGTAGGCGTCCAGCGACGGCGCTTCCAGTTCGGCCGGGCCGGAGCCATCAAGCACGAAGTGGGCGTGACGGGTGGCGGCGCAGTTGGGGATCATGCACACCGGCAGCGACGCGGCGTGGGTCGGGTAGTCCATGATCTTGACGTCGAGCACGGTGGTGAGGCCACCCAGGCCCTGGGCGCCGATGCCCAGCTGGTTGACCTTCTCGAACAGCTCCAGACGAATTTCTTCCAGGCGGTTCTGCGGGCCACGGGCTTTCAGTTCGTGGATGTCGATGGATTCCATCAACACTTCCTTGGCCATGACGGCGGCTTTTTCGGCGGTACCGCCGATGCCGATGCCGAGCATGCCAGGCGGGCACCAGCCAGCACCCATGGTCGGGACGGTCTTCAGTACCCAGTCGACGATCGAGTCGGACGGGTTGAGCATGGCCATCTTCGACTTGTTCTCCGAGCCGCCGCCTTTGGCTGCGACATCGACCTCGACCTTGTCGCCAGGGACGATGGAGTAGTGGATCACTGCCGGGGTGTTGTCCTTGGTGTTCTTGCGCGCACCGGCCGGGTCGGCCAGGATCGAAGCACGCAGCACGTTTTCAGGCAGGTTGTAGGCGCGACGCACACCTTCGTTGATCATGTCGTCGACGCTCAGGGTGGCGCCGTCCCAGCGTACGTCCATGCCCACGCGCACGAACACGGTGACGATACCGGTGTCCTGGCAGATCGGGCGGTGGCCGGTGGCGCACATGCGCGAGTTGATCAGGATCTGGGCGATGGAATCGCGCGCAGCAGGCGACTCTTCACGCAGATAGGCCTCGTGCATGGCCTGGATGAAATCGACGGGGTGGTAGTACGAGATGAATTGCAGGGCGTCGGCGACGCTCTGAATCAGGTCGTCTTGCTTGATCACGGTCATGCAGCGCGCTCCTCTTAAAGACGGGAACATTCATAAAGACGCTCGACGGTGCCGACCAGCATGTCGAAACGCCTTGCAAGGCGCCGGCAGGTCAGGCCGACGGAAAAAGGCGCGGCAGTATAGCGCGCATCTGTGCCGGGCACACCTTTGGCCTGTCTGGACCATGGTCGGCCGCGGGCAGGCACTGTTCTTGCTGTCTGGCTGAAGAGATAGGATGCTTGACGGGGGCTGCCTTGCAGCCCAATCGCCGGCAAGCCAGCTCCCACAGGGTTGCACCAGCCTGTCGCTTGCACTGATCTGTGGGAGCTGGCTTGCCGGCGATTGGGCCGCAAAGCGGCCCCGCAAGATAAAGAGCCAGGAGAGATAGCTGACAATGCCCGAAATTTGCGTGGGCGAGCGCCGCTGGGCGGTGCCGACTGGCAGCAACCTGCTCGATGCCCTGAACGAGGCTGGGTTGAATGTGCCCTACAGCTGCCGCGCCGGCAGTTGCCATGCCTGCCTGGTGCATTGCCTGGACGGGCTGCCAGCGGACGCCTTGCCCGAGGCGTTGGCGCTGGAGAAACACGCCCAGGGCTGGCGACTGGCTTGCCAGTGCCGGGTAGTGGGTGACCTGCGTGTGGCGGTGTTCGACCCGCAGCAGGATGGCATTCCCGCACAGGTTTGCGCACTGGACTGGTTCGGTGACGTGCTGCGCCTGCGCCTGCGCCCGGTGCGAGCGCTGCGATACCAGGCGGGCCAGCATGTGGTGTTGTGGAGCGGGGCGGTAGCGCGGCCCTATTCGTTGGCAAGCCTGCCGGGGGAAGACGACTTCCTTGAATTTCATATCGACTGCCAGCGGCCAGGTGCTTTTTGCGCCAAGGCCCGGGGGTTGAAGGTTGGCGACGCGATGCGCCTGGGGGAGCTCAGGGGCGGAGCGTTGCATTATGACCCGGACTGGCAAGGGCGACCGCTCTGGTTGCTGGCGGCGGGTACCGGGCTTGCGCCCTTGTGGGGCATTTTGCGCGAGGCGATGCGCCAGGGGCATCGGGGGGAGATCAGGGTGATGCATGTGGCGCATGGCCACGTTCAACATTACCTGGCTGAGCCGTTGCAGGCGATGGAGGGTGTGAGTGTCGAGTTGGTGCAGGCAGAGCAGTTTGATCAAGCGCTCGCGGCATTACGGCCGTCATCACGGCAGACGGTTGCACTGGTGTGTGGCTCGCCGACAAGTGTGGAGCGGTTTGCGCGGCGTCTATTTATTGCAGGTGTGCCAAGGAACCAGGTGTTTGCCGATGTGTTTGTCGAGCATGCCTGAATGAGAAGGGGCCGCAACGCGGCCCCCGGGGTAGATCAGCCGACCAGCGGATCACCGACATGCAGGATTTTCATGCCGTTGGTGCCACCGATGGTGTGGTAGCTGTCACCTTTGGTCAGGATCACCCAGTCACCCTGTTCCACCAGGCCACGCTTGAGCAGTTCGTCGACTGCCGCCTGGCTTACCTTGTCGGCCGGCAGCGAGGCCGGGTCGAAGGCGATCGGGTAGACCCCGCGGAACATCGAGACGCGAGCCTGGGTAGCGCGGTGCGGCGACAGGGCGAAGATCGGCACGTGCGAACGCAGGCGCGACATGATCAGCGGGGTGTAGCCGCTTTCGGTCAGGGCGATGATCGCCTTCACGCCCGGGAAGTGGTTGGCGGTGTACATGGCCGCCAGGGCGATGCTTTCGTCGCAGCGCTCGAAGGTGGTGTGCAGGCGGTGGCTGGACTTCTGGTTGGTCGGGTGCTTTTCGGCACCTTGGCAAATCCGCGCCATGGCCTGTACGGCTTCGATCGGGTAGGAACCGGCAGCACTTTCGGCCGACAGCATCACCGCATCGGTGTTGTCCAGCACGGCGTTGGCCACGTCGGACACTTCAGCGCGGGTCGGCATCGGGTTCTGGATCATCGACTCCATCATCTGGGTCGCCACGATCACCGCCTTGTTGTTGCGGCGGGCGTGCTGGATGATCTTTTTCTGGATGCCGATCAGCTCGGCGTCGCCGATTTCCACACCCAGGTCGCCACGGGCAACCATCACCGCGTCGGAGGCGGCGATCAGCTTGTCGAGGGTCTCGTCGTCGGCAACCGCTTCGGCGCGTTCGATCTTGGCCACCAGCCAGGCGCTGCCGCCGGCCTCGTCACGCAGCTTGCGTGCGTATTCCATGTCGCTGGCGTCACGCGGGAAGGAAACGGCCAGGTAGTCCAGGTCCATTTCCGCAGCCAGCTTGATGTCGGCCTTGTCTTTTTCGGTCAGGGCCGGCGCGGTCAGGCCGCCACCTTTACGGTTGATGCCTTTGTGGTCCGACAGCGGGCCACCGATGATCACCACACAGTGCAGGGCATCTGCAGTGGCGGTTTCGACGCGCATGACCACACGGCCATCGTCGAGCAGCAGTTCGTCACCGACGCCGCAGTCCTTGACCAGGTCGGGGTAGTCGATACCGACGATGTCCTGGTTGCCTTCGGTCAGCGGGTGGGCGGTGGAGAAGGTGAACGTGTCACCGATCTTCAATTCGATGCGCTTGTTGGCGAACTTGGCGATGCGGATCTTCGGACCCTGCAGGTCGCCCAGCAGCGCGACATGGCGGCCGTTCTTGGCGGCGATGTCACGGATCAGGCGAGCGCGGGCCTTGTGCTCGTCCGGGGTGCCGTGGGAGAAGTTCAGGCGTGCCACGTCCAGGCCGGCAAGGATCAGTTGCTCGATCACTTCCGGCGAGTTGCTGGCGGGGCCAAGGGTTGCGACGATTTTGGTACGGCGGATGGTCATGCACAGACTCCTATAGTGAAGCGCAGCGAAAGGCTACTCCTGAATCTCGCTGTAGTCATTGTTCCGTTGCACTACCTGCGACCAAGGCAGGGTGGCATTTGAACGGTCGGGGTATGCTTGCAAAAGCCTGTGAAGATTTGTGGGCGTTGGCCGATACACAGGCATCAAAGGAGATACCCATGCGAGCCCTGATCGTTTTAGCCCTGGCGGCCAGCGCCGTCGGCTGCACCCGCTGGTCCATGGACCACCACCTGAACAATGCCTACCGCGCCTACGACCGTGGCGACTGCGCACGGGTCATGCTGGAGCTGTCGCAGGTCGACCGCACCAGCCGTTCGCGGCCGTTCATCCATCCGGAGGTGTCGCTGCTGCGTGGCCAGTGCCTGGAGCGCCAGGCGCTTTACGTGGACGCCGCGCAGACTTACCAGTACCTGATCCAGAAGTACCCGGGCAACGAGTACGCCTATCGTGCCTGGGCGCGCCTGCAGACTCTTGAAAAACTTGGCCATGCCCGTAGCGGCGAAGCGGCTGTGGCCAACCCGGTGACGACCACACCTTGGCGATAACACCAAGGTGTGGTTTATTTCACGAGATTTGCGGCGCGCCCTGCGCTAATCTGTAACTCAGCTGTTACAACAACCGCCAGTACCTTGTATTCCTGGCATCAGGTACGGAATACACTCGCGATCATGTTCAACAAGCGCCACATCGAACGCCATCAACTGCCTTGCGTCCTCAAGGTATTCAACCGTTTTACCGGTCAAGAAATCGGCCAGCTGGGTAATGCCTCCGAGGATGGCCTGATGGTAATCAGCCAGCTGCCCGTGCTGGTAGGGCCCGATTACGAACTGCAATTACGCTTGCCGCTGGTCGGCGGCGGGCATCAGTTCGTCAACCTGACCGCCAGTTGCCTGTGGTGCCGGGAAGACCAGACGCCCGGGCACTACGATTCGGGCTTCATGCTGTTGCAGGCCCCCCGCGAATTCGACGAGTTCGTGCGCTCACTGCGTGATTATTTCAGTTTCCTTCCTGCCAACGCTTCTGTCTGAGGCTGCGCTAGAATCGGGTCGACCTTGATACAGGACGACCCCGTGACCTCAAGCATTTTCTGGCACGACTACGAAACCACCGGCATCAACCCGCGTTGCGACCGGCCGTTGCAGGTGGCCGGCGTGCGCACCGATTTCGACCTTAACGAAATCGACGAGCCGATCAGCCTTTATTGCCGGCCTTCCGACGACATCCTGCCACACCCGGCGGCTTGCCTGGTGACTGGCATCACCCCGCAATTGCTGGCCGAACAAGGCCTGTGCGAGGCGGAGTTCATGACCCGGGTACATGCGCAGCTGGCACACCCGGGCACCTGTGGCGCTGGCTACAACACCCTGCGCTTCGACGATGAAGTGACCCGCTACAGTTTGTACCGTAATTTTTTCGACCCTTACGCACGGGAGTGGCAGGGCGGCAACAGCCGCTGGGACCTGATCGACATCGTGCGAACCGCCTACGCCTTGCGCCCTGACGGTATTCAATGGCCGCAACAGGATGGGCAAACCAGCTTGCGCCTTGAACTGCTGAGCAAGGCCAATGGCATTGACCATGGGCATGCCCACGAGGCGCTTTCCGACGTGCGGGCAACCATTGCCCTGGCCCGTCTGATTCGGCAGAAACAGCCCAAGTTGTATGAGTGGCTCTTCCAGTTGCGCAGCAAGCATAAAGTGATGGAGCAGATCCATCTGTTGCAGCCACTGGTGCATATATCCGGGCGCTTTTCGGCGGCGCGTAATTACCTGGGTGTCGTATTGCCATTAGCCTGGCACCCGCGTAATCGC
Organism: Pseudomonas sp. BP01; assembly: GCF_022760795.1. NCBI lineage: Bacteria > Pseudomonadati > Pseudomonadota > Gammaproteobacteria > Pseudomonadales > Pseudomonadaceae > Pseudomonas > Pseudomonas sp. BP01. The sequence continues at coordinate 25,836 of NZ_JAFBKA010000014.1, forward strand.
AATGCGCTGATCGTCTGCGACTTGCATCAGGAATCTCTACCGTTACTACAGGAAAGTGCTGAGGATCTACGCCAGCGCTTGTATACCCGTCACGAAGCGCTGGCCGAGGGTGAATTACCGGTGCCGCTCAAATTGGTGCAGATCAATCGCTGCCCGGTACTGGCGCCATTGTCGGTATTGCGTCCGGCCGATCAACAACGGTTGGGCCTGGACTTGACGTTGTTACAATTGCGCGGCGAAGAGTTGGCTAATCAACAGGCGCAATGGCAAGACAAGCTGGCGCACATCTACGGCAAGGATGACTTCGCCCCAAGTGAAGACCCGGAACAACAGTTGTATGACGGTTTTGTGGGGGACCGCGACCGCCGTTTATGCGAGCAAGTGCGTACGCTGGAACCCGCGCAGTTGGGCCATGGGCAGTGGATGTTCGATGACCCGCGTTTACCGGAATTGCTGTTTCGCTACCGGGCGCGCAACTTCCCCGACACCTTGACCAGCGAAGAACGCCAGCGCTGGTATGGCTTCTGTCAGCAGCGCCTGACTGACCCGCAGTGGGGGGCACCGAATACGCTGGGCGACTTCGAACAGGCGCGTCAGCAAGCCTGGGAAGGCGCTGACGAGGCTGGCCGGCGTGTGCTGGAAGCTTGGCAAATGCATGCCCGGCAATTGCAGGAACAATTTGCGATTGGCTGACAGCGGGGCAAACAAAAACGCCGGCAATAGGCCGGCGTTTTTGTTGCGTTAAGCAAAAGGCGAATGCGGACAATCAGTCCAGCAGGGTTGCCCAGCTCTCGACCACATCACCACCCCAAGTGGCTTTCCACTCTTTCAGGGTCTTGTGGTTGCCGCCTTTGGTTTCGATCACTTCACCGTTGTGCGGGTTTTTGTATTGCTTGACCTTGCGCGCGCGTTTGGTAGCAGTGGTCTTGACTGCGCCGCGGGGTGCCTTGCTCAGTTTCGACTCTGGGTCGAGCAGGGCAATCACGTCGCGCAGCGACTTGGAGTACTCGCCCATCAGCGTGCGTAGTTTGCCTTCGAACTCCAGTTCTTTCTTCAGCTTGTCATCCTGCGACAGGTTGGCCAGGCGGGCCTGAAGTTCCTTGATGGCTTCTTCGGTAGCGCGGTACTCGTTGATCAGGGACATGGAGAGTTCCTTAATGCGTGTTCAGAAATGTGTGGGGCAATAATAGACAGGCGATACCCGCAAGTAAACATGATATTGGGCAATTAACTGTTAATTAAGCTGTGACAACATTTCTCTACGTGAACAAAAATTTACTTAAAACCCCTGTATTTCGTCATGTCTGTCAGACAATGCCTGCGCCGCGTATGGCGACCGGCATACGTCATCGTGCCTGCGATCAATACTGCGTTTTTTCGGGCGGGCCGCTAGAATAGGCGTCTTTGCGAAGTTCTGGAGTCTCATTCATGCGCACCTATCGTCTGGTGATCGCCTGCCCCGACCGTGTAGGCATCGTGGCGAAAGTCAGTAATTTCCTGGCCTTGTACAATGGCTGGATCAACGAAGCCAGCCACCATTCTGATGAGCAGAGCGGCTGGTTCTTCATGCGCCATGAGATCCGCGCCGAATCGCTGCCGTTCGGTATCGAAGCCTTCCGCGAGGCGTTTGCGCCCATCGCCGAAGAGTTCTCCATGACTTGGCGTATTACCGACTCGGCGCAGAAAAAGCGCGTGGTACTGATGGCCAGCCGCGAGTCGCACTGCCTGGCCGACCTGCTGCACCGCTGGCACACCGATGAGCTGGATTGCGAGATCCCTTGCGTGATTTCCAACCACGACGACCTGCGCAGTATGGTCGAGTGGCACGGCATTCCGTTCTTCCACGTGCCGGTCGACCCCAAGGACAAGGCACCGGCCTTTGCCGAAGTGTCGCGCCTGGTCCAGGAGCACGCCGCCGATGTGGTGGTGCTGGCCCGTTACATGCAGATCCTGCCGCCGCAACTGTGCCGGGACTTTGCTGAAAAGGTGATTAACATTCACCACAGCTTCCTGCCGTCGTTCGTCGGTGCCAAGCCTTACCACCAGGCCGCCCTGCGTGGCGTGAAACTGATCGGCGCGACTTGCCACTATGTTACCGAAGAGCTGGACGCCGGCCCGATCATCGAGCAGGACGTGGTGCGTGTCAGCCATGCCGATAGCATCGAGGACATGGTCCGCTTTGGCCGTGATGTGGAAAAGATGGTGCTGGCCCGTGGCCTGCGTTATCACCTGGAAGACCGGGTCCTGGTACATGGCAACAAGACTGTCGTTTTCGATTGATGATGCAGGGGGCGCAAAGCGCCCCCGGCAATCTTGAAAGGAACACTGATGGCCAAACAACGCAACACCCCCACCGCCTCACCGCCTCCCACTCTCGGCGAAGGTTGCCTGGCCCGCTACGACCCCGAAGCCCTGGATGACACCGACGGCACCGACTTCCCCGGCGCTGCCGAACTCTGGCAACAGCTCAACCCGCCTGACGCCGCCAGCGCTCCAGCAACGGACGCGCCAGCAGGCACACGAACACAGGCCCACCCGCCAGCAGATAAAAGTAGTAAGTAACCGCCCGCCATATCAGGATCGCCGCCGCTGCGGTCGAACTGCCCACCCATGGCGTCAGCAGGCTGGCCGAGGTCAGCTCGGCGGCACCGGCGCCGCCTGGCAGCAGGCTGAACTGGCCGGCACTGAGCGACAGCATCTGCACCAGGAAACTGGGGATCCAGGCCAGGTCCACCCCCAACCCCCTCAAGACCAGATACAACACGCTGTAACGCAGACCCCAGTGGGCGCAGGTCAGGGTGAACACGAGGGTGAGCGTGCGCTTGGGCAGTTGCCAGGTCTGCGCCAGGGCGTGGATGAAGTGCAACAGTTTGCGTGCCCAGTGGCGTTTGCGCTGCTGGCTCATGCCCAGGCGCCGCAGCAGCCTGCCGTTCAAGCGCATTACCTGACGGCGGTAGCGCAGCAGCCCCGCCAGCCCGGCCAGTGCAGTGCACAGTAACAGCGCACTGCCCAGCAACATGCTTTCCTGGCTGCGACCCAGGCTGTGGAACAGCGCGTAGCCGGCTATCGCCAGCATGGCGCAGAAGAAGAACACCAGGTCGTTCAACTGGTCCATGGCGAATACAGCGCCGCTGCGTGCCGGGCTGATGCGGTCACGCGCCAGCAGGGCCATGAGGGTCAAGGGCCCGCCGCTGCCGCCGGGGGTGGTGCAGATGGCAAATTCGGTGGCCATTACCACGCCCAAGCTACGCAGGGGCCCAAGCCTGGCACCTTGCTGGCCGAGCAACAGGCGCAAGCGGATGGCGTTGATGGCCCAGCACAGCAGGATCATGCCCAGCAGGGTGAGCATCAGCACAGGGTCGAAGCGTTGTAGCCTCGGCAGCAGCTCGCTGCCACCGAGCAGGATCGGCACCAGCATGGCAGCGAGCAGCGCCAGGCCCAGCCAGGCCAGGCGGTTCATGCGTTGGCCTTGCGGTCCAGCCAGGCCGACTTGGTCAGTGGCTCGCGGCCTTGAGCCAGCAAGCTGCGCAAGGTGTTCAGCCAGTAGTCACGCGATGTACGGTGGCGCATGTCCACCGGGTGCAGGCCCAGACGCAGGGTCTCGGCGTTGCGCCAACGGTGGCATTGCCAGTCGCACAGTACCCTGGAAAGCCCACGGCGCCAGGCGCTGCGGGCACTCCAAACCAGCCCCGGGGCTTCGATCGCGGTGAAGTCCGGCAAGCGGTACAGGTGCTGCGGTGTGCTGGTGTAACGCAGGGGCAGGCGGCGCAGGGCCTGGCGGGTGCCTTCGCTCATCAGCCAGGCTGGCGCGACAAAGCCGGCTACAGGCCAACCGTGCTGGTGGAACAGTGCCAGGCCGCGTTCCAGCCGTTGCAGGGCCTGCTGCTGGTCAAGGCCGTAGAACTCACCTTCGTGGGTGTAGATACGGCGCATGAAGTAATCGCCGGGCGTGCGTGGCGGAGGGCCGTTGTCAGCATGGTAATAACCGTGCAAGGCCAGTTCGTCGCCTTGGGCCAGGCGCCGGTCAAGCAGGCGACAGAAGGTGGGTGAACGCAGCAGCAGGTTGCGCTGGTGAAAGTCCGGCACCACCAGCCAAGTCATGGGGATGCCACCGAGGGTGTCAACGGCCTCGACGAAGGGTTGGTAGTCTGGCCAGGTCTCGGGCGCAACATCATGCAGCACCAGCATCAGGCTGCGTGATGCCGGCCGTACCTCAGCCATGGGCACGCACCTGCAGTGGATGGCCGAGCACCGCGTGGTAGTGCTGCAGCAGGCCGCAGACTACGTTGTCCCATGAATAATGCTGCTCCACGTGGTGGCGGGCCTGCGCCCCGAGTTTGCGTACGCCGGCTTCGAACGCCTCGCGCACGGCCGCCGCCATGGCCTGGCCATCGTTGGGACGGCACAGGCGCCCACACTGTTCGTTGACGATTTCGCCGAAGGCACCGGCGCGCACAGCGACCACGGGGGTGGCGCTGGCCATCGCTTCAAGAATGACCAGGCCAAAGGTTTCCTGGTCCCCGGCGTGTACAAGCAAGTCGGCACTGGCCAGCAGTCGGGCAACTTCCGGCGCAGGGCAGAAGTGGTTGATCACGCTGACGTTGCGCGGCACGTTGGCCGGCATGTTCGAGCCCACCAGCAGCAGGTGGTAAGCGCCACCCAGCTGTTGCATGCAGTCGAGCAGCACTGGCAGGTTCTTTTCCCGCGAGCCGCGGCCTGCATAGATCAGCAGGCGGGTGGTGTCGGCTATGCCCAACTCCGCGCGCAGGTGCGGGTCGCGCTGGTCAGGGTTGAAGGTGGCCAGGTCCACGCCCAGGCGCTGCACATGCACATCGCGTACACCCAGGCGGCGCAGTTTGTCGGCCATGACCTGGCTGGGTGCCAGTACCCGGTCGAAATTGCCGTACAGCTTGCTGACATAGGCCTCGACATTGGGTGTGAACCAGTTGCCCATGCGGTTGCTGACCAACAACGGCAGGTCGGAATGGTAGAAGCCGATTACCGGCACATCGAGTTGACGGCGTGCCTCCAGGGCTGCCCAGGCGGTCAGGTAGGGGTCGCCGACTTCGATCAGGTCAGGCTTGAGCCGGCGTAGTTCACTGCACCAGGGGGCCAGGCGCACCGGGAAGCGGTAACCCTTGCCGAATGGCAGCGGCGGGGCGGGTACCTGATAGATGCCATCGGCGTGCTGGGCACTGGCACCGGGGATCAGCAGGCTGTGGCGTACGCCGTGAATGGCGTCGAGGCGGCGGTGTTTGGCATCAAGATAGGTACGTACGCCGCCGCTGGCCGGGGCGTAGAACATGGTGATGTCGGCGATGTGCACGATCAGCATCCCTCCAGGATCATCTTCGGTCTGTCATCCGGCGATGACGCGCCTACAGGTTGACCTGTGTGAAGGATAGTTTGTTCGATCGGGGTTTGACGGCCCAAGGCTGGGGAGTGGTGTGGGTTTGTTCGCGGGCACGCCCGCTGCCAAAAGGGCTGCACAGACCTTGAGGTTTGTACGAGCCTCTGTGGGAGCGGGGCGTGCCCGCGAAACAGGCCACGCGGTCTGCCCTTAGATGCGGAAACTGCCCACCAGGTGCTTCAGGCGGCCGGCCTGCTGCTCAAGGTCCGAGCAGGCGCGCAGGGTGGCTTGCAGGTTCTCTACGCCTTCCTGGTTGAGCATGTTTATCTCGTTGATGTCCATGTTGATCGCTTCGACCACGGCGGTCTGCTCTTCGGTGGCGGTGGCCACCGACTGGTTCATGCCGTCGATCTCGCTGATGCGCACGGTAACGCTGTCCAGCCGTTCACCGGCCTGGTTGGCGATCTGCACGCTGTCCTGGCTGTGGCGCTGGCTCTGGTCCATGGTCTCGACCGACGCGCGGGCACCAACCTGCAGCTCTTCGATCATGGTCTGCACTTGCTGCGCCGATTCCTGAGTGCGGTGTGCCAGGTTGCGCACTTCATCGGCCACCACGGCAAAGCCGCGGCCGGCTTCACCGGCACGGGCCGCTTCGATGGCGGCGTTCAGCGCCAGCAGGTTGGTTTGCTGGGAAATACTGGTGATCACTTCGAGGATCTGGCCGATGTTGACGGTCTTGTTGTTCAGCGTCTCGATGTGCCCGCTGGAGCTGACGATCAGGTCGGACAGGCGGTTCATTGCCGCAATGTTGCGCTCGACCACCTGTTGCCCCTCTTCGGCCAGCAGGCGAGCCGAACTGGCATGCTGCGACGCCTGAGCGGCGTTGCCGGCGATTTCCTGAGCGGCGGCGCCGAGTTCGTTGATGGCGGCGGCCACGCTGTTGGTACGGTTGGACTGTTCGTCAGAGTTGGTCATCGACGAGTTGGAGGCGCTGATGACACGCAGGGCCACTTCGTTGACCTGCTCGGTGGCCGAGGACACCTCGCTGATCGAGCTGTGGATGCGCTCGACGAAACGGTTGAAAGCGGTGCCCAGGATGCCGAACTCGTCGTGGTTGTGAATGCGCAGGCGTTTGGTCAGGTCGCCTTCACCCTCGGCGATGTCTTCCATGGCGCGGGTCATGGTGTGCAGCGGCTGCATCAGCACGCTGATCAGCAGGCCGAGCAGGCCGATGATGATCACCACTGCCACCACCGTGGCGATCACCGCCGAGGTGCGGAAGGTGCTGAGCATCGAGAAGGCCTTGTCCTTGTCCACCGACAGGCCGATGTACCAGTTGGCCGAAGGCAGGCCGGTGATCGGGGTGAAGGTCAGCAGGCGGGCCTGGCCTTCGCTTTGCACTTCGGTCAACTCACCGGTCAGTTTTGGCGTGTGCTGCGGGAACAGGTCCGACAGCGACTTCATCACCAGGTCTTTGTCAGGGTGCACCAGGATTTTGCCCTGGTCGTTGACCAGGAACGCGTAGCCCATGCCGCCGAAGTTCAGCGAGTTGATGATCTGCACCAGGCCGTCCAGGGCCAGGTCGCCACCGACCACCCCGACACTGCTGGAAACCTTGCTGAGGATGCCAATGACCATCTTGTTGGTGGTCATGTCGATGTACGGTTCGGTCAGCGTCGCGCCGGCGGCGTTCATGCCGTCCTTGTACCAGGGGCGGGTGCGCGGATCGTAGCCCTCGGGCATTTTTGCGTCCGGGCGCACGCTGAAGCCGCCGTCCACCTTGCCCAGGTAAACGGTAAGGAAGCTGGAAACCAGCGCATTCTGGCCCATCAGGGTTTCAGCGTTGGTTGGGTCCTGGGCTATGTTCTGTGCCAGGTTTTCCACCAGCTTGATACGGCCGTCGAACAGGTTGCGGATGTTGGTCGAAGTGGAGGCGCCCATTTCAGCCAGATAGTTTTCCAGGTCCTCGCGGATCGCATTACGCTGGAGGTAATCGTTGTAGAGCGTGAACAGGCTGAAGGCGAGTATCACGATCAATGATGCTGCCAAAAGAATCTTGTGGCTGAAACGAAGGCTTTTGTTCATGGCGTAATCGGTTCCGCTAAGGTGTTATATCAGGCGTTCGCACGGGTGGAGCCGCAAAGCAGTGCAACATCCCGAAAAGTCCCTTTTCGGTTGTTCCTCTCTAATTAAGGCGAATATCACCCAAAGGTATCGGCCGAATTAAGGCAAAGCTTGAGCAGAGGATTACAGAGATGTCGGAAACTTCGACCATAGTTGTGGGTGCTGGCCCAGATGGCCAGCCAGTCGGGCAGGCGATGCGGCTGGCCAACCGCCATGGCCTGGTGGCGGGCGCGACGGGTACCGGCAAGACCGTCACCTTGCAACACCTGGCAGAAACGTTCAGCGACGCAGGGGTGGCCGTATTCGCAGCCGATGTAAAAGGTGACTTGTGCGGGCTGGGTGCTGCCGGCGCGCCGCAGGGCAAGGTGGCCGAGCGAATCGCCGGCATGCCCTGGCTGGGGCACACGCCCCAGGCCTACCCGGTAAGCCTCTGGGACATCGCCGGGCAGTCCGGCCATCCGCTGCGCACTACCCTCAGTGAAATGGGGCCGTTGCTGCTGGGCAACCTGCTGGAGCTGACCGACAGCCAGCAGGCGGCGCTGTATGCGGCATTCAAGGTGGCCGACCGTGAAGGCCTGTTGCTGCTGGACCTCAAGGACCTCAAGGCGTTGCTCGCGCACCTGAAGGACAACCCACAATTGCTGGGTGAAGACACTGCACTGATGACCACGGCTTCGACCCAGGCGTTGTTGCGGCGGCTGGCGACCCTGGAGCAGCAGGGTGCCGAGGCGCTGTTCGGCGAGCCGGCATTGCAGCTCGAAGACCTGCTACGGCCGGACTCGGGGGGCCGTGGGCGCATCCACCTGCTTGACGCCAGCCGGCTGGTGCATGAAGCGCCCAAGGTGTATGCGACCTTCCTGCTGTGGCTGTTGGCCGAGCTGTTCGAGCAGTTGCCCGAGCGTGGCGATGCCGACAAGCCTGTGCTGGCTTTGTTCTTCGATGAAGCGCACTTGCTGTTCAACGGCACGCCCAAAGCCCTGCAGGACCGCCTGGAGCAGGTGGTGCGGCTGATCCGCTCCAAGGGTGTGGGGGTGTTTTTTGTCACCCAGTCACCGGGTGACTTGCCGGATGCGGTGCTGGCCCAGTTGGGTTTGCGCATTCAGCATGGCTTGCGGGCGTTTACCGCCAAGGAGCAGAAGTCGCTGAGGGCGGTGGCCGATGGCTTTCGCCCGAACCCGGCGTTCGACACCCTGGCGGTGCTGACCGAACTGGGGATTGGCGAGGCGTTGGTGGGGACGCTGGAGGAAAAGGGCACGCCCGCCATGGTGCAGCGGGTGCTGGTTGCTCCGCCGCAATCGCGTATCGGGCCGTTGAGTGCGGCCGAGCGCGCTGCGCTGATTGCTGCCTCGCCGCTGGCGGGGCGCTATGACAAGCCGGTGGACCGTGAGTCGGCCTATGAAATGCTGACCCAGCGCAAGGGCGAGGCGGTGGAGCCGGCGCCGCAACCCAAGGCGGATGAAGAGAGCTTTACCGACAAGGCCGGCGACTTCTTGCAGGGGGCGGCGGGGCAGGCGATCAAGTCGGCCGTGCGCCAAGCTGCCAACCAGTTGGGGCGGCAACTGGTGCGCGGGTTGATGGGATCTTTGCTGGGGGGCAAGAAAAGGTAGTTTGCCTGTACCGGCCCTATCGCCGGCAAGCCAGCTCCCACAGGTACTGCACAGGCCAGGTGGGCGGTGCGGTACCTGTGGGAGCTGGCTTGCCGGCGATAGGGCCGGTACAGGAATGACTCCTATGAAAAAGGCGCCCATGAGGCGCCTTCTTCTATTGCGGTGTCACTCAGCCAATGGCTTTTGATGCCAGCCAGAACAGGCCGGCGGCCAGGCCCATCGAGGCCGGCAGGGTCAGGACCCAGGCCAGCAGGATGGTCTTCACCGTGCCGCCTTGCAGGCCGCTCTTGTTGGCGACCATGGTGCCGGCCACACCGGACGACAGCACATGGGTGGTCGATACCGGCAAGGCGAACACGTTGGCCATGCCGATGGCGCAGGCCGCAGTGATCTGTGCCGACATGCCCTGGGCATAGGTCATGCCCTGTTTGCCGATCTTCTCGCCAACGGTCAGTACCACACGCTTCCAGCCAACCATGGTGCCCAGGCCCAGGGCCAGTGCAACGGCCACGATCACCCAGAACGGCGCGTACTCAGTGGTGGCGGTAAGGTCTTTACGCAGTTTTTCCAGGTCGGCCTTTTCACGCGCGTCGAGGCCTGGCAGCTTGCCAACCTTCTTCGCGGTGTCATCCAGGCACAGCAGGTAGCGGCGCACTTCAACGCGTTTGTCGGCATCCAGGCTGTGGTAGTCGGTCACGCCCTGAAGCGAGGACTGCAGCGCGGCGATGGTCGGCTCGGTCTGCTGCGGGTTGCAGCTGAACTTCTCCGGCAGGTCGCTGGACTTGGCCTTGCCCAGTGCCAGGAAGTCGCCCAGGGTGGCGGCGTTGCGCTGGTAGAACTGGCTCATGTGCAGGGTCGCGTCGCGGGTACGCTCGATCTGGTAGGTGGTGCTGTTCAGGTCGAGTACGAACTTGGCCGGGACAATACCGATCAGCACCAGCATGATCAGGCCGATGCCTTTCTGGCCGTCGTTGGAACCGTGCACGAAGCTCACGCCCATGGCCGAAACCACCAGGACCATGCGGTTCCAGAATGGCGGGTGCTTCTTGTCGTCGAGCTTGCGGCGCTGGTCGGGGGTCTTGTGCATCTTCGACAGCGGGCGCCACCACTTCAGGCCGATCAGCACCAGGGCTGCAACGGCAAAGCCGGCCATTGGTGAAACCACCAGCGACATGGCGATGTCGATCGCCTTCTGCCAGTTGACGCCATCACCCAGCGGGATGTCGTTGATCAGGGCGTTGGCCAGGCCGACACCGAGAATGGAGCCGATCAGCGTGTGCGAGCTGGAGGCGGGGATGCCGAAGTACCAGGTACCCAGGTTCCAGGTGATGGCCGCAGCCAGCAGCGAGAAGACCATGGCCAGGCCGTGTCCGGTGTTCACATTGATCAGCAGCTCTACTGGCAGCAGGTGCACGATGGCATAGGCCACCCCCACACCGCCGAGCAGAACGCCAAGGAAGTTGAACACGCCGGAGAAGAACACGGCGAGGTGCGGCGGCATGGCTTTGGTATAGATGACTGTAGCTACCGCGTTGGCGGTGTCATGAAAGCCATTGATGAACTCGAAGGCGAGTACGAAGGTCAAGGCGAGCAGCAGGCTCACCAACACCCAGGCATCCAGTCCGCTGAATAAATCGATCATGAAGGTTGTCTGGCGGGTATAGGGGGGCGGGATTATGCCAGAAAACCTTGGCAATCGATGCACCTGCTACAGACCGAAGGCAATCTTCATGGCGTGACCACCCGGTGTGAGCAGGGGTATTCAGGCTGGGAAATGTCAGCTAAAAAGCGCAAAGCGTGGCTAAAACAGCCTAAAAATCAAAGAAATGGCCGTGCCGTCAGCATTCAAACGAGCGTATGAAATTTGTGTAATTCCATTTCATCATCGGTCAGGCGGTAAAGATCGACCGCGCCCGGGCTGGCCGGGCGGCGACGCGCTGGCGTGGTCCCAGGTCAGGGATTGTCGCTGCGCAGTTCCTTTTCGATGCGTTCCAGTTCCTGGTTGAACGCTTGGTCGCGCACGCTGGCACGCTTGCGCCAAGGTTTGCGTTCCGGATCCGGTTGTGCGGCGTAAGTGGTGACTTCGCCACCGTAAACATCCTTGTAACGTTCAGCCTGGCGCTCGAGTTCTGCGCGCAGTTCATCTTTCGTCACATGCAGTACCTGAATTAAGTGTGATGACTGTTGTTATGCGTCGTGCAACATGCACATGCCCTGCAGGCCGCAACGGCTAGATAGCGGGAAGGTTCCATTACCCTGCCCGTGTCGGGGCCTGCGCCCTCGATTATAGCAACCGATAATTCGCCGAACATTGTTATTTACCCAACCCTGACAGCATCTGACGCAACTAGTGGCAGGTGCGGGGAACAGTTCGGACGCTTCGTACAAGTTTGAAAGGCATTGCGGATAAAAGTTCGCTGCAATGCCGGGGGCAACGCCCGAATGAAAAACGGCCTCGCCAAAAGGCGAGGCCGTTGCCTGGGGACTTCTACGGTGGGTACCTGACCAGTCTCTCCAAAGAAGCCACAAGTGGCATGAGAAAGGTATAAGCAAAAGTGTCAGCGGTCAATTGCGATTATCGGCCGTTTGTTCGATAATCGCACGAGTGGGCGTTTTTTTTGAGGTGTGCGATGAGTGACGAAACCCTAGTCAACGATTCGGTCAATGCAGAGCCGGCGCGACCCGCCTCGGCGGCCATGGCGCCGCCGATCGTGGCTTCCCCAGCCAAGCGCATCCAGGCATTTACCGGCGATCCAGACTTCATGACTTCCCTGGCGCGTGGCCTGGCCGTGATTCAGGCCTTTCAGGAGCGCAAGCGCCACCTGACCATCGCCCAGATCAGCCACCGCACCGAAATCCCCCGCGCAGCGGTGCGCCGTTGCCTGCACACGCTGATCAAGCTGGGTTACGCCACCTCTGACGGGCGTACCTATTCGCTGCTGCCCAAGGTGCTGACGCTGGGGCACGCCTACCTGTCTTCGACGCCACTGGCGATCTCGGCCCAGCCTTATCTGGACCGCATCAGTGACCAATTGCACGAAGCCGCCAACATGGCCACTCTTGAAGGCGACGACATTCTTTATATAGCGCGTTCGGCCACGGTGGAGCGGCTGATATCGGTCGACCTGTCGGTGGGCGGGCGCCTGCCGGCCTATTGCACATCGATGGGGCGCATCCTGCTGGCGGCGATGGACGACACCAGCCTGCGTGAATACCTGGAGCGTGCCGACCTGAAGGCACGCACCAGCCGTACCCTGCATGACCCCGAGTCACTGTTCGCCTGTATCCAGCAGGTGCGCGCCCAAGGCTGGTGCGTGGTGGACCAGGAGCTGGAGCAAGGGCTGCGGTCGATTGCCGTGCCGATCTATGACGCTTCGGGGCAGGTGTTGGCGGCATTGAACGTGAGCACCCATGTGGGGCGGGTGACACGCAGTGAGCTGGAACAGCGCTTCCTGCCGATCCTGCTGGCGGCCAGCCGGGACCTTTGCCATCAGTTGTTTGGCTGAGATTGCAGGGGGCCGCAAAGCGGCCCAATCGTCGGCAAGCCGAACTCCCACGGAAACTGTGAAAGCTGCGAATGCGCAATGCCTGTGGGAGCTGGCTTGCCGGGGAATGGGGCGCGGAGCGCCCCCTTTCACATTTAGAACAGGCAAAACAGTTTCTTGTGCGATAAACGCACAGTGTCGCTCCGGGCGAATTGCGCCACCGCCGCCCGCTGATTAATGTCTCTCGCAACGGTCGGCCAAGCCGACCGAACAAAAAATACAAGAGGCACTTACCATGAATACTGTCCACTTGCTGCTGCGGCCGCACCCGCACGCAGCACCGTTATATCCAGGCTGACGCAGGCCATATTTCCCAATCATCGTCCTCTGTGCCGGTTGCCCGTGTGCAGTGGTCTGGCTGTGCCCTACATTCTGGATAACAACAATGAACCAAGCGCAAAACAGCGTCGGCAAAAGCCTCGACGTCCAGTCGTTCATCAATCAGCAGCCGCTGTCCCGCTACCAGTGGCGGGTCGTGTTGCTGTGCTTCCTGATCGTCTTCCTCGATGGCCTGGACACTGCCGCCATGGGCTTCATCGCCCCAGCGCTGTCGCAGGAGTGGGGTATCGACCGGGCCAGCCTGGGCCCGGTGATGAGCGCCGCATTGATCGGCATGGTGTTCGGTGCCTTGGGCTCCGGACCGTTGGCTGACCGCTTCGGCCGCAAAGGCGTGCTGGTGGGCGCGGTGCTGGTGTTTGGCGGTTTCAGCCTGGCCTCGGCCTATGCCACCAACGTCGACCAGTTGCTGGTGCTGCGCTTCCTGACCGGCCTGGGCCTGGGTGCCGGCATGCCCAATGCCACCACGCTGCTGTCCGAATACACCCCCGAACGCCTCAAGTCGCTGCTGGTGACCAGCATGTTCTGCGGCTTCAACCTGGGCATGGCCGGTGGTGGCTTCATTTCCGCCAAGATGATCCCGGCCTATGGCTGGCACAGCCTGCTGGTAATCGGCGGCGTGCTGCCACTGCTGCTGGCGCTGGTGTTGATGGTGTGGTTGCCGGAGTCGGCGCGGTTCCTGGTGGTGCGCAACCGTGGTACCGACAAGATCCGCAAGACCCTTTCGCCCATTGCGCCGCAGGTGGTGGCCGAGGCGGGCAGCTTCAGCGTGCCAGAGCAAAAGGCCGTGGCCGCGCGCAGCGTGTTCGCGGTGATCTTCTCCGGCACTTATGGCCTGGGCACCATGCTGCTGTGGCTGACCTACTTTATGGGCCTGGTAATCGTCTACCTGCTGACCAGCTGGCTGCCAACCTTGATGCGTGACAGCGGTGCGAGCATGGAGCAGGCCGCGTTCATCGGTGCGCTGTTCCAGTTCGGCGGCGTGCTGAGTGCCGTGGGTGTGGGTTGGGCCATGGACCGCTACAACCCGCACAAGGTAATCGGCATTTTCTACCTGCTGGCCGGGGTGTTCGCCTACGCCGTAGGGCAGAGCCTGGGCAACATCACCGTGTTGGCCACCCTGGTGCTGATTGCGGGTATGTGCGTGAACGGTGCGCAGTCGGCGATGCCGTCGCTGGCAGCACGCTTCTACCCGACCCAAGGCCGTGCCACGGGTGTATCGTGGATGCTGGGTATCGGCCGCTTCGGTGCGATTCTCGGGGCCTGGAGCGGCGCAACGCTGCTGGGCCTGGGCTGGAACTTCGAGCAGGTACTGACGGCGTTGCTGGTGCCTGCGGCGCTGGCTACCGTAGGTGTAATCGTGAAAGGGCTGGTGAGCCACGCCGACGCGACCTGAGACGCGGGGGCCGCTTTGTTGGCCATTCGCAGCACAAGGCTGCTCCTACAGGGAGCGGCCTTGTGTCGCGATAGGGCTGCGCAGCAGCCCCGGCATGCAGATAAGTAGCAACGCAACAAATAGTTCGATAATCGCACAGATAGTCGATTATCGGATTGTAAGCCTACCGCCAGTCTCCTTAATCTGAGCTCATCGAAGCACCCTGACCAGTAGCCTCCAAACGTACCGCCGCGGCCTATGGCCAGTGGCAGGAGAAGCCTAATGCGCGACGTATTTATCTGTGACGCCATCCGCACCCCGATCGGCCGCTTTGGCGGCGCCCTGGCGGGTGTGCGTGCCGACGACCTGGCTGCCGTGCCACTCAAAGCGCTGATCGAGCGCAATCCTGCTGTGCAGTGGGACCAGGTTGATGAAGTGTTCTTCGGCTGCGCCAACCAGGCCGGTGAAGACAACCGCAACGTGGCGCGCATGGCGCTGCTGCTGGCCGGCCTGCCGGAAAGCATCCCGGGCGTCACCCTGAACCGCCTGTGCGCGTCGGGCATGGATGCCATCGGCACCGCCTTCCGTGCCATCGCCAGCGGCGAAATGGAGCTGGTGATTGCCGGCGGCGTCGAGTCGATGTCGCGCGCACCGTTCGTCATGGGCAAGGCTGAAAGCGGTTATTCGCGCAACATGAAGCTTGAAGACACCACCATCGGCTGGCGTTTCATCAACCCGCTGATGAAGAGCCAGTACGGTGTGGACTCCATGCCGGAAACCGCCGATAACGTAGCCGATGATTACCAGGTTTCGCGCGCTGACCAGGACGCTTTCGCGCTGCGCAGCCAGCAGAAGGCTGCAGCCGCCCAGGCTGCTGGCTTCTTCGCCGAAGAGATCGTGCCGGTGCGTATTGCACACAAGAAGGGCGAAACCATCGTCGAGCGTGACGAGCACCTGCGTCCGGAAACCACGTTGGAGGCGCTGACCAAGCTCAAGCCGGTCAACGGCCCGGACAAGACTGTCACCGCCGGCAACGCGTCGGGCGTGAACGACGGTGCTGCGGCGCTGATCCTAGCGTCGGCAGAGGCGGTGAAGAAGCACGGCCTGACCCCGCGTGCCCGGGTACTGGGCATGGCCAGCGGCGGTGTTGCACCACGGGTGATGGGCATTGGCCCGGTGCCGGCGGTGCGCAAGCTGACCGAGCGCTTGGGTGTGGCGGTGAGTGATTTCGACGTTATCGAGCTTAACGAAGCCTTTGCCAGCCAAGGCCTGGCGGTGCTGCGTGAGCTGGGTGTGGCCGACGATGCGCCGCAGGTCAACCCTAATGGCGGCGCAATCGCCTTGGGGCACCCGCTGGGCATGAGCGGTGCGCGCCTGGTGCTGACTGCGCTGCATCAGCTGGAGAAAAGCGGCGGGCGTAAGGGCCTGGCGACCATGTGTGTGGGTGTCGGCCAAGGTCTGGCGCTGGCCATCGAGCGGGTTTGACCTGTACCGGCCCTATCGCGGGCAAGCCCGCTCCTACAAGGAACCACGCTCTCCCTGTAGGAGCGGGCTTGCCCGTAATAGGGCCTGTAGCTTCGACATAAGGCCAATTGCCAGCCAGGTAGCGGAACGAGTGTGTTACCAGGTATGTCTAGACTTACCTAGGACCCTCCAGGAGTAAAACCGTCATGACCTCAACCTATTACACCGGCGAAGAACGCAGCAAGCGCATCTTCGCTATCGTCGGTGCCTCATCAGGCAACCTGGTGGAATGGTTCGACTTCTACGTCTACGCCTTCTGCGCTATCTACTTCGCCCCGGCCTTCTTCCCCTCCGACGACCCTACCGTGCAGCTGTTGAACACGGCCGGTGTGTTCGCCGCAGGCTTTTTGATGCGCCCCATCGGTGGCTGGATCTTCGGTCGCCTCGCTGACCGCCATGGTCGCAAGAATTCCCTGATGATCTCGGTGCTGATGATGTGCTTCGGCTCCCTGATGATCGCCTGCCTGCCCACCTATGACAGCATCGGCACCTGGGCCCCGGCGCTGCTGTTGCTGGCCCGCCTGATCCAGGGCCTGTCGGTGGGTGGCGAATACGGCACTACCGCCACCTACATGAGTGAAGTGGCCCTGCGGGGGCAGCGCGGCTTCTTCGCTTCGTTCCAGTACGTCACCCTGATCGGCGGGCAGTTGCTGGCGGTGCTGGTGGTGGTGATCCTGCAGCAACTGCTGACTGAAGATGAACTGCGGGCCTGGGGCTGGCGCATTCCATTCGTCGTAGGGGCCATCGCCGCGCTGATCTCGTTGATGTTGCGCCGCTCGCTGCACGAGACCAGCAGCGCCGAAACCCGCAATGACAAGGATGCAGGTTCGATTGGCGGCCTGTTCCGCAACCATGCGGCTGCCTTCATTACCGTGCTGGGGTACACCGCCGGCGGCTCGCTGATCTTCTACACCTTCACCACCTACATGCAGAAGTACCTGGTCAACACCGCCGGCATGACGGCGAAAAACGCCAGTTACGTGATGACCGGCGCGCTGTTCCTGTTCATGGTGCTGCAGCCGTTCTTCGGCATGCTGTCCGACCGCATCGGCCGACGCAATTCGATGCTGCTGTTCGGCGCGCTCGGTACCCTGTGCACTGTGCCGCTGCTGATGGCGCTGAAAACAGTCACCAGTCCGTTCATGGCCTTCGTGCTGATCAGCCTGGCGTTGTGTATTGTCAGTTTTTACACCTCGATCAGCGGCCTGGTGAAGGCCGAGATGTTCCCGCCACAGGTGCGTGCGCTGGGTGTGGGCCTGGCCTACGCAGTAGCCAACGCGGCATTCGGCGGCTCCGCCGAGTACGTGGCCCTGGGCCTGAAGACCCTGGGCATGGAAAACACTTTCTACTGGTACGTGACGGCCATGATGGCGATTGCCTTCCTGTTCAGCCTGCGGCTGCCGAAGCAGGCCGCGTACCTGCACCACGATGACTAAGGACGTGGCATGACCAACCAATTGTTCGACGCCTACTTCACCGCGCCGGCCATGCGCGAGATTTTCTCCGACCGTGGCCGCTTGCAGGGCATGCTCGATTTCGAAGCCGCGCTGGCCCGTGCCGAAGCCGCTGCCGGGCTGGTCCCGCACAGCGCCGTGGCCGCCATCGAGGCGGCATGCCAGGCCGAGCGCTATGACGTGGGGGCGCTGGCCAATGCCATCGCCACCGCTGGCAACTCGGCAATCCCGCTGGTGAAGGCGTTGGGCAAGGTGATTGCCAGTGGCGTGCCTGAGGCCGAGCGCTATGTGCACCTGGGCGCCACCAGCCAGGACGCGATGGACACCGGGTTGGTCCTGCAGTTGCGCGATGCCCTCGACCTGATCGAAGCCGACCTGGGCAAACTGGCCGATACCCTGGCCCAGCAGGCCTTGAAGCATGCCGATACGCCAATGGTGGGCCGCACCTGGCTGCAACACGCTACCCCGGTGACCCTGGGCATGAAACTGGCTGGCGTGCTGGGGGCATTGACCCGCCACCGTCAGCGCCTGCAGGAACTGCGCCCGCGCCTGTTGGTGCTGCAGTTCGGCGGCGCCTCGGGCAGCCTGGCCGCTCTGGGCAGCAAGGCGATGCCGGTGGCCGAGGCCCTGGCCGAGCAACTGAAGCTGACCCTGCCCGAGCAACCCTGGCACACCCAGCGTGATCGCCTGGTGGAGTTTGCCTCGGTGCTGGGCCTTGTGGCTGGCAGCCTGGGCAAGTTCGGCCGCGATGTCAGCCTGCTGATGCAAACCGAGGCGGGGGAGGTGTTCGAGCCTTCCGCACCGGGCAAGGGCGGCTCTTCGACCATGCCACACAAGCGCAACCCGGTGGGCGCTGCGGTGCTGATCGGTGCCGCGACCCGCGTGCCGGGGCTGGTATCGACGCTGTTCGCCGCCATGCCCCAGGAGCACGAGCGCAGCCTGGGCCTGTGGCATGCCGAATGGGAAACCCTCCCGGACATCTGCTGCCTGGTCTCCGGCGCGCTGCGCCAGGCCCAGGTGATCGCCGAGGGCATGGAAGTGGACGCAGCGCGCATGCGCCGTAACCTCGACCTGACCCAAGGGCTGGTGCTGGCAGAGGCGGTGAGTATTGTCCTCGCCCAGCGCCTGGGCCGCGACCGTGCCCACCACTTGCTGGAACAATGCTGCCAGCGCGCCGTCGCCGAGCAGCGCCACCTGCGTGCAGTACTGGGTGATGAACCGCAGGTCAGTGCCGAGCTGTCTTCCGAAGAACTTGATCGCCTGCTCGACCCTGCCCATTACCTGGGCCAAGCCCGCGTCTGGGTGGCGCGCGCTGTATCCGAACATCAACATTTCACTGCCTGAAGGAGACTGCTGTGGCGCATTTGCAACTGGCCGATGGCGTTTTGAATTACCAGATCGATGGCCCGGAAAACGCCCCGGTGCTGGTCCTGTCCAACTCGCTGGGCACCGACCTGGGCATGTGGGACACCCAGATTCCGCTGTGGAGCCAGCACTTTCGCGTGCTGCGCTACGACACCCGTGGCCATGGCGCATCGTTGGTCACCGAAGGCCCATACACCATCGAACAGCTGGGCGGTGACGTGCTGGCCCTGCTCGATGGCCTGGACATCCAGAAAGCGCATTTCGTCGGCCTGTCGATGGGTGGCCTGATCGGCCAGTGGCTGGGTATCAACGCCGGCCATCGCCTGCACAGCCTGACCCTGTGCAACACCGCCGCCAAGATCGCCAGTGACGAGGTGTGGAACCCCCGTATCGACACCGTGCTCAAGGGTGGCCAGCAGGCCATGGTCGACCTGCGCGATGGCTCTATCGCACGCTGGTTCACCCCAGGCTTTGCCCAGGCCCAGCCTGAGCAAGCCCAGCGCATTTGCCAGATGCTGGCGCAAACCAGCCCGCAAGGTTATGCCGCCAACTGCGCAGCGGTGCGTGATGCCGATTACCGTGAGCAACTGGGCCGCATCCAGGTGCCCGCGCTGATCGTTGCTGGCACCGAAGACGTGGTCACCACCCCTGAACATGGCCGCTTCATGCAGGCCGGTATCAAAGGTGCCGAATATGTCGACTTCCCGGCAGCGCACCTGTCCAACGTCGAAATCGGTGAGGCGTTCAGCCGCCGCGTGCTCGACTTCCTGCTGGCTCACTGAGGACAACGCCATGGATGAGAAACAACGTTACGACGCCGGCATGCAAGTGCGCCGTGCGGTGCTTGGCGATGCCCACGTGGACCGTAGCCTGGAAAAGCTCAATGACTTCAACGGCGAGTTCCAGGAGATGATCACCCGCCACGCCTGGGGTGATATCTGGACCCGCCCGGGCCTGCCGCGTCACACCCGCAGCCTGATCACCATCGCCATGCTGATCGGCATGAACCGCAACGAGGAACTGAAACTGCACCTGCGCGCCGCAGCCAACAATGGCGTGACCCGTGAAGAGATCAAGGAAGTGCTGATGCAGAGCGCGATCTATTGCGGCATCCCGGCGGCCAATGCCACGTTCCACTTGGCTGAGTCGGTGTGGGATGAACTGGGTGTAGAGTCTCGACAGCAGTAATGCCTGCACTGGCCCTCTCGCCGGCAAGCCAGCTCCCACAGGGATTGCATCAGGCCTGAGGGCAGTGCAATCCCTGTGGGAGCTGGCTTGCCGGCGAGAGGGCCATGGAATGTTTACATGACCGTGTTCTTCTGACGCATGGCTACCGGGCCTGCGTTGTTTTCTACGGCCTGTTTCAGGGCCGGGCACAGGCCCAGCATGAACGCGGCTTCCGCCACCACGAACAGCGGCCCGATGATCAGGCCGCTGACATCGTCGACAAATGCAGGTTTGCGGCCTTCGTAGTAATGGCCGACGAACTGGATGATCCAGCCCACCAGGAATGCCCCCAGCCCGGCGCTGAGCCACAGCGTTGTTGTCTGTACGGCCAGCACCTGGCCGACCCACAGGCACAGTCCCAGCAACAGCCCCATCACCAACCCGAAGCGCAGGTCCAGGCGCAGGTAGAACCACACCGAAGCCGCCGCTGCCAGCAGGGCAGGGGATAGCCACATGCCAGCTATTTCCCAGCCTGGGCGTGACAGCAGGATGGTGACTGCCAGCACGATTATCGGGATGCCTACGAAGTGGGTGGCGATGTTGCGTGGGTCGCGGTGGTAGCTGGCGTATTGGCTCAGGTGGTCGACGAGGGTTTTCATTGTTGTGCCTCCCTGGTGTGCCTGATCTAGGTGTATTGCCTGTACCGGCCCTTTCACGGGTGAACCCGCTCCCACATGGATCCACGAAATCCTGTGGGAGCGGGTTCACCCGTGAAAGGGCCGGCACTGGCAACCCATATAGCTCAGGATAGCCCGCAGCCACCACTATCATCAGCTCAGCGAATGGCAGCAGCCCGCACTGGCGTATCCAGCCCCACCAGCGTCTCGATCATCGCCCGCGCCGCCGGCGACAATCGGTAGCCGCTACGGCTGACCACCCCGCAACGCACGCTCAACACCTCCAGCGCCGGCGGCAGGTTGCGCCAGTGCAGGCGCACCAGTGTGCCCGCGGCCAGGTCCTCGGCCACTGCCTCCTCGCTGGCCGTGCCGATGGCGTCGCTGGCCTGCACCACGCTGCGCAGTATGGCCAGGTGCTCGGTCTGCAGGTGCGGGATGAAGTCGCTGCGCCCGCTCAGGTTGGCCAGGCGCTTGCGCACGCCGGGGGCGAGCAGGGCGCTGGCCAGTGGGTAGCTGAACAGGTCGTTGGTCGACAGGCTGTTCTTGGCCAGCAATGGGTGGCCCGGGCGGCAGAAAAACAGGCCGGGGCGTGGCGACAGAGGCTCGGTGTGGAAGTTGGGGTCGGCTTCGAACGGGCGGATATCGTCGACAAAAAACTCGATCTGTTCACGACGCAGGGCTTGGCCGAGGCGTTCGGCATTGTCCACCAGCAACGAGGTGCGGATGCCGGGGTGGTGCTCGATGAAGTGGCGCAAGGCGTCGGGGACCAGGCGCACCGCCAGCGCCGGGCCGCTGCCGAAATGCAGCTCGCCGGCGTCGAGCTTGGTCATTTGCAGCACCTCGTTGCTCAGTTGCGCAGCGCCCTGCACCAGGCGGCGTGCGTGTTGGAGTACCACCAGGCCCTCGGGGGTTGGCAGTAGGGCCTTGCTGGCGCGGTCTACCAGCGGGCAGCCGAATGTGTGTTCCAGGCCCTGGATGGCGCGGCTGAAGGCGGGTTGGGTGATGCCCATGGCCTCGGCGGCACGGACGAAACTGCGGTATTCGGTGAGGGCGATGAAGTAACGCAGCTGGCGGAGGTCCATGTCACGGCTCTGGGGCGGGAATCAGGGCCCTATTCAAGCTGTTACAGCTTATGTCGTCAAAGAAGGTTTATGGATTTGGTTATTTCTTTTGGTTATTTGCAAGGGCTTCTGGCCTCTTCGCGGGCATGTCCGCTCCCACAGGTAGGGCGCAGAATTCAAGGCTGGTGCAATCCCTGTGGGAGCGGGCGTGCCCGCGAAGCATTCAAAGGAGATTCAGCGGGTAACTCACGATCAGCCGGTTCTCGTCAAAGGCGTTGGTACTGAAGTCCCGGCGCATGGTGGAGTTGCGCCATTTCACCGACAGGTCCTTCAAGCTGCCCGACTGCACCACATAGGCCAGTTCGGTCTCGCGAGCCCATTCCTTGCCGTCATCCACGCTGCCTACGGTGACGTTTTCACCCT
The DNA here is from genome assembly GCF_022760795.1 of Pseudomonas sp. BP01. Classification (NCBI taxonomy): domain Bacteria; kingdom Pseudomonadati; phylum Pseudomonadota; class Gammaproteobacteria; order Pseudomonadales; family Pseudomonadaceae; genus Pseudomonas; species Pseudomonas sp. BP01. The sequence continues at coordinate 47,844 of NZ_JAFBKA010000014.1, forward strand.
TGATGTAGCGGTTCATCAGGGTCAGCCCAGGCACGCCAACGGTAGCGAAGTTGAAGTCATGGCGCAGCTGCCAGGAACGCTCCTTGGCATTGTCGAAGCTGGAGTTGTAGCTGTCGTTGGCCAGGGTGCCGCCACTGGTACCGTTGACCCGCATCCAGGCATCGTCGCCGCTGACCTTCTGCAGGCCCACGTAGAAGGTGTGGCCCTGGTAGCGCGCCGAAAGCATGGCCGAGGCGGTGCGGTTGTCCAGCTCGCCGGCGCGCTCTGCGCCGTCTTCCTTGCCGATGAAGTAGCCCAGATTGGCGCCCAGGGTCCAGTCGCCCAGCGGCTGGCTGTGCGTCAGGTTGAGGTATTGCTGACGGTAGATGTCTTTGAGCTGGGCATCCCACAGGCCGATCATGGTGCGCTTGTCGTTGAAGGTGTACTCGCCACCGCCGAAGTTGAAACGATCGGAGGTGAACGCGCCTTTGCCGTTCATCGACATGTCTTCCATGCTGGCGTCGTTGCGCGGGCTGTTGCCGCGGAACTGGCCGGCGTACAGCGTCAGGCCGGCAATTTCTTTGGAGGTCAGCTGGCCACCGCGGAAGGTTTGCGGCAGTGAGCGACCATCGTCCGAGCGCAGGATGGGCAGTACCGGCATCCATTCACCCACTTTCAGCTCGGTTTCCGACAGCTTGGCTTTCAGCGCCACACCCAGGCGGCCGAAGTCATCGGCCGGGCGGCCGTCGTCATGCACGGGTAGCAGGTGTGTGTTGGTGGTGCCTTTGCCGCCGTCGAGCTTGACCGAGTACAGGCCCAGCACGTCCACCCCGAAACCGACGGTGCCTTGGGTGAAGCCGGAGCGGGCGTCGAGAATGAAGCTTTGCGTCCATTCTTCGGCCTTGCCCTGCGCGTTGGCCGGGTCGACGAAATTGCGGTTGATGTAGAAATTGCGCAGGTTGAGGGTGGCCTTGGCGTCCTCCATGAAACCACCTTCGTTGGCGGCGAACACGGGGAGGGCGCAGGACATGGCCAACAGGCCGGGCAGCAGCTGGCGTGCGGGTTGCAAAGTGCTCATCTGTCGTGGATCTCTTGTTTTTATGGGGCGAGCCGGTGCACTGCTGGATCGAGCCTGCAGGTGCGGGTCTTTTTTTGATGAACTTGGGCAACGTTGCGTAAGCGGATGTTGCGGGGTAGTGCGGGGGTGAGGCAATTCGCCGCAAACGGAACGGGGCGATAATCGAACGGAATGTTCCAGTTGGTTAATTATTTTGCTTTGACAGGCTCGTCGCAGCACTAGGCTGCTCCCGCAGGTCGAGCGTCCGAAGCAACAACAGCCCTCGGCAAAACAAAAAGCCCACCGTAAAGGTGGGCTCGATGCTGCTACGAACTCAATCAGCCTTTCGGTGCTTGCACCGATGCCTGCTGGTTGGCCTGCCCGGTCTGCTCATACCAGCCACCGCCGAGCGCCTTGTACAGGTTGACCTCGCTGGTCAGCTGCGAAAGGCGGTCGGTAATCAGCGACTGTTGGGCGCTGAACAGGTTGCGCTGGGCGTCGAGGAAGGTCAGGTTGCTGTCGATCCCGATGCGGTAGCGGCGCTCGGCCAGGCGGTAGTAATCCTGGTTCGCCTGCACCAGGTCGCGCTGGGCCTGCAGCTGCTCTTCGAAGGTCTTGCGCGCCGCCAGGCCATCGGAGACTTCCTGGAAGGCGGTCTGGATGGTTTTTTCGTACTTGGCGACGTTGATGTCCTTCTGGATCTTCGAGTAGTCCAGGCTGGCCCTCAGGCTGCCGGCGTTGAAGATCGGCAGGTTGATCTGCGGCTGGAACAGCCAGGTGCCCTGGCCACCGGCGAACAGGTGACCCATGTCGGGGCTCAGGCTGCCAGCGTTGGCGGTCAGGCTGATGCTCGGGAAGAACGCTGCACGGGCGGCACCAATGTTGGCATTGGCGGCCTTGAGCAGGTGCTCGGCTTCCTGGATGTCCGGGCGACGCTGGAGGATGTCCGACGGCAGGCCGGCCGGCACTTCGGCCAGCTGGTCGGCATTGAGCTCCAGTGGCTTGGCCAGGTTGGCCGGAATGCCGGTGCCCAGCAGCACGGTCAGGCTGTTGACGTCCTGGGCGACCAGGCGCTGGTACTGCGAGTACTTGACCCGGGCGCCTTCCACGGCGGTGCGCGCCTGGCTGACGTCGAGGGCCGAAGCCACGCCGACTTCATTGCTGCGACGGGTGAGGTTGTAGCTTTCCTCGTAGGTCTTCAGCGTTTCTTCGGTCAGCTTGAACAGGGCCTGGTCGGCCTGCCAGGTGTAGTAGGCGTTGGCCACGCTGGCGACCAGGGCAATTTGCGTGGAGCGACGCGCCTGCTCGCTGGACAGGTAGGTTTCCAGCGCCTGCTCGGTCAGGCTGCGCACACGGCCGAACAGGTCCAGCTCATAAGCGCTGACGCCCAGGGTGGCCGAGTACTGGCTGGTGATGCCCGATTCGCCGGTTTGCGACATGTTCGCCGGTACGCGCTGGCGGCTGCCGCTGCCGGTGGCCGAAACTGCCGGGAACAGATCGGCACGCTGAATGCGGTACTGCGCGCGGTAGGCGTCGAGGTTCAGCGCCGCGACGCGCAGGTCGCGGTTGTTGACCAGCGAAGTCTGGATCAGCTGTTGCAGCGCCGGGTCGTGGAAGAACTGGCGCCAGCCCTGTTCGGCGGCAGCAACGTCTGCCGATTGCGTCGGCGAGTACGCAGGGCCTTGCGGCCACTGCGCTGCCACCGGCGCGTCCGGGGTCTGGTAGTCAGGGATCAGCGAGCAGCCGCCAAGAATGAAAGCGGTTACTGCCAGGGACAACAAAGACTTGGTCATTGCCCAGCCTCATAACGTGGAGTTTCAGGGGTGGCGTCTTTTTCCGGCTCTTTGCTGCCGAACAACGACGACACTGCGACGAAGAACAGTGGTACCCAGAAGATAGCCAGCACGGTCGCACTGATCATGCCGCCGATCACGCCAGTACCAATGGCGTGCTGGCTGCCGGCGCCGGCGCCGCTGGCGATGGTCAACGGTACCACGCCGAGGATGAACGCCAGCGAGGTCATGATGATCGGGCGCAGACGCATGCGGCACGCCTCAATGGCTGCGTCGTACAGGCTGCGGCCTTGTTCGTGCAGTTCCTTGGCGAACTCGACGATCAGAATGGCGTTTTTCGCCGCAAGACCAATGGTGGTCAACAGGCCGACCAGGAAGTACGTGTCGTTGGACAGCCCGCGCAGGCTGGTGGCGATCAGTGCACCGATGATACCCAGCGGTACTACCAGCACGACGGCGATCGGGATCGACCAGCTTTCATAGAGTGCAGCCAGGCACAGGAACACGAACAGCACAGAGAGGGCGAACAGTGCCGGCATCTGCGAGCCGGAGAGTTTTTCCTCGTAAGACATGCCGGTCCAGGAGAAGCCGATACCGTCCGGCAACTCGCCCGCGATGCGTTCCACCTCGGCCATGGCATCACCGGTGCTGTAGCCCGGGGCCGGAGCACCCAGGATTTCCATCGCCTCGACGCCGTTGTAACGGGACAGCTTGGGCGAACCGTAGGTCCACTCGCCTTTGGCGAACGACGAGAACGGGACCATTTCGCCTGCACCGTTGCGCACATACCACTTCTGCAGGTCTTCCGGGCTCATCCGCGCGTTTGGTTCGCCCTGGATGTACACCTTCTTGACTCGGCCACGGTCGATGAAGTCGTTGACATAGCTGGCACCCAGTGCAATCGACAGGGTGTTGTTGATGTCGGCAATGGTCACGCCCAGGGCGCTTGCACGTTCGTCATCGATAGTCAGCTGGTACTGCGGCTCATCGTTCAGGCCGTTCGGGCGCACGGCACTGAGTACCTTGCTTTGTGCGGCCTTTGCCAGGAACTGGTTGCGCGCTTCCATGAGTTTGGCATGGCCGACACCGCCGCGGTCCTGCAGGAACACGTCGAAGCCGGTAGCGTTACCCAGTTCGAGTACCGCAGGCGGCGCGAAGGCGAACACCATCGCGTCGCGGAAGGTGAAGAAGTGCTGCTGGGCACGCTCGGCCAGGGCGAACACACTGTTCTCCTTGGAGCGCTCGCCCCACGGCTTGAGCATGATGAACGCCATACCCGAGCTCTGGCCGCGGCCGGCGAAGTTGAAGCCGTTGACGGTGAACACCGATGCCACGGTGTCGGCCTCTTCCTTCAACAGGTACTCACGCATCTGGTCAACCACAACCTGCGTACGTTCGGCACTGGAGCCGGCCGGGGTCTGTACCTGGGCAAACAGTACGCCCTGGTCTTCTTCCGGGAGGAAGGCAGTAGGGATGCGGGCGAACAGCCAGATCATGCCGACCACGATCAGCGCGTAGCCGAGCAGGAACGGCACCTTGTTGCGCAGGATAGTGCCCACGCTGCGCTCGTAGCCGTTTACGCTGCGGTCGAAGTTGCGGTTGAACCAGCCAAAGAACCCGCCTTTGGCGGTGTGGTGCTCACCTTTCTTCAGCGGCTTGAGCATGGTGGCGCACAGTGCCGGGGTGAAGATAAGCGCTACCAGCACCGAGAGGCCCATGGCCGACACGATGGTGATGGAGAACTGCCGGTAGATCACACCTGTGGAACCACCGAAGAACGCCATGGGCAGCAGTACCGCCGACAGTACCAGGGCAATACCCACCAGGGCGCCCTGGATCTGTTCCATCGAACGTTTGGTCGCCTCCTTGGGCGGTAACCCTTCTTCGGACATGACCCGTTCGACGTTCTCCACCACGACGATGGCGTCGTCCACCAGCAAGCCGATGGCCAGGACCATGGCGAACATGGTCAGGGTGTTGATACTGAAGCCTGCGGCGGCAAGGATGCCGAACGTACCCAGCAACACCACCGGTACGGTCATGGTGGTGATGATGGTGGCGCGGAAGTTCTGCAGGAACAGGTACATCACCAGGAACACCAGGACCACGGCTTCAATCAGGGTGTGGATCACACCGCTGATCGATTCGGTGACCACCGGGGTGGTGTCATACGGGAATACCGCTTTCACGCCAGGTGGGAAGAACGGTTCCAGGCTTTTGATGGTCTCGCGCAGTGCCTTGGCGGTGTCCAGGGCGTTGGCGCCGGTAGCCAGTTTTACGGCCAGGCCGGAAGCCGGCTTGCCGTTGAACTGGGCGCTGACCGCGTAGTTTTCACCGCCCAGGCCCACTTGCGCGACGTCACCCAGACGCACTTGGGAGCCATCCTTGTTGACCTTGAGCAGGATCTTCTCGAACTGCTCGGCGGTTTGCAGGCGGGTCTTGCCGATGATGGTGGCGTTCAGCTGGGTGCCAGGCAGCGCTGGCAGGCCGCCGAGCTGGCCGGACGACACCTGCACGTTCTGCGCGGCCACGGCGGTCTTGACGTCGACCGGGGTCAGCTGGAACTTGTTCAGCTTGGCCGGATCGAGCCAGATACGCATGGCGTACTGCGCACCGAACACCTGGAAGTCACCCACACCCGCAGTACGCGAGATCGGGTCCTGCATGTTGGAGACGATGTAGTTGGCCAAGTCGTCCTTGGTCATGCTGCCGTCTTCGGACACCAGGCCGATCACCAGCAGGAAGTTCTTCACTGCCTTGGTAACGCGGATACCTTGCTGCTGCACTTCCTGCGGCAGCAATGGGGTGGCCAGGTTCAGCTTGTTCTGAACCTGGACCTGGGCGGTGTCGGGGTTGGTGCCCTGTTCGAAGGTGGCAGTAATGGTCATGCTGCCGTCGGAGTTGCTTTCCGACGACACATAACGCAGGTTGTCGATACCGTTGAGCTGCTGCTCGATCACCTGTACCACGGTGTCCTGCACGGTTTGCGCCGAAGCACCCGGGTAGGTCACGGCGATGGCGATGGCCGGCGGCGCGATGCTTGGGTACTGGTTGATCGGCAGCTTCAGGATCGACAAGGCGCCGACCAGCATGATAACCAAGGCGATCACCCAGGCGAAGATCGGGCGATCGATAAAGAACTTCGACATGGTTTACTCCGCTTTGGCGTCTGCTTTGGCAGCGTTGGCCTGATCAGGGCCGCCTGGCTTCTTCACGTTGGTGGCATCGCTTACCTTGACTTCGACGCCCGGGCGCACGTACTGCAGCCCTTCGGTGATCAGGCGGTCGCCGGGGTTGAGGCCTTCCTCGATCAGCCAGTCGCTGCCCAGGGTACGGCTGGCCTTGAGCTGGCGCAGTTCGACCTTGTTCTCCTGGTTGACCACCAGGGCGGTCGGTGCGCCTTTGAGGTCGCGGGTCACGCCTTGCTGCGGTGCCAGGATGGCTTGGCTGTTGACCCCGGCCTTGAGCCGCGCATGCACGAACATGCCTGGCAGCAGGGTGTGGTCCGGGTTGGGGAAGATGGCGCGCAGGGTCACCGAGCCGGTGGTCTCGTCGACCGCGACTTCGGAAAACTCAAGGCGACCTTCCTGCTTGAACAGGCTGCCGTCTTCCAGCACCAGCTGAACCGATGCGGTGTTGGCGCCAGACTTCTGCAGTTGGCCGCTTTCCAGTTCACGGCGCAGCTTCAGCAGCTCGGCAGTGGACTGGGTGACGTCGACGTAGATCGGGTCGAGCTGCTGGATGGTGGCCATGGCGTTGGTCTGGCCATTGCTCACCAGCGCGCCTTCGGTAAACGACGAGCGGCCGATGCGACCACTGATGGGCGCCAGCACCTTGGTGTAGCGCAGGTCGATCTGGGCGCTTTTCAGCGAAGCATCGGCCTGCAATCGTTTGGCATTGGCGTCGTCGTATTCCTGCTTGGACACCGCCTGTTCGTCGATCAGCTGCTTGTAGCGCTCGGCCAGGGAGCGGGTAGCTTGCAAGTTGGCCTGGGCGTTGGCCAGGTTGGCTTCGTACACGGCAGGGTCGATCTGGTAAAGCTGCTGGCCTTCCTTCACCTCACTGCCTTCCTTGAACAGGCGCTTGAGGATGATGCCGTTGACCTGCGGGCGCACTTCGGCGACGCGGTAGGCACTGGTACGCCCCGGCAATTCCGAGGTCAGGGTGAAGGCTTGCGGCTGGATGGTCACGACGCCGACCTGAGGAGCCTGCGCCGCTGGCGCTGCTTCTTCTTTCTTACAGCCACTGAGCAGGGTTGCCAGGGCGACGGCGGAAACCAGAGCGGTAACGGCTGGCTTGAATTGCATGAGGATCCTCGGGTCGCTGGAGCAGGGAGACGCTCAAGAGTAATGGAAGAGATCTTGATCTGGAAAAATTGCTATCCGGTGGATAAATAGCTTGCTAAGGAATATACTTACATTCATGGTTGTTTGTAAATACCGCTGGGTTGTACTCAGGTACTGCCACAGCTCTTGATTAGCTCATCCGCGAGGCTCCCTGCAGAGGTGCCCCCGGAGCGTCCCCCGCACGCGCCGCGCGTTCGGGCCAGATGAGGTTGTACTGCCATGGTCCGTCGAACCAAAGAAGAAGCCCAGGAAACCCGCGCCCAGATCATCGAGGCGGCGGAAAAGGCCTTCTACAAGCGCGGGGTTGCGCGAACCACCCTGGCCGACATCGCCGAACTGGCGGGTGTGACGCGGGGGGCTATCTACTGGCACTTCAACAACAAGGCAGAGCTGGTGCAGGCGTTGCTCGACAGCCTGCACGAAACCCATGACCACTTGGCGCGGGCGAGTGAAAGCGAGGACGAAGTCGACCCGCTTGGCTGCATGCGCAAGCTGCTGTTGCAAGTGTTCAACGAGCTTGTGCTTGATGCCCGAACCCGGCGTATCAATGAAATCCTGCATCACAAGTGCGAGTTCACCGATGACATGTGTGAAATTCGCCAGCAGCGCCAGGGCGCAGTGCTGGATTGCCACAAGGGCATTGCCCTGGCGTTGGCCAATGCCGTTCGCCGGGGCCAGTTGCCTGGCGAGCTGGATGTCGAGCGCGCGGCGGTGGCCATGTTTGCCTATGTCGATGGCCTGATCGGGCGCTGGCTGTTGCTGCCGGACAGTGTCGATCTGTTGGGTGATGTCGAAAAATGGGTCGACACCGGGCTGGATATGCTGCGCTTGAGCCCGGCCCTGCGCAAATGACACTTTGTTAAGGATTGTGAGGGAGTGTTTCCCATGTGTATTAACAGGGGATTAAGCCCTGAGCGCTTGATCCTTTAGCGTCCGCGTAGTTGTCGATCTGGCAATGCCACTGCGGCAACCAGCCCGAGCAGTGCAACCAGCCCACTCCCGATCAACATCTGCCGGAACGTCTCCGTCAACCGCCCCTGCGTGACCAGGTCCACCTCGCCTGCCTTCAGGCTCCCCAGCAATGGATTCCCCAGCATTTCGAAACCGCCCTGGTGCAAAAGCCCCAGTAACAGGCTGGACATGCAGGCCACGCCCATGGCCCCGCCCAGCGAACGGAACAGGTTGGTGGTGCTGGTGGCCACCCCGATGTCCTTGCTGTCCACCGCGCTTTGCGTGCCCACCAGCGATGTCGGGAACTGCAACCCGCAGGCAATGCCGGTCAGCAGCATGAACAATGCACTGAGCCACCCCGACTGCGGCGGGGTCAGCGCCATGGCAAAAATGGCCACTGGCATCAGCACTGCACCGGCCAGAATTTGCGGCTTGTAGCGCCCGGTGCGGCTGGTCATGCGCCCGCCGGTAAAGGCACCCAGGGGTAGCCCCATCGCCAGTGGCAGCAGGTGCAGGGCGGCGCTGTCGGCACCGGCGCCGGTGATGCCCTGGTAGCGCAAAGGCATCAGCATGGTCAGGGAAATCGACTGGAAACTGGCGAAAAAGATCACGCCCCAGCACAACACCGCGACCCGGTTGCCAAACAGGCCCAAGGGCAGCAGCGGTTCCGGGCAGCGGCGCTCATGAATGATGAACAGCGCCAGGCCCAGCACGGCGCAGGCGAACAAGGCCAGCACGGCCGGGTCGACCCAGGCGTGGCCCTGGCCGACCAGGGTGATGCCCAGTAACAGGCTGCCCAGGCCGACGATCAGCAGCACGGCGCCCATGTAGTCCACCTGCGCCTCGCGGCGCTGCGCCGGCATGCCGGCAAGGGCCCGGTGGATCGCCCACAAGGCAACCAGCCCCAGCGGCAGGTTGATCCAGAATACCCAGCGCCATGACAGGTACTCGGTCAACCAGCCCCCCAGCACCGGCCCGGCGACACTCGCCACTGCATACATGCTGCTGAAATAGCCCTGGTAGCGGCCACGTTCACGTGGGGGCACGAAGTCGCCGATAATTGCCTGGCTGACCGAAACCATGCCACCCGCGCCAATGCCCTGCAGTACCCGGGCCAGCACCAGTTGCTGCATGTCCTGGGCCATGGCGCAGGCGATCGAGGCAAGGGTGAACAGGCTGATGCCGGTCAGGATCATCCGCCTCCGCCCGTACAGGTCACCCAGCTTGCCGTAGATCGGCACGGCCACGGTCATTGCCACCATGTAGCCGGAAATAACCCACGCCAGCAGGCCGACATCGTTGAACTGAGCCGAGATCGCGGGCAGCGAGACGGCGACGATGGTCTGGTCCAGTGCGCCGAGGAAGATCGCCAGCATCAGGGCGGTCAGCACGTTGCGCAGTGTGGTGGGGGGCAGGGCGGCGGTCACGGGAATACCTTGTTTGTCTGTGGCTGCCTCTTCGCGGGCAAGGCGAATTGTAACCTGAGTTAGGTAGCTTCCTATGTACTATCTGCATCCCCTATGCCGAATCGGCATTGGCGCATTCATCCAGTGCAGCATGGCTGCGTGATATCGTTGGTATGCCACAGGGGCTGAAATCCGGGGCTTGCACCAGCTTGGTGCAGCAATATGCCGCAGGATTTTCAGCCCGCTGTCTCCCACACCTTTTATTCCTCTGCCTGCATGTCGAGCATGACCGCCCAGATGGCGACGGTTGGAACAGGTCAGGTAGACCCGATTACAGGGGTCGGTAGTTACCGTTCAAATTTCAACTTATTTGCGGAGTGATCATGCCCAAGGCTTCCCATCAAGATCTGCGTTTTGCCTTCCGCGAACTGCTCGCTTCAGGTTCCTGTTACCACACGGCATCGGTGTTCGACCCGATGTCGGCACGCATTGCCGCAGACCTGGGCTTCGAGGTCGGCATCCTGGGCGGGTCCGTCGCTTCGTTGCAGGTGCTGGCCGCGCCGGACTTTGCCCTGATTACCCTCAGCGAGTTCGTCGAGCAGGCCACCCGTATTGGCCGGGTAGCACAATTGCCCGTGCTGGCTGATGCCGACCACGGCTACGGCAACGCGCTGAACGTGATGCGCACGGTGATCGAACTGGAGCGCGCCGGCGTGGCCGGGCTGACCATCGAAGACACCCTGCTGCCCGCCCAGTTCGGGCGCAAGTCCACTGACCTGATCCCGGTCGAGGAAGGTGTTGGCAAGATCCGTGCGGCGCTGGAGGCACGGGTAGATTCGTCGTTGTCGATCATCGCCCGCACCAACGCTGGCGTGCTCACCACCGAAGAAATCATCGTGCGCACCCAGAGCTACCAGAAGGCCGGTGCCGATGGCATCTGCATGGTGGGCGTGAAGGACTTCGAGCAGCTCGAGCAGATTGCCGAGCACCTGACGGTGCCACTGATGCTGGTCACCTATGGCAACCCCAACCTGCATGACGATGAACGCCTGGCGCGCCTGGGCGTGCGTATCGCAGTCGATGGCCATGGCGCCTACTTTGCTGCGATCAAGGCCACTTACGATTGCTTGCGCTTGCAGCGTGGCCAGCAGAACAAGTCGCAGAACCTGAGCGCCACCGAACTCTCGCACACCTACACCCAGCCCGAGGATTACATCCGCTGGGCCAAGGAATACATGAGCGTCGAAGAGTGACCGGCAGGGCGCCGTCAACTCAACGGACGGCGCTCAAGGTTGCAGTGTGAGGCACGCAATGTGCCTGCTCGCAGCTGGCTGCGGCGCTGGGCTGACTGCGTAGCAGCTCGGCGCGCCAGCACGCTGAACCATACAGCCCTGCGACCGCAGTCAGGGCCATGACAAGGGCGACTCTTCTGGATTTGATGCCCATGGTGCTCACCTCCTGTTACAGCAATAGGTGATACCTTCCAGCGTAGGCCAATTTCAGCGTTACAGATCCCGATCCCACTCCGGCTCGTCCTTGAACCGCTGCACCAGGAAATCCAACATGCTGCGCAAGGTCGCCGGCATGTGCTTGCGTGACGTGTACACCGCATTCAGGTTCAGTTCACGTGGCTGCGCTTCGGGCAGCAGGCGTACCAGTTCGCCCCTGCGCAGGGCGTCGGCGGCCTGGTAGGTTGGCAGCATGGCGATTCCTGCGCTGGCCAGGGCTGCCTTTTGCAATGTCATGGCTTCGTTGGCGCTGATGTTTCCCGCCACCGGTACGGCGACCTGCTGGCCGGCTACCTCGAAATGCCACAGGCTGTGGCCGAAATAGGCATGGGTCAGGCAGTTGTGCCGGCTCAGGTCCTCGACCCGTTGCGGTACGCCGTGCTCGCTCAGGTAGGCCGGGGCCGCGCACACCACCGAGCGGCACACGCTCAGGCGGCGGGCGATCAGGTTGGGGTCCAGCTCGTTGCTGGTGCGGATGGCCAGGTCGATGCGCTCATCCACCAGGTTGACGGTGCGATCGAGCATTTGCAGTTCCACCTTCACCCCAGGATAGCGCCGCACATAGGCAGTCACCGCGTCCACCAGCTGCGCCTGGCCGAAAGAGGTGCTGACGCTGATGCGCAGCGCGCCTTTCGGCGCGTCATCCGGCTGCTGCACCGCGGCCTGCAGGTCGCCGGCCAGTTCCAGCAGTTGCCGGCAGCGGGGCAGGGTTTCCTGGCCGGCCGCGGTGAGGCTGAGCTTTCGAGTGGTGCGCTGCATTAGCCGCGCGCCAACCCAGTCCTCCAGCTCTGCCAGGTAACGCGACACCACGGGGCGAGAAAGCTGCAGGTGGTCTGCCGCTGCCGACTGGCTGCCCAGGTCGACGACGGTAACGAAAACGCGCATGGCGTTGAGACGGTCCATGATTTGCCCGGTTTTAGAAACAAACTATGTTCAAGCATGGCATTTTTTGTCACGGATCGGGCAACTAAGCTGTTGGGCATCGTTCAACTGAAGGCCTTGCCCATGTCCCTGTTCACCCCCCTGCGGGGCCTGCTGCTGGCCTGCGTGACCCTGGCCGGCCCGGCGCTGGCAGCCGAACCGTTGCAACTGGACGTCTACAACCCCGGGCACGCGGCCATTTTCCCGGTCAGCTCGGTGATTGTCAGTGGCGAGCACGATGCCGTGCTGGTCGATGCCCAGTTCGGCAAGGCCCAGGCCCGGCAACTGGTGCAGCGCCTGCAGGCTGGCGGCAAACGCTTGACCACCATCTACATCAGCCACGGCGACCCGGACTATTACTTTGGCCTGGACACCCTGACCCAGGCCTTCCCCGACGCCAAGGTGCTGGCCTCTGCCGCCACGGTTGCACATATCCGCCAGACCATGGACGCCAAGCTGGCGTACTGGGGGCCGCAGATGGGGGCAGACAAACCGGCGCGACTGGTGTTGCCGCAGGTGCTCGAAGGCCAGCGCCTGACACTGGAAGGGCAGGCCCTGGACGTGGTTGGCCTGGACGGCCCGCAGCCAGACCGCAGCTTCGTGTGGATCCCGTCAATCAAGGCGGTGGTCGGTGGCGTGGTGGTGGCTGAAAACATTCATGTGTGGATGGCCGATACTCAATCGGCCAAGTCCCACGCCGACTGGCTTGGCACCTTGGCGCACATCGAAGCGCTGGGGCCACGCACGGTCATCCCTGGGCACTACCTGGGAGACAGCAGCCGTTCACTGCAGGCTGTGCGTTTCACCGCAGACTACATTCGTGGGTTCGATGCCGAAACCGCCAAGGCGAAAGACGCCAACGCGCTGATCGAGGCCATGAAGCAGCGTTACCCGGGCCTGGCCGATGAAAGCTCGCTGGAGCTCGGGGCCAAGGTCGCCAAGGGCGAGATGAAGTGGTAATTCCGTTCAATTGATGGAGAGTGTTCCCATGAGCAAGATCGCAATCATCGGCGCCACTGGCCGCGCTGGTAGCCAGTTGCTGGAAGAAGCCCTGCGCCGTGGCCACAGCGTATTGGCCATTGCCCGTGACCCTTCGCAACTGCAAGGCCGTGAAGGGGTGACCGTCAAGGCGCTGGATGCCAAGGACAGTGCGGCCCTGCAAGCGGCGGTAACGGGGGTGGACGCGGTGTTGAGCGCGGCGCATTTCTCGACCATCGAGCCGCATGCCATCATCGAGCCGGTCAAACGGGCCGGGGTAAAGCGCCTGCTGGTGGTGGGTGGTGCCGGCAGCTTGTTGCTGCCGTCGGGGCATCGGGTGATCGACAGCCCGGACTTCCCGGAGGCCTACAAGGCCGAGGCCACGGCCGGGGTGCGTTTTCTGGAAGCGTTGCAGCGCGACCCGAACCTGGACTGGACCTTCCTCTCACCGTCTGCGGAGTTTGTTGAAGGTGAGCGCAGTGGGCGCTACAAAGTGGGCAAGGATCATCTGCTGATCGGTGCGGATGGCAAAAGCTGGATCACCTTCGCCGACTATGCGATTGCCATGCTCGACGAACTGGAAAAGCCGGCGCATTCGCGGCAGCGGTTTACCGTCGGGTATTGAGTCGCCTGCTTCGCGGGCATGCCCGCGAAGAGGCCCTTATTGGCTAGCCTGGCTCTCCAGCCAGTCCAGTAACTCCATCAACCCTGGCGGCAAGCTTCTGGCCTGGCTCACCAGGTAATACCCTTTACCGGTCACCACCTTCAGCGCAAACGGCATGCACAGCCGCCCCCCGCGCAAGTCATCGCCAATCAGCGACCAGTCGCCGATGGCCACGCCCGTCCCCTGAGAGGCCATGGCCATCGCCATGTCCAGTGTCTCGAAATGCTGCTTCGGCCCATGAGTGGCCAACGTCACCCCAGCGGCCTGTAGCCACAACTGCCAGTCGTGTTCATCCCGCGAGGGGTGCAGCAGCATGTGCCGCGCCAGGTCTTCCACCTGCTGCAACGGTATCGGCCCTTCACGCAGCGAGGGTGCGCACACTGGCGTAAGTTGTTCGTCGAACAGCTTGCGCACCTGCAGCCCGTGATTTGGCGCATCGCCATAGACCACCGCCGCATCGAAGCCCTCGCGACGAAAATCCACCCCATGTTGCACCGTGGTGGTCAATTCCACCGGTACATCCGGGCGCAGTGCCTGCCATTCCATCAGGCGCGGCAGCAGCCAGCGCATCACGCACGTCGGGGCCTTGAGCTGCAAGGTCGTGCTGCGCCCACCCACTTCACGCACGCCTTGCTCGATCAGCGCGAACACCTGCTGTACCCGAGGCAGCCAGTCCTGGCCTTCACGGGTCAGGCTAAGCCCACGGGCCTGGCGCTGGAAAAGCGCATAACCCAGGTGCTCTTCGAGGGCGGCGATCTGGCGGCTGACAGCGCCTTGGGTGATGTGCAGCTGTTGCCCGGCACGGGTGAAGTTGCAGTGCTGGGCGGTGACCAGAAAGGTATGCAGGGCGGGCAGGGGCGGGAGGCGTTTCATTGCGCTGAGCCATGATTGCAGAACATGGCTAGTATGTGTTTTTTTGCATTGTGGCGATAGCCGTCGCTTGGGTCCAATAAGGGCATAATCCAACAAGATTCAGGGTGAAAAGCGATGGCAACCTGCGGCGAAGTACTGGTCAATCTCCTTGAAGGCTATGGTGTGGACCATGTCTTCGGCATTCCCGGTGTACATACCGTGGAGCTGTATCGCGGCCTTGCCGGCTCGTCCATCCGCCACATCACCCCGCGCCACGAGCAGGGTGCCGGGTTCATGGCTGATGGCTATGCGCGTACCGGGGGCAAACCTGGGGTGTGCTTCATCATTACCGGCCCTGGCATGACCAACATCACCACCGCCATGGGCCAGGCGTATGCCGACTCGATCCCGATGCTGGTGATTTCCAGCGTGCAGTCCCGGGACCAGCTGGGCGGTGGCCGCGGCAAGCTGCACGAGCTGCCCAACCAGGCGGCGCTGGTGTCGGGAGTGGCCGCGTTTTCTCACACCTTGATGAGTGCTGCAGACCTGCCGCAGGTGCTGGCGCGGGCATTTGCCGTGTTCGAGAGCGCCCGGCCACGCCCGGTGCATATCGAAATCCCGCTCGACGTGCTGGTGGAACCGGCGGACTTCCTGCTGCCGGGCCGTCCGGTGCGTGGCAGCCGGGCAGGGGCAGCGCCGCAGGCCGTGGCACAGATGGCCGAGCGCCTGGCAGGTGCCAAGCGGCCCTTGATCCTGGCGGGCGGTGGCGCGTTGGCCGCAGGTGCTGCGCTGGCGCGCCTGGCCGAACACCTTCAGGCGCCAGTGGCGCTGACCATCAATGCCAAGGGTTTGCTGCCGGCCAGCCACCCGCTGCAGATCGGTTCGACCCAGTCGCTGCCGGCTACACGGGCGCTGGTGGCTGAGGCCGACGTGGTGCTGGCGATCGGTACCGAATTGGCCGAAACCGATTATGACGTGACCTTCAAGGGTGGGTTCGAGATCCCGGGCAGCCTGCTGCGCATTGACATCGACCCGGACCAGACCGTGCGCAACTACCTGCCCGAGCTTGCGCTGGTGGCCGATGCCGAACTGGCTGCCGAAGCATTGCTGGGTGCCTTGCAGGCTCAGCCGCTACCCGTGCGTGAAAGCACTTGGGGTGTGGCTCGCGTAGCTTGCCTGCGCCAGGAACTGGCGGCAGGTTGGGACCAGCCAACCCTGAGCCAGACGCGTCTGCTGAACGCGATTCTCGAGCGACTGCCCAATGCCGTGCTGGTAGGCGATTCGACCCAGCCGGTTTACACCGGCAACCTGACCCTGGACATGCACCAGCCACGTCGCTGGTTCAATGCCTCCACCGGTTACGGCACCCTGGGTTACGCGCTGCCTGCGGCCATGGGCGCCTGGCTGGGGAGTGCGGAGCAAATCGGCCAGCGCGCGCCGGCGGTGTGCCTGATTGGTGACGGCGGTTTGCAGTTCACCCTGCCAGAACTGGCCAGCGCGGTGGAGGCGCAGGTGCCGTTGATCGTGCTGTTGTGGAATAACCAAGGGTACGAGGAGATCAAGAAGTACATGGTCAACCGGGCAATCGAGCCGGTCGGGGTCGATATCCATACTCCGGACTTCCTCGGCGTGGCGCGGGCATTGGGGGCTGCGGCGGAGCATGTGACGGACGTGAAGCAGCTGCAGGCGGCGCTGGGGCAGGCGGTGGAGCGCAAGGGCCCGACCTTGATTCAGGTTGACCAGAATCAGTGGCAGGAAACCGTGGCGGGTTGAATCAAGGTTATTACCTGTGCGGGCCCCTTCGCGGGTAAACCCGCTCCCACAGGATCACCACAGCTTTCGAACACTGTGGCGATCCTGTGGGAGCGGGTTTACCCGCGAAGAGGCCAGTACAGTAAAAGCTGGACTCAGCCAGCAGTAGCCCGCAACCGGGCCACATCCCGAATCGGCGGCGCGCCATACAGCCGGCTGTATTCACGGCTGAACTGCGACGGGCTTTCATACCCCACCCTGTAGGCCGCCACCGCCGCCTCGAGCCCGTCGTTGAGCATCAACCGCCGCGCCTCCTGCAGGCGCAGCTGCTTCTGGTACTGCAACGGGCTCATTGACGTCACGGCCTTGAAGCGGTGGTGCAAGGTCGACGTGCTGAGGTTGACCTCCCGGGCCAGGTCTTCGATGCGCAGGGGCAACTGGTAGTTATTGTTCAGCCAGGTAATGGCCTGGCAAACCCGGTGAGTCTGGCTGTTGGCCAAGGCAATCTCATATAGCCGGCAACCCTGCGGCCCACGCAGCAGGCGATAGAGAATCTCGCGGCGGAACAGCGGCGCGAGCATGGCGATGTCGCGTGGGGTGTCCAGCAGGCGCAGCAGCCGCAGCAAGGCGTCGAGCAATGCGGCATCGGTCCTTTCCACATACAGACCACGGCCCGAGGGCCGGTTGGGTACCAGCATCGGCCCGCTTTCGGCGATCAGCTGGCTGATCTCGGCCGGGTCCAGGTCCATGCGCAGGCCCAGGCTCGGGTTCTCCGGGCTGGCGTCGAGCCTCACGCCACTCAGCGGCAGGGTCACCGAGACCACCATGTAGTGCAGTGGGTCGTAGGCATACTGCTCGTCCCCGAGGAACAGGCTTTTGCTGCCCTGGGCAAGGATGCACAGCGCGGGTTGGGCCAAGGTCGGCACCGAGCGCACGTTCTCGGTGTAGCGCACCAGATACAAGTCATCAATGGCCGATGCCGGGCCATGGGGGTCGCCGGCATGGCGGCGGATCAGCTCGGCCAGTTCCTGGCGCTGCAATTCCAGGGGCGGGTCGATGGACGTGGCGGTGGTCATGATGGCGTTCCTCTACTGACCGACGCAGCATAGGTTTGGGCAAAGACGGGCGCTAGTCGAAAGCTGCACGCCGCTTGCCTGATCCTGCCGCGCTGTAGGATCAGGCAAGCGGCGAGCAGTAATGGCCTAACGCGCCGCGCGTGTGAGCCCCTAACCTTGGCAGCCTGGCTTTTCCGTCCGCCTGCTTCAAGGAGATTGTGCAATGACCCTAAAACAACCGGTCACCCATCTTGCTTTCATCCGTGCCAGCAGCGGGCGCTCGGCAGAGCTGGGCGCGCGCCTGCGCGACCTGCTCGAGCCCTCGCTGCGTGCGCCGGGTTGCCTGAGTTTCACCGTGCAGCGCTCCCAGGCCGATGCCGACCTGTGGTTGCTCAGTGGCAGCTGGCAGGATCAGCAGGCGATGAGTGGCTACTTTGCTTCGCCGACCCTTGAAGTGTTCGGCGAGCTGGTGCAGGCGCAGGTGGTCAGCAGCCTGGACTTGCATACCTTCGATTGAGGGTGGATGAGGTAAAGTGACGCCCTTGTTCAACCAAGCGGATAGCATCATGGCACGTAGGGAATTCACTCATTTCGAAGCGGTATCGGCGATGGTGCCGGTGGACGGTGGCGGCTACAACGCGGCCATTGCGGTCAAGGCCCTGGCCATGGGCGGCGCGCCGCGCTTTCACAAGGTCCTCGACGGGCAGGTGTTCAAGGGTGCTGTGGCCGCCGACGAAGCGGCCACGGCCGAGCTGCAGCGCCTGCAAGGCGTCAGCGAAGAGGGTGAACTGATCTGGTGATCAGGCCGGCGGGCGGCCCATCTTGAACAGGTTGCCCAGCTCGAAATAGTCCGCCGGGCCACCGCCACGCAGGATCGGTTCGGCGGCCGCGGTATCGTAGATGCCGTTTTTCAGCAGGTGCTCGGCAATGTGCACCGCCACCACCTCACCGAGGATCAGCCAGCTGGGCACCAGTGCCTGGTCGGCCCGCTTGAGCTGGACGATCTGGCTGACCTTGCACTCGAACGCCACCGGAGCTTCGCCTACGCGGGGCACGCTGACGATGCTCGACGGCGTGGCGGTAAGGCCGCTCAATTCAAACTCGCTCACTTCGGCAGCAACCGGCGCGCAGCTCTGGTTCATCTGCTCGGCCAGTGGGCGGGTGGCCAGGTTCCAGACGAATTCGCCGGTCTGCTCGATGTTGTTCAGGCTGTCTTTGCGCCCGACGCTGCAGAAACCGATGATCGGCGGGATGTAGTTGAAGGCGTTGAAGAAGCTGTAGGGCGCCAGGTTCAGGCGGCCTTCGCGGTCATGCGAGGAAATCCAGCCGATAGGGCGGGGGCCGACGATGGCGTTGAACGGGTCGTGGGGCAGGCCGTGGCCTTTGGCAGGTTCGTAGTAATACATCTGTGCTGGGCTTGTTGGCCCTACCTCCTGGTGGACAAGGTGCCTAGTGTGCCAAGCCTGTGCTCGCCTGCAAATGATCAAGCCCGGCCGAAGCCGGGCTGGGTGCTCGCATCAGGTATTAGCTGATGCGGTGGGCGTTGGTGCGGTCAAAGCCGTCTTCGGCGAAGCGTTGGCCACCGGTACGGTCGAAGCCATCTTCAGCAAAACGCTGGCCGCCAGTGCGGTCGAAACCGTCTTCAGCGAAACGTTGGCCTCCGGTGCGGTCAAAGCCGTCTTCAGCGTAGCTGGCGGACTGAGTTTGAGCCGCGGCAAAGGTGTGTGCGCTGGTACGGTCGAAGCCATCTTCGGCGAAGGCACCCGCTGCGAAAACCGAGAGGGCGAGGGTGAGGATCAGTTTGTTTTTCATGGTCGTTGCTCCGGGGTTCGAGAAGTTGTTTGTTTCTATGGGTTTAATCATACGCCGATTAATTTGATTAAAAAGCGCAAAAAATAGCGTTTAAAAATCGAATAAATCGATGTATTTGCGCAGGCTTCGCGTGGGTCAGGCAGCGGTGTTATTCAGTTTCCGCAAGCCCTCGCGTTGTCGTTTCGTCAGCCATCGCAGCTTGAAGGTCGGGAATTAAAGGGGTGTTAACAGCGAAGTATCTTGTTTCAAAGCGCGACTTCCTCACCAAACCCCATGAAAAGGGCGGCCTGGACTTCGGCACAATCGGTTCGTCGGCCGTGCTGGGCGGGGTGCTGCTGGTGCTCGTGTTGATGGCCACCTGGTACCAGCGTCGGGAACCGCGCCAGGTGTTGGAGATGTCCTGAACAGGCTCTGAGGCACGAGTGAGCCGATTAACTGAGCTATTCGGCTCACAGGATGAGCCGAATAGGATTTTTAATCGGCTCACAGCGAGATGAGTGTTGATCGAACAAATGAAAAGGGCGCACCTGGAACGGTGCGCCCTTTTCATTTCAGCAGCTTCAGATTCACTCGGTAGTAATCCGCGAGTGTTGCTTGGTGTCCTTCATGGTCGCGTAAACCAGCAGCGAGCAGGCAATACAGCCGGTGACGTACCAGTAGAAGCCGCTTTCCATGCCTGCGCTCTTGAACCACAAGGCCACGTACTCGGCGGTGCCGCCGAAGATCGACACGGTCAGGGCGTACGGCAGGCCCACGCCCAGGGCGCGAATTTCCGTTGGGAACAGCTCTGCCTTGACCACGGCATTGATCGAGGTGTATCCGCTGACGATGATCAGCGCCGCCATGATCAGGAAGAATGCGCCCCACCAGGTCTGGATGGTGTGCAGGGTGCTGAGGATCGGTACGGTGAACAGGGTGCCGAGCACACCGAAGGCGATCAGGATCGGACGTCGGCCGATTTTGTCCGACAAGCCACCGATCACCGGCTGCAGGCACATGAACAGGAACAGGGTGGCGGCCGAGATGGTGGTCGAGTCGCTGATGCTCATGCCCACGGTGTTGACCAGGTACTTCTGCATGTAGGTGGTGTAGGTGTAGAAGGCCAGGGTGCCGCCCATGGTCAGGCCGACCACGGTCATCAGCTCCTTGGGGTGGCGCAGCAGGGTGCGCATCAGGCTTTCCTTGGCCTTTTCCTTCTTGGTGAACGAGGCGGTTTCTTCCATGCCGCGACGCAGGTACAGGGCCACCACTGCGCACAGTGCACCGATCACGAACGGCACGCGCCAGCCCCAGGCATACAGCTGCTCTGTGGTCAGGGTCTGCTGCAGGACAATCAGTACCGCCAGGGCGATGAGCTGGCCGGAGATCAGGGTCACGTACTGGAAGCTGGAGAAGAAGCCACGGCGTTCCTTGCTGGCCATTTCGCTGAGGTAGGTGGCCGAGGTGCCGTACTCGCCGCCCACCGACAGGCCTTGCAGCAGGCGTGCGATGACCAGCAGGACCGGTGCGGCGACGCCGATGGTTTCGTAGCCCGGGGTCAGGGCAATGACCAGCGAGCCGGCGCACATCAACAGTACCGATGCCATCAGCGCAGCCTTGCGGCCTTTGCGGTCGGCGTACAGGCCCATCAGCCAGCCACCGATCGGGCGCATGAGGAAGCCCACGGCGAAGATCGCGGCGGTATTGAGCAATTGTGCGGTGGAGTCACCGGCCGGGAAAAAGGCCTTGGCGAAGTACAGCGAGAATGCGGCGTAGACGTACCAGTCGTACCATTCGACCATGTTGCCGATGGACCCGCTGAAGATCGACTTCAGGCGGCTGGCGGTGGTTTTTTCCGCGGCGGGCGCAGTGGCCGCCCCGGCGGGCAGGGAGGTGGCGTTATCCATCAGGGATACCTTCTCGTTGTTTTTGTGGAGCGCGCCGTGGCGCAGCTTGCCATGGCAATTGCAGAAGGTGTGCCAAATGGGTGCAGGCTGATTCATTTGAGGGCAGAACCGCGTGATAGCTGGCTTGTAGGAGCGGCCTTGCGTCGCGATGGGCTGCAAAGCAGCCCCAGGATCGTTGGAAATAAGCGGATTCTTGCCGATCAGCCATTGCAGGTAAGCGGAAATCCGCTCATTCGCGCCCGACAAACTCCTCGCGCGCCAGCCCATGCCGCTGCATCTTTTCGTTAAGCGTACGCCGCGGCAGCTGCAACGCCTCCATCACCGACTTGATCTCGCCCCCATACTGGCGCAAGGCTGCGCGCAGGCATTGCGCCTCGAACGCTTCCATCTGTTCGCCCAGCGACTGCCCGGCAGGTGCCACTTCGATGTTCGGCGAGCTCAGCCCCAATGCATGGCGCTCCGCCGCATTGGCCAGCTCCCGGACGTTGCCTGGCCAGTCATGGGACAGCAGTTGTGCCAGTTGTACACCCGACAGCAGCGGGGCGGCACGGCCCAGCTTTTCGCCTGCGGCGCGGGCAAAGTGCTCGAACAGCAGAGGAATGTCCTCACGCCGCTCACGCAGCGGCGCCAGGCGGAGCTCGGCCACATTCAGGCGATAGGCAAGGTCTTCGCGAAAGCGCCCGGCGCGAGCCTCTTCGAGCAGGTCGGGCTTGGTCGCGGCAATGACACGCAGGTCGACGCTGATGCTCTGGTTGGCACCCAGGCGCTCCAGCTTCTGCTCCTGGATCACGCGTAACAGCTTGGCCTGCTGCGCCAGCGGCATGCTCTCGATTTCATCGAGAAACACCGTGCCACCGTTGGCGTACTCCAGCTTGCCGATGCGCTTGCCCTGGGCGCCGGTGAAGGCGCCGCTTTCATGGCCGAACAGCTCGGCCTCGAACAGCGACTCGGGAATGGCCGCGCAGTTGAGTGCGACGAAGGGTTTACCGGCGCGAGGGCCAAAATCGTGCAGGCAGCGGGCCACGCGCTCCTTGCCACTGCCGGTTTCGCCACGGATCAGCACATTGACGGGCAGGCTGGCCAGCTCCAGTACTTGTCGGCGCAGCTGTTGCAGGCCCTGTGACATGCCCAGCAGCGTGCCTTCCAGGCGTGACTTGAGGTCTGCCTGTTCGTGCAGCCGGCGGTTTTCCAGCACCAGCTGGCGCTTTTCCAGGGCCCGGCGCAGGCTGCCCAGCAGGTGCTGCGGGGTGAAGGGCTTTTCGAGGAAGTCGTAGGCACCGCTGCGCATGGCTTCCACGGCCATCGGCACGTCGCCGTGGCCCGTCAGCAAGATGACGGGCAAGTCGGGGTCGTCCGCCTGCAGGCGTTCGAGCAATTGCAAGCCATCCATGCCGGGCATGCGCACATCGCTGATGATCACCCCGGGAAAGTGCCGCGGCAGGTGTGCCAGGCACTCTTCGGCGCGTGCGAACAGTTGCACGCTGAAGCCGGACAGGCTCAGCCATTGCTCGACCGCAGTGCGGATACTGGCTTCATCATCGACGACGATCACTGAATTCAACATACAGGCTCCAGGTCACGGGGCAGGGTAAGGCTCAGGCGTGCACCACCTGGCAGGTTTTCGGCCTGCAGCTGGCCACCGGCCTCGTGGACGATACCGTAGGAAATGGCCAGGCCCAGGCCCAGGCCTTCGCCCACCGGCTTGGTGGTGAAGAACGGGTCGAAGACCTTGGCCAGGTCGGCCTCGGCAATGCCGCCCCCCGAATCCAGCACACTCAGGCGCCACCGCTCGCCCTCGGGTTCGATGCGCACCTCCAGGCGTTTGTAGCGCTTGTTGGCCATGGCGTCGAGGGCATTGCGCAACAGGTTGATCAGCACTTGCTCCAGGCGAATGGCATCGCCGCGTACCCAGGCCGGGCGCGCCAGGTACAGGGCCACCTCTACCTCTTCGCTGCGAATGCGGGTTTCCAGCAGGTGCAGGGCCTGGTCGACCACGGTGGCCAGGTCGAGGCGCTCGCGCAGGCCGACCGGGCTGTTGCGGGCAAAGGTTTTCAGGTGGCTGGTGAGCGCGGCCATGCGCGTCAGCATCTGCTCCAGTGGCTCCAGGGCCTGGCGCGCCTCGTCATGGCGGCCATGGTCGAGCAGCAGGCGCAGGGTTTCCAGTTGCATGCGTTGGGTGGTCAGCGGCTGGTTGATTTCGTGGGCCATGGCGGCCGACATCTGCCCCAACGCCGCCAGCTTGGCTGATTGCACCAGGCCCTCTTGAGCCGTGCGCAGTTCGCGGGTGCGCTCCTCGACCTGGCGCTTCAGCTCCTCGCGGCTGCGCTGGCGAAGACGCGCCAGGCGCAGGCGCTGGCTGACGAACAGCGCGGCGAACACCAGGCTCAGCCACACGGCGGCGGCGCCCAGGGCGGCATTGCGGCCGTCGGCAGTGACCTGCGGTTTGCGCAGCAGGTGCAAGGTCCAGTTTTCGCCTTCCAGTGGCAGGCTTTCCCACAAGTATTCGGCGCTGCCCTCGGGGCCTTGCACGCGGCTAAGGGTACTGTTGGCAGCAAAGCGCGTCAGCACCTGATGCTGCAACGGCACCAGCGGTTGTTTGTCGTACTGGCGGGTTTCGGCAAGCTCGGCACGGTCGGCACCACTGAGCGGCTGCAGCTCGCGGTAGCGCCAGCCGTCCTGGTTGGCGATGAAGGTGATGCCGCGAGCGTCGCTCACCAGCAGGATGTCGCTGCCCTGGCGCCACTCGCGTTCAAGTTCCGGGAACTCCAGCTTCACCACCATGGCACCGAGGAAGCGGCCATGCTCGTCGTTCACCGCACTGGCGAGGAAGTAGCCCGGCACGCCACTCGTCACGCCCACGGCGTAGAAGCGGCCACTGCCCTGGCTGCGGGTTTGCTTGAAGTAGGGCCTGAAGCCGTAGTTGGAACCGACGTAGCTGCTGGGCAGCCGCCAGTTGCTGGCGGCGATGGCCAGGCCGGTGCGGTCGAGCAGTTCGAGCGTGGAGGAGTTTGCGGCGCCGTTGATGCGTTCAAGCTTGCGGTTCAGGGCGTCCTGCACCTGTTCGCTGACCGGGTCGCGCAGGGCGGCGATCAGCTCCGGGTCCAGCGCCAGCACGGCGGGCAGGGCGCGGTAGCGGTCGATCAGGGTATGCAGGGTATTGGCGTACAGGCCCAACTGCTGGCTGGCACGCTGGGCGTCGTCTTCCATGGCCTGGCGCTTGGCCTGGTGCATGGCCCAACCGGCAATGAGGGCGGTACCCAGCACGATCAGCAGGGTGATCAGCCCCAGACGCAGGGCGCGAAAGGAAAAGGGCATTGGGGCGGATCCGGTAATGGGGTATCGGGCCCGGCCCCTTCGCGGGCTTGCCCGCTCCCACAAGTACTGCACAGGCCTCTTGGGCTGTGAGTATTCTGTGGGAGCGGGCAAGCCCGCGAAAGGGGCGGTACAGGCGACCTTCAGTTACAGCAGTTCGAAGCTCTGCTGCTGCACCGCCTGGGAATCCAGCCCGACCTGGACATTGAATTCACCTGGCTCGGCAACCCGCTGCAGCTGGCCATTGTAGAACTTCAGGTCTTCCTCGCTGATGCGGAAGATCAAGGTGCGCGACTCGCCCGGCTTGAGCATCAGTTTCTGGAAATTCTTCAGTTCTTTGACCGGGCGGCTCATCGACGCCGACACATCCTGCAGGTACAGCTGCACCACGGTCTCGCCTGCCACCTTGCCGGTGTTCGTCACCGTCACCCTGGCCTCCAGTGTGTCGCCGCGCTTGAGGTCCTTGTTCGAAAGCTTCAGGCCCGACAGCTCGAAGCTGCTGTAGCTCAGGCCATAGCCAAACGGGTACAGCGGGCCGTTGGGTTCTTCAAAGTACTGCGAGGTGTAGTTGCCCGGCTTGCCAGGGGTGAAGGGGCGACCGATGCGGGTGTGGTTGTAGTACATGGGAATCTGCCCGACCGAGCGCGGGAAGGTGATGGCCAGCTTGCCGGACGGGTTGTAGTCACCAAACAGCACGTCGGCGATGGCATTACCGCCTTCGGTGCCGGCGAACCAGGTTTCGAGGATGGCGTCGGCCTGCTCGCGCTCCCAGCTGATCGACAGCGGCCGGCCGTTCATCAGCACCAGTACCAGCGGCTTGCCTGTGGCCTTCAGGGCCTTGATCAGTTCGCGCTGGCTGGCCGGGATTTCCAGGGTGGTACGGCTCGACGACTCGTGGGACATGCCGCGGGACTCGCCGACCACCGCCACCACCACATCGGCTTGCCTGGCCGCCTTGAGCGCTTCATCGATCAGCACCGCAGGCGGGCGCGGGTCGTCGACGATTTCCGGGGCATCGAAGTTGAGGAAGTTCAGGTAATCGAGGATGGCCTTGTCGCCCGTGACGTTGGAGCCTTTGGCGTAGACCAGCTTGGCCTTGCCTTCCACGGCGCGGCGCAGGCCTTCGCGCACGGTCACCGAGTGCACCGGTTTACCGTCGGCGGCCCAACTGCCCATCATGTCAATCGGGGCATCGGCCAGTGGGCCGACCAAGGCAATGGTGCCAGCCTTTTTCAGCGGCAGGGTCTGGTTGCGGTTTTCCAGCAGCACCAGGCTGCGGCGTGCCACGTCACGCGCAGCTTCGCGGTGCAGGCGGTCGTTGCCGTAATAGTCCTTCAGGTCGGTTTCGGCTTTGCCGATGCGCACGTACGGGTCCTTGAAAAGGCCCATGTCGTACTTGGCGCCAAGCACTTCGCGTACCGCCTGGTCCAGTTCGCGCTGGGTCACTTCGCCGGACTTCAGCAGGCCTGGCAGCTCTTCGCCGTACAGGGTGTCGTTCATGCTCATGTCGATGCCAGCCTTGATCGCCAGCTTGGCGGCTTCACGGCCGTCGCGGGCGACGCCATGACGGATCAGCTCCTGGATGGCGCCGTGGTCACTGATGGTCACGCCTTTGAAGCCCCACTCCTTGCGCAGCAGGTCGTTCATCAACCAGGTGTTGGAGGTGGCCGGCACACCGTTGATCGAGTTCAGTGCCACCATCACCCCGCCAGCACCGGCGTCGAGCGCGGCGCGGTAGGGCGGCAGGTAGTCGTTGTACATTTTCGGCAGGCTCATATCGACCGTGTTGTAGTCGCGCCCGCCTTCCACTGCACCGTACAGGGCGAAGTGCTTGACGATGGCCATGATGCTGTCGGGGTTGGCCGGGCTGCTGCCCTGGAACGAACGCACCATCACCTGGCCGATTTTCGAGGTCAGGTAGGTGTCCTCGCCGAAGCCTTCGCTGGTACGGCCCCAGCGCGGGTCGCGGGCGATATCGACCATGGGTGCGAAGGTCATGTCCAGGGCGTCGGCGGAGGCTTCGATGGCTGCAGTGCGGCCCACCTTGGCGACGGCGTCCATGTCCCAGGTGGCGGCCATGCCCAGGCCGATCGGGAAGATGGTGCGTTCGCCGTGAATGGTGTCGTAAGCGAAGAACATGGGGATCTTCAGGCGGCTGCGCATGGCCGCGTCCTGCATCGGGCGGTTTTCGGGCGCGGTGCGCGAGTTGAAGGTGCCACCGATGCGGCCGGCGGCAATTTCTTCGCGGATCTTTTCGTGGGGCATTTCCGGGCCGATGCTGATCAGGCGCAGCTGGCCGATTTTCTCGGCTTCGGTCATCTGGCTGATCAGATGCTCGATGAACGCCTGCTTGTCCTGCAGGGGCGGGGCATAGGGGGCGGCAAGGGCCGCCTGACTGGCAAGGCCCATGGCCAGGCCCAGCAAAGACAGTTTCATCATCAATTCCGTTGTGGGGCCTCTGCCGTATCCAGGGTGATACGCGCGCGGCCGAAGTTTTCAGGCGGCTATTGTTGTACGATTCGCAGGCTTACTTTCCAGCAGCGGATTATGCCTGAATATGTCGCCTGCGGATGAAGCCCCGAGTGCCGGGACAACAACTATAAGAACGCTCAAGAGACCGACGGCATGACCCCCTTCGACGAGTACCATCAACGGCAGATTGCCGAAGCCATTGCGCGCGCTGAACGGCGCACCGATGCCGAACTGGTGACGGTGCTGGCCCGCCGTGCCGACGATTACGCCTACTGGCCGTTGTTGTGGGCCGCCGTGCTGGCGTTGGCGGTGCCGGGCCTGTTGCACTGGCTGCTGGGCTGGCCCGGCGTGCGAGGCTTGCTGGTGGCCAACGTGCTGCTGTTCGTCGGCTTGTGCCTGCTGCTGCGCAACCCGCGTCTGGCCAGCTGGCTGATCCCCCGTGCCCTGCGTCGCTGGCGTGCTTCACGGCTGGCCCGCCAGCAGTTTCGCGAGCAGAACCTGCAGCGCACCGCAGGCGCCACGGGTGTGCTGATTTTCGTCAGCGAGGCGGAGCGGCATGTGGAAATCCTGGTCGATCGGGGTATCGAACACTGCCTGGATGCCGAAGCCCGGGCAGCGATCGGAGCGCGCTTTGCCGAACAGGTGCGCCAGGGCCGGACGTTGCAGGGCTTTGTCGAGTGCATCGAGGCGTGTGGCGAGCTGCTTAGCCAGCACGTGCCGCCAACCCATGCCCGTAACGAGTTGCCCAACCGGCTGGTGATTCTCGATTGATTCGGATCCGCCTGGCTTGACGCCTTCCCTGTGGGAGCGGGTTCACCCGCGAATGCTGCCTAGAGGCCACCGACGCATTCGCGGGTAAACCCGCTCCCACAGGGTGTAGAATGCGCTTCCCGCTATTCGAGGCACCGTTTCTCCATGTCCGCCAGTACTTCCGCCCCCTCCGCGCCGGATGCGCGCGCTCAGTTTCTCGACCTGCTGAACGCCGCCCTGCACGGCGATACCTTGGTCAAACTGGTGCTGGCGCGCCATGTCGGTGCCGATCAGACCTTGCAACGGATCATCGCCAAGCCGCTGCAGGTCAAGGGCCAGCCGTGCCTGTCGCTGGTCTACCGCCACCAGACCCGCGACATCACCCGCAACCTGCCGCTGGACCAGGCCCAGGCGCTGGTTGCCGAGCTGCTGCCAGACAGCTTCCGCAACGCCCACCTGTTCGATGCTGACGGCGAAGTGCAACTGACCTTCAGCAAGAAGGGCAAGCCGATGCTGCAGCGTCACGGCGCACAGGCACCGCGTGAGGTCACTGCCGGCAGCGGCCATGACCGCGAGAAGAAGCGTTACCTGGAGTTGTCTCGCCCGTTTTTGCGTGACCTGGGCGTAACCGATGCACAAGGCGCGTTGATTCCGTCGATGTCGCGCAAATGGAAGCAGATCAACAAGTTCATCGAGGTCTTCGACCACGCCCTGGCCAGCGCCCCGGTGTCGGCCGAGCAGGCACTGCGGGTAGCCGACTTTGGCTCGGGCAAGGGCTACCTGACCTTCGCCATGCACGATTACCTGCGCAACAGCCTGGGCCGCGATGCACAGGTCACTGGCGTAGAGTTGCGCCAGGACATGGTCGACCTGTGCAACACCGCTGCCGCACGCCTGGAGCACCCGGGCCTGGAGTTTCAGTGCGGTGACGTGCGCAGCGTGGTGCCAGAGGCCATCGAGGTGATGATCGCCCTGCATGCCTGTGACATCGCCACCGACTACGCCATCCATACCGGCATCCGCTGCAACGCCGCGATCATCATGTGCTCGCCGTGCTGCCACAAACAGATCCGCCCGCAGCTGCACAGCCCGGGGTTGCTGCAACCCATGCTCCAGTACGGCCTGCACTTGGGCCAGCAGGCTGAAATGCTGACCGACAGCCTGCGCGCGCTGTACCTGGAAGCCTGCGGTTACGAGACCAAGGTGTTCGAGTTCATCTCGCTGGAGCACACCAACAAGAACAAGATGATTCTTGCGGTGAAGCGGCAGAAGGGGGGAGACAACGGGGCGTTGCTGGAGAAGATTGGCCAGCTCAAGGCTTTTTATGGGGTGCAGGAGCATTGCCTGGAGACGTTGCTGCGGGCGGATGGGTTGCTCTGACGGCAACCCCCAGCAAGCCTGCGCGCGCGCTCCTGCTGGGAGCGTGCTAGCGTCGAGTGGCTGGTAGCTCGATCGCCAAATCTGCCAGCCCCAACGGATGCGTACTGGCATCAAAGAAATGCACCTTCGTCCCCGCCAGATCCCCGAACCGATCAATATAGTGTTGCTTCTGGTTGATCACCGAAGCCTCGCTCAGTGGCCTTATGGCAATCGACAGATGCTTTGGCCGCGCCTGTCGGATAGCTTCGAGCAGGTGCTGGTCGCTGCTGTCCAGATGCTGCCCGAACAGGCATAGCCCCTGGCTCTCCTGTGCCAACTGCCCCAGGCACCAGCCCAGGTAGTCCGAGTTGCGGATGGCGCGCAGTTTTTCGTCGCTGCGGTCTTCGTTGACGAACAGCGGCACCTCGCCAGGGATATTTACCGCAAAGCCATCGAGCAGCTCGGCGTTGTCGGCGCTGCGTTGGCGGGTGGTGCCGTCGGGCAGCTTGAGCAGGTGCAGGCCGCCGTGCAGGTGCAGCACCCGGGTGCCTTCGCTGCGGGTGCGGCGCACATCGAAGAAGCCTTGCTCGTCGAACAGCTCGGCAAAGCCCTGCGGAGCGTGTTGTACGGACCAGGGCAGCAGCAGGTCGTAGTTGCTGGTGTAGACGCTGCGGTAGCCGCGCAGGGCCTGGTTGAGGGCTGCCAGGGTGGTGGCCGGCATCAGTGACCACGGCAGGTGCACCGTGCGCACGGCGTGAATCAACGCTTCCTTGATCGAGTAGTAGCGGTTCAGCGGCGCGGTGGAGTTGATGGCCAGCGCGGCGTTTGCGCGCACGGTGGTGTTCAGGGTGCTGAGCACGGGTTCGAACAGCTCTGTGGCCAAGGATTTGAACAGCGCCTGGTCACTGACCGCCAGGCCTTTCTTGCGACCGGCGCGTTGCGCTTCCTCGAACAGCGAGAAGTAGCCGAACGGCTTCCACACTGCGCGGCTGGCACCGTTGCCCAGCAGCAGGGCGTCGCAGGGGTGGCGGGCAGCGAGTTCTGGCCAGGGAGTGAGGGTGGCGTCAAGTGCGGGCATGCTGGGTTCCGTAGGGTGGAGCGGAGAACGGGGGGGACTTTAGCATGTCATGCAGCGTGAGCGAGGGTTGGTGTCCTGCCAACAGCCTTGTGTTACCTGGACTGGCCCTATCGCCGGCAAGCCAGCTCCCACAGGTACGCCATAGCCTGTGAACCCTGCATCGTATCTGTGGGAGCTGGCTTGCCGGCGATAGGGCCAGTGGCAATAAAACACCTCGTTAGCCCTGCTCGGCAACCGGCACACTGCGGCTCCGGTTACGCCACACCCGGTACGCGCGAATCCCGGCCCGTACAGAACCAAACAGCAGCTTGTCTTCCATTTCCCGCGCCATCCCCGAGCGCACCAGCATGCGCAGAAACGTACCCCGGGCGCGTGCGATGGCAAAGAAGATGCCCTGCGCTGTCAGGGTGTCGCGTACTTCACGCAGGGCAGCGATGCCGCTGACGTCGATGTTGGTGACTGCTTCGGCATCGAACAGCACGGCCTTGGGCTGGTGCTGGCTCTGTACCGCCTCGAGCAGGCGCATCTTGAAGTAGTCGGCGTTGAAGAACAGGATCGCGTCGTCGAAGCGGTACACCACCAGCCCAGGCACGGTACGCGCGTCCTTGAATTTGCGGATGTCGACCTGGCCTTCGGTGCCCGGCAGCCAGCCCAACACGGCATCGGTGGGCTGGTAGATGCTGTACAGCAGGCGCAAAATCGCCAGGGTGACGGCAAACACGATACCGGGCAGCACGCCCAGGCCCAGCACGCCCGCCGTGGTCAGCAGGCACAGCCAGAACTCGAAGCGGCTGAGACGCCTGATGCTACCCAGCGACTTGATGTCGATCAGCCCCCAACCGGCCATCAGCAGCACGGCGCCCAGTGCAGCCTGCGGGATCCACGCCATGGGCGCGGTGAAAAACAGCAGGATCAGGGCGATGACCAGTGCCGCGATGATGCCTACCAGCTGGCTTTTGCCACCGACCATGTCGTTGACCGCCGTACGCGAGTCGGCGCCGCTGATGGCAAAGCCTTGGGAGACCCCGGCGGCCAGGTTGCTGACGCCCAGGGCGACAAACTCGTGGTTGGCGTTGATCGCATAGCCATGCCGGGCGGCAAAGCTGCGCGCAGTCAGCATGGCACTGCAGAAGCTGACGGTGGCAATACCCAGGGCGTCGCGCAACAGGCTTTTCATTTCCTCCAGGTTGCTGTGCGGCCAGGCCAGCTGCGGGATGCCGGCAGGTACCGGGCCGAGGACGGCAACGCCGAAGCGGTCAAGGCCGAACAGCCCGGCCAGCAGCATGAACAGCGCCACGACCGTGAGGGCTGCAGGCAGGCGCGGGTAGCGCCGCGGCAGCCAGATCAGCAGGCCCAGGGCGGCCAGGCCGATGAGCAACGTGACCCAGTGAATCTCGCCCAGGCGCTGGAAGAAGTTGATCAGGCTGAGGATGAAACCGTCGCCTTCGATCTTGAACCCCACCACCTTGGACAGCTGCCCGGCGATCAGGCTCAGGCCGATGCCGTTGAGGTAGCCGATCAGGATTGGCCGCGAGAAGAAGCTGGCGATGAAGCCGGCACGGGCCAGGCCGGCGGCAATCAGCATTACGCCAACCAGCACGGTGACGATCACCGACAGTTCGACGATGCGTTGCGGGTCGCCCATGGCCAGCGGTGCCACAGCACCGGCGATCATCGCGCAGGTGGCGGCGTCGGGGCCGACCATCAGTTGGCGCGAGCTGCCGATCAAGGCATAGACCATCATGGGCAGAACGCAGGCGTACAGGCCGTATTGTGGTGGCAGGCCGACGATTTGCGCATAGGCGATGGCGATGGGGATCTGGATCGCCGCGACCGAAAGCCCGGCCTGCACGTCGGCATGCAGCCACTCACGGCGGTAATGCAGCAGGTTGGCAAGGCCCGGTAGCCAGCGGGAAAGAAACATACGTCATCCTTTCGAAATGTTTCACGAATCCATTGAGCATATTCGCCACAAGCAGTTTCGCTTGCGCGCGAATGCACCCGCAGCGCATTGAAGCGGATCGGCAGGCAAATGGCCATGGGCCAGGTCAACGTGGGGGACAGAAACGAAAAAAGGAGCCAAGGCTCCTTTTGACTGCGATGACGTTGCTGGAACGTCATGCTGGAATGCGATGTGGAGCGGGTAGAGGGAATCGAACCCTCAACTAAAGCTTGGGAAGCTTTCGTTTTGCCACTAAACTATACCCGCGTCTGCGCAGCACTTTTTACCAGAACCCTTCACGAATTAGAAGCCCAAGTTATAAAAAAGCTTGTCGGCACCCCATAGCCTGCGGATATCAGCTACAGAGTGCCGAGGCGCTCAGATGGCCAGTGCATGCTGCCCCTGTTGAACGTGCTGGTAGCGTTGACGAGGTTCACGCACGGTCGGCTTGAGGAAACCAAGCAAGACGCTGCGGGTGTTTTCGCAGGCGGTCTTGTTTTCCATATCGAGGAAATGCCCCGCCTCGCGGATCACGCTGAACTGGCTTCTGCCCACATGCTTGCCGAACTGCCGGGCATCTTCGACCGTGGTGTACTCGTCGCGGGCGCCGTTGACGAACAACACCGGGATGTCGATGTTGCGCGCACCCTCCAGCGCTCGCTCCAGGTCGTGTTGCAGCACCTGGTTGATGTGGAAGTGCATCTGCGCGTACTCATGGCTGTCCAGGCTGCTGACGTGCCGGTAGTTGAAGCGCTTGAACAGTGATGGCAGGTGCTTGCCGATGGTGTCGTTGACCAGGTTGCCGACCTGATACCGGTCGCAGGCGGCCAGGTACTGGCAGCCACGGTCCAGGTAGTCGCGCATCGGCTCGTTGATCACTGGCGAGAACGAACTCACCACAGCCTTCTTCACGTTCCGCGGCTGGTGCGCCAGCGCCAGCAGCGTGCTTGCGCCACCCCACGAGAACGACATCACGTGGTCTGCCTGGAAGTGCTCGATCAGTTCAAGGAGGATATGCGCCTCGGTTTCCTTGCTGATCAGACGTTCCTGACGGTTGTGGGGCTTGGACTTGCCGGCATACGGCTGGTCGAACAGCACGATGTTGAACTGCGGGTGCAGGTTACGTACCGTCTGGGCGAACGAGGCGGTGGTGGCCAGCGAACCATTGATCAGGATGATCGTATTCTCGGCCGCATCCGCGCGATAGAACTCCGTGTAAACCCGGTACTGACCTTGGATATCAAGTACAGCGATTTCTGGCCTCATGTCATCGACTCCTGGCGCAAAAAGGGTATTCGCGTCACCTAGGGTGCACGTTCTTTATGACAGGTAGGCATTTGCCTGAAGAGAAACCGGGGGCCCTGTGTCGATCCTTGGCACTTGCGTCGACGGTATTGTTTTTGGCGGGCAATTCGCCGTGCCCCAAGGCATCGAGGCCTTGGGTAGCCGGCAAAAAGTGTCTTCGACTGCGGGCGTGACTTGCTAGTCACATGCAGACTGACGATTTGGATTCAAGCAGTGGCTCGCGGATCGCGCAAGTGCCGTTCGGGGAGAAATGTGACTTTTGTAGCTGAGCGGTCGTATGGCGACCCTGTAATGTCTGCCCAGGCCTAGACAGTGGCTATCTCGGCCGCCGTCAGGTCTCGGAACTCCCCCGGCGCCAAACTCGTGTCCAGCCGGATGGCCCCCATGCTTTCCCGATGCAACCCCACCACCTTGTTGTCGAAGAACCCGAACATGCGCTTGACCTGGTGGTAGCGCCCTTCGACGATCGCCAGCCGAGCCTGGCGCGGACCGAGGATATCCAGCTGGGCGGGCTGGGTAGTCAGGTCTTCAAATGCGAAGTAGAAGCCCTCACGGAACCTGGCCACATAGTGCTCGCCAATTTCATCCTCGGTTTCTACCAGATAGTGCTTTGGCAGCTTGGTGGCAGGCTGGGTCAGGCGCCGTGACCACTGGCCATCGTTGGTCAGGATCATCAACCCGGTGGTGTTGAAGTCCAGGCGCCCGGCAATGTGCAGGTCATCGCGAAGCGCTGTTGGCAGCAGGTCGAGCACCGTGGGGTGTTGCGGGTCCTGGGTGGCGCTGACGCAACCCTGTGGCTTGTACAGCATCAGGTAACGCGCGGGGCGGCCCGCCTGGAGCAACTGGTCGTCCAACTCGACACGGCTGAATTCACGCACCTCGGCCAGCGGGTCGCTGACAACCTGGCCATCCACCCGCACACGGCGTTGCGCCAGCATCAGGCGAACTTGCTGGCGGTTGTGGCTGGGGAGGTTGGCGAGGAAACGGTCGAGGCGCATTGGAACAGGTCAGTGGGGAGTGGTTGATCGGAGTTGCTCTTCAACGGCAGCGCAACGCGGGCACAGGCAGGCTTTGTCCCGCAACTCGGCGGGCAGGGCCTGCAGCACGGCCGGGTCGATGGTCACACCGTAGCACCAGCAGGCCTGGGTAGCGCGGCGCGGGTCGGCCAGGCTGCATTGGTTGAGGGCACCGCAAGCGGGGCAGTGTTGGCTGTCATTCATGGCGGGTTTCACTGCAGACGCGGTTGCGGCCGGCCTGCTTGGCACGATAGAGCGCACGGTCGGCGCGGGTCAGCAGGGCGTGCAGGGTATCCCCGGGCTGCAGGCTGCTCAGGCCGATGCTGGTGGTCAGGCGCAGCGGCTGTTCTTCGTAGCTGAAGGTCAGCTGTTCAGTGCGGCGACGGATTTTTTCCGCCACCTCGATGGCCTGCCGGCCTTCGGCTTCACGCAGCAGCACGATGAATTCCTCACCGCCCCAGCGGCACAGTATATCCGACTGGCGCAGGCTGCCCTGCAGCACATTGGCAAATTGGCGCAGCACTTCGTCGCCTGCCAGGTGGCCATGGGTGTCGTTCAGTGCCTTGAAGTGGTCCAGGTCGATCAGCAATGCCACCAGCGGCCCACTGTCGCGCTGGGCTTCGTGCAAGGCCTGGGCGGCGAGCAGGTCGAAGCTGCGCCGGTTGGGCAGGCCGGTGAGGCTGTCGAGGGTGGCCAGGGCCTCGGTGCTGGCCTGATGACGGCGGACCATGGCATGCACCAGTGCCAGCACCACCAGGGTGATCATCGCGCAGATGGCCAGGTTCAGGTACAGGGAGTGGCGGATGCGGTCGAGGGCGCCGGTTTCGCGCTTTTCCACCAACAGGTACCAGTCCAGTTCGGGCAGGTGGCGCACGTTGAGGAAGTGGCTGTGGTTGTCGCTGTCGCGGTATTCGTGGCTGCCTTCACCGGGCACCAACTGCTCGGCCAGTACGTCGTTCAGTTCGGGGTTGTCGCTGAGCGGCTGGCCGACCCGCAAACCATGCGGGCCACCTTCCGAGCCGGTCATCAGCACCTTGCCCTTGGCGTCGGTGAACAGCACCGAGCGCTGGTAGCGGCGCTGATACTGGTCGATCAGCTTGACCACCGACGATACGCTCAGCCCGACACCGGCGGCACCGATGAAGCGGTGCTGGTAGTCATGTACCTGGTAGTTGATGAACACAGTCAGGCTGTCCTGGTTGGCCATGTCCAGATCGACGTTGATCTCATAGGGGGCTTTGAGGTCGCGCAGGCGGAAATACCAGGCATCGCGCCAGGTGCCGGGTTCTACCTTCTTGAGCACGCCTTTGGCCTGGTAGTAGGTGAGGGTGCGGTCAGACACGAAAAACGACGTGAAGGTGTCCTGCTTGCCCATGACTTCGCCAAGGTAGCGTGTCATGCGCTCGGTATCCTGCTCGCCGGACAACACCCAGTCGCGCAGGAAAGTGTCCTGGGCCATCATCGAGGCGATCAGCACCGGGCGGATCAGGTCTTTCTGGATCTCTGAGTAGACCGTGTCGGACGTCAGCGGCAGTTCGGTATTGATGATGCCGTCGCGGATGGCGCTGCGCGAGGCGAAGTAGCTGAGCAGTGAAGTGGCGAGGAAGCCGCAAGCCAGGAGCACCAGCAGGGTAAAGATCAGCGAGCGCTGCGAGAACAGAGCGGAACGTAACGGCATGATCTTCCCGTGATGTGTGCCAGGGTGCCCATTCTAGTGAGATGACCGGCAAATGACTGCAAGTTTTTCAGGGTTATCGCACCTGTATCAAATTATTGCAGAAATGGCACTGCACCTCGGCTTCACGGTCTTATTCAGTGTCGATGAACGCATTCCGCATCGATGCTCGGCAGCGCCGCTGTTCGGGCACGCCAGCGGTCCAGGAGGCCGCCATGTCCTATCGAATCCTGTTGATCGCCCTGCTGGGGCTGATGACTTCTGCCTGCGCCCCGTATTACGAGCGTGGGGGTTATTACCGCTCGGATTACTACTCCAGCGACCGCTACGTGTCGCCCGGGTATTACCGCTATGATCGCTACTACGTAACGCCGCAACCGCGCTATTACTACCAGCCGGCACCGCGTTATTACCATCGGTCGGCGCCCGCACCGCAATACCGCCCGTATCCGCAGCCTGGCATGAAACAGTGGCACGGCAACCCGCGCAATGACTACGGCAACCGCCAGCGCCAGGACTACAGGCAGGATCGGGACCGGCATGATTATCGTGATGGCAGCCAGCGTTATCAGCGGGGCGACTGGCACTCCAATGGGCAACGCAATGACGGCGGGCGCTGGGATGGCCGTCGTGGGCAAGGGCGCGGTGGAAACTGGCAGCGCTAGGTGAATGAAGGTAGGTGTGTTCTTACAGGTACTGCAAACCAGCGCGGTACCTGTAGGAGCGGCCTTGTGTCGCGATAGGGCTGCAAAGCAGCCCCAGGTTCTGTAAGTCAACCCAGATCCGCCAATGGATGCCGCCCCTCCCACGCCTTGGAAAAATGCGCCTCGACCACCGCCGCCGGCACCTGAGCCACATCCGGCCAGTGCCAGCGGGGGTGGTTGTCCTTGTCCAGCAAGCGGGCTCGCACGCCTTCGCTGAACTCCGGGTGGCGGCAGCAATTCAGGCTCATGCAGTACTCCATCTGGAACACCTGCGCCAACGACAGGTGCCGCGCCCGGCGAATCTGTTCCCATACCAGGTGCGCGGTCAGCGGGCAGCCCTCATGCAGCCGCTGGCCTGCTTCGGCAAGCAGTGGGTCGTCATGGTGCTTGAGCCCCTCCAGCGCACGCCAGGCCGCTGCAGCATCGGCCACATCCAGCAAGGCATCGATCACCTGCCGCCGCGGCAGCCACTGGGCTTCGGGCAACTCGGCGCAGGCGCGGTGCTGTTCGGCCTTGAGCAGGCTGTTCAATTGCAGGGTGGTCTGCTCCTGCCAGTTCAGTTGCAGCAGTTCTTCGATCAGCGCCTCTTGCTGGTGCTCGCCCAAAAACCGGTCGGCCAAGCCCAGATCAAGGGCGTCGCGTGCGTTGATCGGCGCGCCCGTCAGCCCCAGGAACAACCCCAGTTTGCCCGGCAGCCGGGCCAGGAACCAGCTGGCCCCCACGTCGGGATACAGGCCGATACTGATTTCCGGCATGGCCAATCGGCTGCTGGGTGTGACGATGCGTACATTGGCGCCCTGCAGCAGCCCCATGCCGCCGCCCAGCACGTGCCCGTGGCCCCAGCACAGCAACGGCTTGGGGTAGGTGTGCAGGGCATGGTCCAGGCGGTACTCGGCAGCGAAGAAGGTGGCGGCCAGGGGCGGTACGCTGCCGGGGTGGTCACGGCACGCCTGCACCAGTGCCCGCACATCGCCACCGGCGCAGAAGGCTTTGCTGCCGTTGCCGCGCAGCAGCACGCAGACAACCCCCGGGTCGCGAGCCCAGTCGTGCAATTGTTCGCCCAGCACCTCGATCATCGGCAGGTTCAGGGCATTGAGCGCCTTGGGCGCATCCAGGGTTGCGATGCCGATGCGGGCGCCGTCGGCGCCGGTGAGTACCTCACAATGAATGGCCATGGACTACCTCGCTCAGTCATCGCACAAGTATGGCCTGCCTGACCGAACATGCCGGTCGTCGGTCGGATCGTTTGACAAGCGGGGAGGGCTTACCTAGTGTCGCGCCATTGATTACGGATGGCCCCATGACTGACGACGATCGCATCAAACTCGAACCCAGCTGGAAAGCCGCATTGCGCGCTGAATTCGACCAGCCCTACATGCATCAATTGCGCGAGTTCCTGCGCAGCGAGCGTGCCGCCGGCAAAGAAATCTACCCGCCGGGGCCGCTGATCTTCAATGCGCTCAACTCGACACCGCTGGACCAGGTGAAGGTGGTCATACTCGGCCAGGACCCGTACCACGGGCCAGGCCAGGCGCACGGCCTGTGCTTCTCGGTACAGCCGGGCGTGGCCACGCCGCCGTCGCTGGTCAATATCTACAAGGAAATGCAGCGCGACCTGAACATCCCGATCGCCAGCCACGGCTACCTGCAGAGCTGGGCCGAGCAGGGCGTCCTGCTGCTCAACACCACCATGACCGTGGAGCGTGCCAATGCGGCATCGCATGCCAAGAAGGGTTGGGAGGCCTTTACCGATCGGGTGATCCAGGTGGTCAGCGAGCAGTGCCCCAACGTGGTGTTCCTGTTGTGGGGGGCGCATGCGCAAAGCAAGCAGAAGCTGATCGACGGGACCAAGCACCTGGTGCTGAAGTCGGTGCATCCGTCGCCGTTGTCAGCTTACCGCGGGTTCCTGGGGTGCGGGCATTTCAGCCGGACCAACAGCTTCCTCGAGCAACGCGGGCTGGCGCCGATCAACTGGGCATTGCCACCGCTCTGATCACCTGAAATACCGAGTCGCCTTCTTCGCGGGCTTGCCCGCTCCCACAGGGATGGCACCTGCCTTGTGGGTGGTGCAGTACCTGTGGGAGCGGGCAAGCCCGCGAAGAAGGCGACGCGATTATTCCTGGTTTGCGTTCCACAGCCGGAACAACGGCTCCGCCAGAAACAGCACGAACAGCAAGCGCATCACCTGCAGCGCCGTCACCAAAGGCACGGACAGTTGCAGGGTCTCTGCGGTCAGGCTCATTTCGGCAATGCCCCCCGGCATCATGCCCAACGTCAGCGAGCGCAAATCCAGCGCTGTCATCACGCTCAATACCCACGCGGCACTGCCGGCAATGGCCATGCACAGTGCCGTGGCCAGCAGCGTACGCGCCAGGAACGACGGGGCGCGGCGGAAGAATGCCCGGTTGAAGTGGCAGGCCAGGCCGCTGCCGATCAGCCACTGGCCGATCTGGCTGGCGCCATTGGGCAGGGCGATCTGCAGGTTGCCGGCCAGGCTGGCGCTGGCAGCCACCAGCAATGGCCCGAACAGCCAGGGGTTGGGCTGGCGCAAACGTTGCCAGAGCAACGCCACGGCAACGCCGAGCGGGGCGATCAGGCCCAGCCAGCCCCAGCTGACGCTACCGGCGTGATTCAGCGGCACCCCGTCACCCAGCAGAAACTTGAACAGCGCGGGCACGCACAGCACCACCGTCAGCACCCGCAGGCTCTGCGCCGCCGCCACCTGGCTGAGCACTGCACCGTTACGGGCGCCAAGGTTGACCATCTCACCCGAGCCCCCCGGCATGCTGGCGAAGAATGCCGTGGCACGGTCTTCACCGGTGCGCCGTAGCAGCCACACGCTGATCACGCTGGATACGGTAGTGAACAGGGCGCCAAAAAAAATCAGCGCGAAATGGCTGCCCACCTGCTCGATCACCGCTGGCGTAAAGTGCAAGCCAATGCCGATGCCGATGATGCACTGCCCACATTTGCGGCCGTTGGGAATCTCCGACAGCTGCCATGGCGTCAGGCAGCGCACCAGTATGATCGCCAGCAGCGAACCTACCATCCATGGCAAGGGCCAGCCGACCTGGCTGGCGAGGTAACCGCCAGCAAGGCCGACCAGCCCGGTTGCGATAAACAGCGGCAACGGTCGATCAGGCATCGGCCAGGGCCCGACGCTGCAGGCTGCGTTTGCGCCAGATGCGCAGCAGCGGCAGGGTAAGCATCAACGCCACCAGCGCCCAGACGCCCATGCTGATCGGGCTCGACCAGAGGATGCCCAGTTCACCGTTGGAGATCGACAGTGCGCGGCGCAGGTTCTGCTCCATCAGCCCGCCCAGGATGAAACCGAGCAGGATTGGCGACAGCGGGAAGTCCAGCTTGCGCAGGATGTAACCCATGATGCCGATGCCGACCATCAGGAACAGGTCGAAGGTGGTGGCATGCACGGCGTATACGCCGATGGCGGTGATGATGGCGATCACCGGCACCAGCGCCCAGTTCGGCACGGCCAGGATGCGGGTGAAAATGCGGATCATCGGGATGTTGAGGATCACCAGCATGATGTTGGCGATGAACAGCGAAGCGATCAGGCCCCAGACGATGTCCGGCTGCTGTTCGAACAGCATTGGGCCGGGCGTGATGTTGTACAGGGTCAGGGCGCCGATCATCACCGCGGTGGTGCCAGAGCCTGGTACCCCCAGGGTCAGCATCGGGACCAGGGCGCCACAGCAGGATGCGCCGATGGCGGTTTCTGGCGCCGCCAGGCCACGAGCATCGCCCTTGCCGAACTTGCCGCTTTCCCCGGCCAGACGTTTTTCGGTCATGTAGGCCACGGCACTGGCCAGCGTTGCGCCGGCGCCGGGCAGAACGCCCATGATGAAACCGAGCAGGCCGCAGCGGATGTTGACCACGAATACCGAAGCCGCTTCCTTGAAGTTGAACAGCATGCGCCCGGTGGCTTTTACCGCCTGGTGACCATGGTGGGTCTTTTCCAGCAGCAGCAGGATTTCACTGATGGAGAACAGGCCCAGCACCAGCACCACGAACTGGATGCCGTCGGCCAGGTGCACGCTGTCGCCGGTGAAGCGGTACACGCCGCTGTTGGCATCGATGCCGACCGCCGACAGGAACAGGCCGATCAGTGCGGCAATGAAGGTTTTCAGCGGTTTGTCACCTGCCATGCCGCCCAGCGCGACGATGGCGAACACCATCAGTACGAAGTATTCCGCCGGGCCGAAGGCGATGGCCCATTTCGCCAGCAGCGGGGCGAACAGCACCATGCCGCAGGTGGCGATGAAGGCGCCGATGAACGAGCTCCAGGCCGACAGCGACAGCGCGACCCCCGCCAGGCCCTGGCGAGCCATCGGGTAGCCGTCCAGGGTGGTCATCACGGTCGAGGCTTCGCCCGGGATGTTTAGCAGGATAGAGCTGATACGCCCGCCGTACTCGCAGCCCAGGTATACCGCGGCCAGCAGGATCAGCGCCGACTCTGGCGGCAGGCCCAGGGCGAAGGCGATGGGGATCAGCAGGGCCACGCCGTTGATCGGGCCCAGGCCTGGCAGCAGGCCGACCACCGTGCCGATGAGGGTGCCGGAGAGGGCGGTGACCAGGTTGTAAGGGGACAGGGCAAC
The DNA here is from genome assembly GCF_022760795.1 of Pseudomonas sp. BP01. Lineage (NCBI taxonomy): Bacteria > Pseudomonadati > Pseudomonadota > Gammaproteobacteria > Pseudomonadales > Pseudomonadaceae > Pseudomonas > Pseudomonas sp. BP01. The sequence goes on from NZ_JAFBKA010000014.1 coordinate 89,033, forward strand.
GCCGAAGCCCTGGCCCAGGTAGCTCAAGGTATCCATGTGTCAGTTCTCCAGTACGCTCAGCAGGCCAAGGGGCAGGGGCACGTCCATCACGCGGTCGAACAGCCAATAGAGGAGCAGGCTCATGCCGACCACCACCAGGGCGCTGTGCAGCCAGCGCCCGCCATACAGACGGGCCATGGGCAGGCCGACCAGGATGGCGCTGAGGATGAAGCCCAGGGCTTCGAAGGTGGCCGCGAAGACGATCAGCAGGCCGACGCAGGCGGTGATCTTGGTCAGGGTTTCGCGGTCCAGTTCCGGTTCGTCGTCCTTGCGCACGATGGGCGTGGGGCGGAACACCAGGTACAACAGGCCCAGGCTCATCAGGCCAAGCATCAGCAGCGGGTAGGCGCGCGGGCCCACCGGTTCATAGGAAAACGCCGCCTGGTAGGGCCAGGCCATCACGGCCAGGACGGCGCATACCGCCAGCAGGGCCAGGGCGAAGATGCGTTGCAGGATCATTGGGGAATCCTCGTTGTTCATCGGCACGACGCAGATCTTTTGTAGGAGCGGCCTTGTGTCGCGAGAGGGCTGCGCAGCAGCCCCGGCAATTTGTGCAGCGGAGCTGAAATCCTGGGGCCGCTTCGCGCCCCTTTCGCGACACAAGGCCGCTCCTACAAGGAGCGAATGGCGTTAAGGCTTACTGGATCAGGCCAAATTCCTTGGCCAGTGCCTTGTAGTCGGCCACTTGTTTCTTCACATAGCCGTCCAGCTCTTCGCCGGTCATGGCGAACGGGAACAACTCGCGCTGGTCACGCAGCTTGGCGAAATCTTCCGAAGCCAGCATCTTGTCGAACGAAGCCTTCCACCACGCATAGTCCTCGTCGCTCACCTTTGGCCCCAGGTAGAAGCCGCGCACTACCGGCCAGACGATGTCGTAGCCTTGCTCCTTGGCGGTGGGGATGTCTTTCATCTCGGGCTCGTCCAGGCGGTCTTTCGAGAACACCGCCAGGATGCGCATGTTGCCGCTTTGGATGTGCGGCATGGAGTCGGAGATGTCGGTAGAGCCGACCTGGATGTGACCGCCCAACAGCGCCGTGGCAATTTCGCCGCCGCCTTCCAGGGCCACGTAGCGCAGGTCACGCGGGTTGATGCCTGCAGCCTTGGCGATCAGGGCAGTCTGCATCCAGTCCTGGCTGCCGACGGTGCCGCCTGAGCCGATCACCACCTTGCTCGGGTCTTTCTTCAACGCCGCGACCAGATCGTCGAGGGTCTTGTAGGGCGAGTCGCTTTTCACCGCGATCGCCCCGTAGCTGGTGCCGACAGCAGCCAGCCACTTCACGGCGTTTTCGTCGAAGCGGCCGAACTTGCCTTGGGCCAGGTTCAGCAACGAGCCGCTGGACCAGGCCACCAAGGTGCCGGCATCGGCCGGGCGTTGAGCGACCACAGCGTTGTAGGCCACCGCGCCAACACCGCCGGGCATGTAGGTGACGCGCATGGGCTTGCTGAGGATCTTTTCCTGCACCAGGGCGCTTTGCACCAGTTTGCAGGTCAGGTCGAAGCCACCGCCAGGCGAGGCGGGGGCGATGCATTCAGGGCGTTTCGGTTCGGCGGCCAAAGCGTTGCCGGCCAACAGCAGGCAGCCGGTAGCGAGGACGAGGCGGCGCAGTGAAAAGGTCATCGTCAATCTCCGTGAGCGTTGTTGTTATTGGATTACCGCTATGGGGTTACCACAGCGCCACGCTGTAGCTGACCAACAGCCTCACTTCGTCCGCGTCGCGGGCGAAGTTGGAGCGGAAGGTGGCGTTGCGCAGGCGCACGGCGACGTTCTTCAACGGGCCGCTTTGTACCACGTACTTCAATTCGGTGTTGCGTTCCCACTCCTTGCCTTCACCACCGGCCGCGCGGCTGACGTTGTCACCACTGATGTAGCGGGTCATGAAGGTCAGGCCGGGTACGCCGAGCGCGGCAAAGTTGTAGTCGTAACGCGCCTGCCAGGAACGCTCGTCGGCACCGGCGAAGTCGTTGATCTGGACAAAGTTGACCAGGTACGGGTCGGCGCCATCGACATACGGGAAGGCGCTGTCGCCGGACAGTTGCTGCCACGCGGCGCTGACCTTGTGCCCGCCCAGGGCGTAGCTGAGCATGCCGTTGACGGTGGTGTTGTCGATGTTGCCGGCCTTGGCGGCACCGGCGTCGTCGCTCACTGCCAGGCGCAGGTCGGCGCCCAGGGTGCCCGGCCCCCAGGGTTGGGTGGCGACCATGCCGATGAAGTGCTGGCGGTAGATATCGTCGAGCTGGGCGAAGTGGTAGCTGCCGGTGATGCGGTCGGTGAACTGGTAGTCCAGGCCGGCCAGTGCCAGGTTATCGGCGCTGAAGGTGCCACCGAAGCGGCCGTTCTTGTTGTTCAGCGCCAGGTCTTCCCAGTTGGTGTCGTTGCGGTCCTTGGCCTTGTCCAGGCGCCCGCCGGTGAAGGTCAGGCCCTTGATCTCTTTCGAAGTGAGCAGGCCGCCTTCGAAGGTTTGCGGCAGGATGCGCCCGTCGTTGGGTTGCAGTGTCGGCAGCTCGGGGATCAGGGTGCCAATCTTCAGCTCGGTCTGGGAGAGCTTTACTTTGCCGGTCAGGCCCAGCTTGGAGTATTCGTCAGCGGCCTTGCCGTCGTCGTGGGTCGGCAGCAGGCCGGTATCGGTGCGGTCGGGGCTGGAATCGAGCTTGATGCCGAGCATGCCCAGTGCGTCCAGGCCAAAGCCTACGGTGCCATCGGTGTAGCCGGACTCGAAGTTGAGGATGAAACCCTGGGCCCACTCGTCGCGCTTGGATTGTTGCGCGCTGGTGCCGTCGCGAAAGTCGCGGTTGAAGTACATGTTGCGGGTTTCGAAGGTGGCTGTGCTGTCTTCGAAGAAGGCGGCCTGGCTCATAGGGGCGACACCGGCAAGCGCGAGGGCGCTGGCAATGGCTGAGGGGCGTGCGGCAAAGGAACGGGTAGGCGCGAACGCCTGCGGCTGCGATGACAGCATCGTCGATGACTCCGTTTATTGTTCTTATTCGTTGCACCTTGCTGGTGCTTTATTCGGCGCGAAGAGCGACCGTGGTGCGATGCTAGGCAACCAACCTTTCGCTAACCTTTCAGTGAGAAAGGTTTGTTACAAGGGGCTTCACAGGCTTGAGGACAGCGGTACACTCCGCGCCACCGCCCCACCCGAGCAGGGAGAAACCGATGCGTGTGCTGCTGGTCGAAGACCACCTGCAACTGGCCGAAAGCGTGGCCCAGGCCTTGAAAAGCCAAGGCCTGACCGTAGATGTGCTGCATGACGGCGTGGCCGCCGACCTGGCCTTGGCCAGCGAGGAGTACGCCGTGGTCGTGCTGGATGTCGGCTTGCCGCGCATGGACGGCTTCGAGGTACTGGCGCGCCTGCGCGGCCGTGGCAAGACCGTGCCGGTGCTGATGCTGACGGCCCGCAGTGACGTCAAGGACCGGGTCCATGGCCTGAACCTGGGCGCCGACGACTACCTGGCCAAACCGTTCGAGCTGACCGAGCTGGAAGCACGGGTCAAGGCCCTGCTGCGCCGCAGCGTGCTCGGTGGCGAGCGCCAGCAACGCTGCGGGCCGCTGGTTTACGACCTGGATACCCGGCGCTTCGCCCTCGGCGACGACAACCTGACCCTGACCTCGCGCGAGCAAAGCGTGCTGGAAGCGCTGATCGCCCGCCCGGGCCGGGTGATGAGCAAGGAGCAGTTGGCTGCCCAGGTGTTTGGCCTGGACGAGGAAGCCAGCCCCGACGCCATCGAAATCTACATCCACCGCCTGCGCAAGAAGCTCGACGGCCACCCGGTGGCCATCGTCACCTTCCGCGGCCTGGGCTACCTGCTAGAGCACCGCGATGCGTGACAACGGCAGCCTGCGCGGGCGCTTGCTGGGTAACCTGGCGTTGTTGCTGGTGGTGCTGATGCTGGCCAGCGGCCTGAGTGCCTACTGGAATGGCCGTGAAGCCGCCGACACGGCCTACGACCGCACGCTGCTGGCTTCGGCGCGGACCATCGCCGCCGGCCTTTCGCAACGCGATGGTTCACTGAGCGCAGATGTGCCCTACGTGGCGCTGGACACCTTCGCCTACGACAGCGCCGGGCGTATCTACTACCAGGTGCTGGACATCAAGCAGCGGCTGATTTCGGGCTATGAGAACCTGCCGCCGCCGCCGCTGGGGACGCCGCGCACCGACGACTACCCGGCGTTGGCGCGGTTCTACAACGCAACTTATCTGGGCCAGGACGTGCGCGTTGTCAGCTTGCTCAAGCCGGTAAGCGAGCCGAACATGAACGGCATGGCGGAAATCCGCGTGGCCGAGACCGAGGAAGCGCGGGTGCGCATGGCCCGTGGGTTGATGGCCGACACCCTCCTGCGCCTGGGCATGCTGGCGCTGGGCGCGCTGATGATGGTGTGGTTTGCCGTGAGCGCGGCATTGCGGCCGCTGGAGCGCCTGCGCACGGCGGTGGAGGAGCGCCAACCAGATGATTTGCGGGCATTGCCGGTGGTGCAGGTGCAGCGCGAGCTGAGCCCGCTGGTGCGGGCGTTGAACCACTTTACCGAGCGCTTGCGCGGTCAGTTCGAGCGCCAGGCGCAGTTCATCGCCGATGCCGCCCATGAACTGCGTACGCCGCTGGCGGCCTTGAAGGCTCGGGTCGAGCTGGGGTTGCGCTCTTGCGAGCCGCAGGAGTGGCGGCAGACCTTGGAAGCTGCGGCCCAGGGCACCGACAAGCTGACCCACCTGGCCAACCAGCTGTTGTCGTTGGCACGGGTCGAAAACGGCGCGCGGGCGATTGCCGAAGGCGGTGCGCAGCGCCTGGACCTGAGCCAGCTGGCCCGTGAGCTGGGCATGGCCATGGCGCCCTTGGCGCACAAGCGCGGGGTGGCGCTGGCCCTGGAGGCAGAGGCCCCTGTTTGGCTCAAGGGTGAACCGACGCTGCTCAACGAGCTTTTGAGCAACCTGGTGGACAATGCCCTGGCGCATACGCCGGCTGGCGGCAACGTGATTTTGCGGGTGGTGGCGCCAGCGGTGCTGGAGGTGGAAGACGACGGGCCTGGCATTCCCGAGGCTGAGCGCGAGCGGGTGTTCGAGCGGTTCTACCGCCGCAGTGCGCAGGGTAGCGGGCTGGGCCTGGCGATTGTCGGCGAGATCTGCCGGGCGCACCTGGCGCAGGTTAGCCTGCATGATGGCGAGAAGGGCGGGTTGCGGGTGCGTGTGAGTTTCATAGCCGATTGATATGTTGCCTGCCCGCGAAGAGCCCCGGGCAGGCTGACACAGGTCAGCTCAACATGCCCCGCGCCTCGAGCAGTTCATCCACTTCCAGCTCGGTGCCGAAAGGCAGCCCCAGGTGACGGTACGCCGGCAGTGCCGCCAGCGGCCGGTGGCGGCCGCGCTGGCTGATGCAGCGGGCGATCTGCACGATGTCGATGTAGTCGACCTTGTCGGTTTGCCGGTCCAGGTCCTGAACCTGGCTCGGCAAGTTGATCAACTGCTCCGGAAACTCCCAGGCCTTGAGGATCTTGTCCCCCAGCGCTGGCTGGATCTGCTCGATCACGTAATGCAGGCAAACCGGGTCGGACAACAGCTCGTTGTGCTCTTCGGCATAGATCAGCACCGGCAGCGCGCCGATCTGGTTGACCAACCCGCCCAAAGTGGCCTGTTCAGGCTTGAGCTGGGTATAGCGGCGGCAGATTTCGTAGCTGATGCCTGCTACTTCCAGGCTGTTGGTCCAGATATCGCGAAGCTTCTGTTCAACCGCCGGTGAACGGGCATGGAAAATCTGCTCGATTACCAGGCCGATGGCCAGGTTGCAGCTGTAGTTGATACCCAGTCGCGTGATGGCGGTGTGCAGGTCGGTGACCTCGACCGCCGCACGCAGCAGCGGGCTGTTGACTACCTTGATCAGGCGCGCAGAAAGGGCCGCATCGCGACCGATCACCTTGCTCAGGGCCGCTACGCTGATCTCGCTGTCTTCCGCCGCCTCGCGGATGCTCAAGGCAACCTCGGGCAGGGTCGGCAGGACCAGGTCATCCTTTTCGATGGCATCGAGCAACTGTGCTTGAACCATCTCGGCCAGCTTGTTCATGGGCGTTTCTACCGCAGTGGTGGTGCGGCCCCGCCACCGGGGCGGGGCAGGCTGGTCAGCGCTGGATTTCCCGGTCGCGGTCCAGTTCGTAAGGCAGGGTCAGCACTTTCAGGCGCGGGCCTTCCAGGCTGCCCAGGTGCAGGTTGTCGTCTTCCACCGCGTCGGCGCTCAGCACCGCCAGCAGTTCGCAGCCTGCACCGTTGCCGGCAGCAATCACCACTTCACCCACCGACGAACCGTGGGTGGGCGAGAAGATCTGGGCACCCGGGGCCGGAATGGCCTGCTGGTCCAGTGCCAGGCGGTACTGGCGGCGTTTGAGCTTGCCCAGGTACTGCATGCGGGCGACGATTTCCTGGCCGGTGTAGCAGCCTTTCTTGAAGCTGACGCCGTCGATCGCTTGCAGGTTGATCATTTGCGGGATGAACAGCTCACGGGTCGGCCCCATGACCTGGCCGATACCGGCACGCACCTGGCCAAGCAGCCATTCGTTGAGGCTGCCTTCAGGCAGGGCGGCGGCGAGGGCCTGGCGCACAGTGGCGGCATTCTCCGCCGGCACCCACAGCTCCACACGTCCTGCGGACACGGCAATGGCGATCAGGCCTTCATGGCGCACGGTACTGCCGGCGTCTGCGGGCACGTCTAGCCCCAGCGCCTGCAGCGCAGCGTCGCCGCCTTGCAGCCCGAAGCGTGCCCAGGCGGCGCTTTCATCGGTCAGCGTGGCCTTGGAGAACACAGCGTACTTCTTCAGGTCGGCCAGTTGCGCTTCAAGCAGTTCGCTGGCCATGGCCAGCAGGTAGCCGTTGCCTTCGGGCAAGATGCGGAAGCTCGACTGCATGCGCCCTTTGACCATGCAGCGGGCGCCGAGGCTGGCGTATTCCTGGCTGAGGTAGTTGATGTTGCAGGTCAGCTGGCCTTGCAGGAACTTGCCTGCATCGGAGCCGCGGACGGCGAGGATGCCCTCGTGGGACAGGGGGCAGAAGAAAGCGGAATCGGCCATGGGTCATCGCGGTGGCTAAAGACTGGCGGCCATCATAGAACGCCGGTAACAAAATAGGTAGGTGACTAGACCAACGCCCGGTGTCGCTATGCTCGCCGGGCTGTATACTGGCGGGCCATTCGAGGAGGGCCCCATGGTCGAACAAACTGAACTCAACCGGCTTTTCTGGCACAGCCGCCGCGGCATGCTGGAACTGGACGTACTGCTGGTGCCTTTCACCCAGGAAGTCTACTCCACCCTCAACGAGACCGATCGCGAACTCTATGTGCGTCTGTTGAGGTGCGAGGATCAGGACATGTTCGGCTGGTTCATGGAGCGCACCGAGTCCGAAGACCCAGAGCTGCAGCGCATGGTCCGCATCATTCTGGACCGTGTCCAGCCCAAGTGAGTGTTTCGAGTGCCGCTGGCAAGGTTCGCGCCTGCTGCTAGCGGCCTACCTGGGTTGCCAGGTATTGGCGTGGCTGGCCGTATGGGCGAGCCCGTTGCCAGGCTGGCTGGCCCTTTGCATTTTCGCCACCTGTATTGCCCACGCTCGCTGGGCCATTGCGCGACGAATCCTGTTGACCCATGAGCATGCCGTTGTCGGCCTGCGCCGTGATGTGCGCGGCTGGCAGGTGTTCAGCCGTGCCCGTGGCTGGCAACCGGTGCGGTTGTGCCGGGACAGCGTGGCGTTGCCGCGGCTGGTGGTGTTGCGTTTTGAGCGAGCGGGGCAATGGGTGGGGCAGAGCCAGTGCATACCGCAGGATGCGCTAGGCGCGGATGAGCATCGGCGCTTGCGGGTGCGGTTGAAGTTCAGCCGGCGGCGTTGGGCCGCGGTGAGCCGGGCATAGATCAAGATCGGGCTAGCTTCTTCGCGGGCGAGCCCGCGAAGGCCCCGCCACCGTTTTCAAAGCGGACTGAGGATGGTGTCCTTGGCCTCGTCCAGCATCCCCGGGTAATCCAGGGTGTAGTGCAGTCCACGGCTTTCCTTGCGCTGCATGGCTGACAGGATCATCAGTTCGGCCACCTGCGCCAGGTTGCGCAGTTCGATCAGGTCGCGGCTGACCTTGTAGTTGCTGTAGAACTCGTCGATTTCATCCAGCAACAGGCGAATGCGGTGCTGGGCCCGCTGCAGGCGCTTGCTGGTGCGCACGATGCCCACGTAGTCCCACATGAACCGCCGCAGCTCGTCCCAGTTGTGCGCGATGATCACGTCCTCGTCCGAGTCGGTGACCTGGCTGGCATCCCACCCAGGCAGTGCCTTGGGCATGGCCACGTGTTCCAGGTGCGCCTGGATGTCGGCAGCGGCGGCGCGGCCATAGACAAAGCATTCCAGCAGTGAGTTGCTGGCCATCCGGTTGGCGCCGTGCAGGCCGGTGAAGCTGGTTTCGCCGATGGCGTACAAGCCTGGCACGTCGGTGTGGCCGCGGTCGTCGACCATCACCCCGCCGCAGGTGTAGTGCGCCGCCGGCACGACCGGGATCGGCTGGCGGGTGATATCGATGCCAAAGGCCAGGCAGCGCTCGTACACGGTGGGGAAGTGGCCCATGATGAAGTCGGCCGGTTTGTGGGTGATGTCCAGGTACACGCAGTCCACGCCCAGGCGCTTCATCTCGTGGTCGATGGCGCGGGCCACGATGTCGCGCGGGGCCAGCTCTTCGCGCGGGTCGAAGCGTGGCATGAAGCGCTCGCCATTGGGCAGGCGCAGCAGCGCACCTTCACCGCGCAGGGCTTCGGTGATCAGGAAACTCTTGGCCTGTGGGTGGTACAGGCAGGTCGGATGGAACTGGTTGAATTCCAGGTTCGCCACCCGGCAGCCCGCTCGCCAGGCCATGGCGATGCCATCACCGCAGGCGCCATCGGGGTTGCTGGTGTAAAGGTAGACCTTGGCTGCACCGCCGGTGGCCAGCACGGTGAAGCGCGCGCCGAAGGTGTCCACCTCACCGGTGTTGCGGTCGAGCACGTAGGCGCCCAGGCAGCGCTCGCCAGGCAGGCCAAGGCGACGTTCGGTGATCAGGTCGACCGCCACGCGTTGCTCCAGCAACTGGATGTTCGGGCGCCTGCGGGCCTGTTCCAGCAGCGTGGTGAAAATGGCTGCGCCAGTGGCGTCGGCGGCGTGGATGATGCGCCGATGGCTATGGCCGCCCTCACGGGTGAGGTGGAATTCGAAGCCTCCATCGTCAACGCTGGAGTGCTCGTCGCGGGTAAAGGGCACGCCCTGCTCGATCAGCCACTGGATGGCTTCGCGACTGTGTTCGACGGTGAAACGCACCGCCTCTTCATGGCACAGACCGCCGCCGGCATTGAGGGTGTCCTCGACATGCGACTGCACGGTATCGGTGTTGTCCAGCACCGCCGCGACCCCGCCTTGGGCCCAGAAGGTCGAGCCGTTGGCCAGGTCGCCCTTGCTGAGCACGGCAACACGCAGGTGGCTGGGGAGGTTCAGTGCCAGGCTGAGACCGGCGGCACCGCTGCCGATCACCAGGACATCATGTTGGAATTGTTGGCTCATGTCGGGACACTAGTAATCTTGAGAGGGGGCGCGGCACAATAGTCACGCGCAGATGGCATTGTGAAACTATCGTTAAACTTGGCCAGGTTGCCTTTATAGCAGCCCGCGGTGGCCAATTTCCATGCCACTTGGCCACTTACCGAGGCGCGCGCCAACCTTTGTGGGAACTTTCCGACATGGCCGGAAATCCTATGAAGGTTGCCCGCACGTCACAATTTGCCGCGGCGACGCAGGGCGGCAAGGCCTGTTCGGGCTGTCCCTGCGTATTCGAAACCTGATTATCGACGTAGCCGGCCGTGCCCGCGCCGCGTCTTCCGTGCAAGCCGACCAAGGGCTGCAGGAAACTTGCTTGGAGGGGAGAACTTTTGCGAAAAGCCCGAGTCTATGGTTGCAAGCCTGATCGATGGCTGTTGCAACGCTCCTTCGAGTTCACTGAGGAGTGTTCATGCTAACCCAGGAAGAGGATCAGCAGCTTGTCGAGCGCGTTCAGCGCGGTGACAGGCGAGCGTTCGATCTGTTGGTGCTGAAGTATCAGCACAAGATTCTCGGGTTGATCGTGCGGTTCGTTCACGATACCCACGAGGCCCAGGATGTAGCACAGGAAGCCTTTATCAAGGCCTATCGTGCGCTTGGCAATTTCCGCGGTGACAGTGCGTTTTATACCTGGCTGTACCGCATCGCCATCAACACGGCGAAGAACTACCTGGTGTCCCGTGGAAGACGGCCACCAGACAGTGATGTGAGCTCCGAGGATGCGGAGTTTTACGACGGCGATCATGGCCTCAAGGATCTCGAGTCCCCAGAGCGCTCGTTGTTGCGGGATGAAATCGAAGGCACTGTCCATCGCACCATCCAGCAACTGCCCGAAGACCTGCGTACGGCGTTGACCCTGCGCGAGTTTGACGGGCTGAGTTACGAAGACATTGCCAGTGTCATGCAATGTCCGGTGGGTACCGTGCGCTCTCGAATCTTCCGCGCTCGGGAGGCCATAGACAAAGCCCTGCAGCCGTTGTTGCAGGAAACCTGAGACAGCGGCGACAGCCAAGAGAGGAACCGCCATGAGTCGTGAAGCTTTGCAGGAATCGCTGTCCGCGGTGATGGATAACGAAGCGGACGAGCTGGAACTGCGTCGGGTGCTGAGCGCCGTAGACGACGCCGAAACCCGTGCCACCTGGTCGCGTTACCAGGTAGCCCGTGCAGCCATGCACAAGGAACTGCTGCTGCCTAACCTCGATATCGCCTCGGCGGTGTCGGCGGCATTGGCTGATGAAGCCGTGCCGGCCAAGGTCAACAAGGGCCCGTGGCGCAGCGTCGCTCGCCTGGCGGTTGCCGCCTCGGTCACCGTTGCGGTGCTGGCAGGCGTGCGGATGTACAACCAGGACGAAATCACCGGTGCCGAACTGGCTGCCCAGCAGCCTGTACAGCAAGGCCTGAGCATGCCACAAACTCAGGGCCCGGCTGTTTTGGCAGGCTATAGTGAAAGCAGTGAGCAACCGACCGGGCCGATGGCCAACGGCGTGCTGCAAAACCAGGCCGGCTGGGACCAGCGTCTGCCGGGGTACCTGCGCCAGCATGCTCAGGAGTCCGCGCTCAAGGGCACTGAAACTGCTCTGCCGTATGCCCGTGCCGCCAGCATGGGAAACCCCGCTAAGTAAGGAGGATCATGCGCGCGCTACCTCTTCTGTCGCTGCTGATTGGCAGCTGCATGACGGTGCCGGCATTGGCGGCCAACTCCTCGCCCCAGGCGAGCGAGTGGCTGAGCAAGCTGGCACAAGCCGAGCAAAAGCAGAGTTATCAGGGTTCGTTCGTCTACGAACGCAACGGTAGCTTCTCTTCCCACGATATCTGGCACAGGGTCGAGGACGGCAAGGTCAGCGAGCGGCTGCTGCAGCTCGATGGCGCCGCCCAGGAAATCCTGCGCGTGGATGGCAAGGTGGAGTGTGTCAGTGGGGCCTTGGTCAGCGGTGTGACTACCCCTACGGACTCTGCACAGCGTGTGCTTGATCCGCTGAAACTGATGGGCTGGTACGATTTGAGCGTGGCAGGCAAGTCACGGGTCGCCGGGCGCGATGCCGTGATCTTGACGCTCACTCCCCGCGACCAGCACCGCTATGCCTTCGAATTGCACCTGGACCGCAACACCGGCCTGCCACTGCGCTCGTTGATGCTCAACGACAAAGGGCAGCTGCTGGAACGCTTCCAGATGACGCGCCTCGATACCGACAAGCCGCCTGGCGACAATGACCTGCGCCCCAGTGCTGCATGCAAGCCGGTGCAGCGTGTCGCCTCAGTCAGCAATGACAGCGTCGCTGGCTGGCGCTCGGACTGGCTCCCGCCAGGGTTCGAGCTGGTAAACAGCTCGGTACGGCGTGATCCCAAACATGACAGCACGGTCAGTAGCCTGATGTACGACGATGGGCTTGCACGCTTCTCGGTGTTCCTTGAACCCGTGAAGGACGATGCCGGGACCGATGTGCGTACCCAGCTTGGCCCGACCTCGGCGGTTTCGCGACGCCTTAATACGCCCAAGGGCAAGGTGATGGTCACCGTGGTTGGCGAAATTCCGCTCGGTACGGCAGAACGCGTCGCGTTGTCGATGCGGCCCCAGGATGCCCAGGCGCGCCAGTAGTGGCGCGCTTTTGCGGGCCATGCCAAGGCGAACGGATATGCGCCTGAAATGAAATTAAAGCATTGTCATTTGCAATCCACTGGCAAATTTTCTATAGGTCAGGCTTCTTGGAGCCTGGCCTTTCCTGCTTTGTGCAGGGGCCTTTCTAAACTACCGCTCGTTGTGACGGGAGCCGTATGTCTACACCACGCTTGAAATCCTACCTATCGATGTTCGCCGCTGTGCTCATGCTCGGCCAGGTGCTCACCGCCCAGGCCGAGGAAGCCCTGCCGGACTTCACCACCCTGGTCGAGCAGGCCTCGCCGGCCGTGGTCAACATCAGTACCAAGCAGAAGCTGCCAGACCGTCGCATCGCCGCGGGGCAGATGCCGGACCTGGAAGGCCTGCCGCCGATGTTCCGCGAGTTCTTCGAGCGCAACATGCCACAGCAGCCGCGTTCGCCGCGTGGCGAACGCCAGCGCGAGGCGCAATCGCTGGGGTCGGGCTTCATCATTTCCAGCGATGGTTATGTGCTGACCAACAACCACGTTGTAGCCGACGCCGACGAAATCATCGTCCGCCTGTCGGACCGCAGCGAGCTGCAGGCCAAGCTGGTCGGCACCGACCCGCGCACCGACGTGGCCCTGCTCAAGGTCGAAGGCAAGAACCTGCCGATCGTGAAGCTGGGTGATTCCGAGAAGCTCAAGGTGGGCGAGTGGGTGCTGGCCATCGGTTCGCCATTTGGCTTCGACCATTCGGTGACCAAAGGCATCGTCAGTGCCAAAGGCCGTACGCTGCCTAACGAGACCTACGTTCCGTTCATTCAGACCGACGTGGCTATCAACCCGGGTAACTCGGGCGGCCCGCTGTTCAACATGAAGGGCGAAGTGGTGGGTATCAACTCGCAGATCTTCACCCGTTCTGGCGGCTTCATGGGCCTGTCGTTCGCCATCCCGATCGATGTGGCGATCGACGTGTCCAACCAGCTGAAGAAAGATGGCAAGGTCAGCCGCGGCTGGCTGGGCGTGGTGATCCAGGAGGTCAACAAGGACCTGGCTGAATCCTTCGGCCTGGACAAGCCAGCGGGTGCGCTGGTGGCCCAGGTGCTGGAAAACGGCCCGGCCGCCAAAGGTGGCCTGCAGGTGGGTGACGTGATCTTGAGCATGAACGGCCAGCCGATCGTCATGTCGGCCGACTTGCCGCACCTGGTCGGTAGCCTCAAGGACGGCGAAAAGGCCAAGCTGGAGATCATTCGCAATGGCAAGCGCCAGACCCTGGATGTTGGGGTCGGGGCAATGCCGGATGACGATGCCGACATCGGTACCGGTGCCGAGGGCAGCGCCGAGCGCAGCAGCAACCGCCTGGGCGTGTCGGTGACCGACCTGACCGCCGAGCAGAAAAAGTCCCTCGAACTCAAGGGCGGCGTGGTTATCAAGGAAGTGCAGGATGGCCCGGCAGCGATGATCGGCCTGCGTCCGGGTGACGTCATCAGCCACCTGAACAACCAGGCCATCGGTTCGGCCAAGGAATTCACCGAAATCGCCAAGGAACTGCCGAAGAACCGCTCGGTGTCCATGCGCGTGCTGCGTCAGGGGCGTGCCAGCTTTATCACCTTCAAGCTCGCTGAATAAGCGGATTTGCAGGCAGGAAAGGGCAGCTACGGCTGCCCTTTTTCATGAAAATTCACAATTGCAGGCGGCAAAGCGCTGTACCGCCCGATAGAGGAATCTCCCATATCCCTGCTGCTTGAGGTACAATTCCCGGCTATTTTTCGGCGGGCGTCCCGGCTCGCAGCCTTTTCGAGTGTTGACCCGTGAGTGATTTGAGTCATATCCGCAATTTCTCCATCATCGCCCACATCGACCATGGCAAGTCGACGCTGGCCGACCGTTTCATCCAGATGTGCGGTGGCCTGTCGGCACGCGAAATGGAAGCCCAGGTGCTTGATTCGATGGACCTGGAGCGCGAACGCGGGATTACCATCAAAGCCCACAGCGTCACGCTTCACTACAAGGCGCAAGACGGCAAGACCTACCAGCTGAACTTCATCGACACCCCCGGCCACGTCGACTTCACCTACGAAGTCTCGCGCTCGCTGGCGGCCTGTGAAGGCGCACTGCTGGTGGTTGACGCCGGCCAGGGTGTTGAAGCCCAGTCCGTGGCCAACTGCTACACCGCCATCGAGCAGGGCCTGGAAGTCATGCCAGTCCTTAACAAGATGGACCTGCCCCAGGCCGACCCGGACCGCGTCAAGGACGAGATCGAGAAGATCATCGGCATCGACGCTACCGACGCCGTGGCCTGCAGCGCCAAGAGCGGCATGGGCGTGGACGAGGTGCTCGAGCGCCTGGTGCACACCATCCCCGCGCCTGTAGGCGAAATCGACGCGCCCTTGCAGGCGCTGATCATTGACTCCTGGTTCGACAACTACCTGGGCGTGGTCTCGCTGGTGCGTGTGCGTCAGGGCCGCGTCAAGAAGGGCGACAAGATTCTGGTCAAGTCCACCGGCAAGGTGCACCTGGTCGACAGCGTGGGTGTGTTCACCCCGAAACACACCCAGACCGCTGATCTGAAAGCCGGCGAAGTAGGCTTCATCATCGCCAGCATCAAGGACATTCACGGTGCGCCGGTGGGTGACACCCTGACCTTGTCCTCGACCCCCGAGGTCGAAGTGCTGGCAGGCTTCAAGAAAATCCAGCCGCAGGTCTATGCCGGACTGTTCCCGGTCAGCTCCGACGACTTCGAGGACTTCCGCGACGCATTGCAGAAGCTCACCCTCAACGACTCGTCGCTGCAGTACATGCCGGAAAGCTCCGACGCCCTGGGCTTCGGCTTCCGTTGCGGTTTCCTCGGCATGCTGCACATGGAAATCATCCAGGAGCGCCTGGAGCGCGAATACGACCTGGACCTGATCACCACCGCACCAAGCGTGATCTACGAGCTCGAACTCAAGACCGGCGAAACCATCATCGTCGACAACCCGTCAAAGCTGCCGGACGTCTCGGCTGTGACCGACTTCCGCGAGCCGATCGTCACCGCGACCATCCTGGTGCCGCAGGAGCACCTGGGTAACGTCATCACCCTGTGCATCGAGAAGCGTGGCGTGCAGCGCGACATGCAGTTCCTCGGCAGCCAGGTGCAGGTGCGTTACGACATGCCGATGAACGAAGTGGTCCTGGACTTCTTCGACCGTCTCAAGTCCACCAGCCGCGGCTATGCTTCGCTGGATTATCATTTTGATCGCTACCAGTCGGCCAACCTGGTCAAACTGGACGTACTGATCAACGGCGACAAGGTCGATGCCCTGGCATTGATCGTGCACCGCGACAACGCGGCCTACAAAGGCCGTGCGTTGACCGAGAAGATGAAGGAACTGATCCCTCGGCAGATGTTCGACGTGGCGATCCAGGCAGCCATTGGCGGCCAGATCATTGCGCGGACAACCGTCAAGGCGCTCAGAAAGAACGTACTGGCCAAGTGCTACGGTGGTGACGTCAGCCGTAAGAAGAAACTGCTGGAGAAGCAGAAGGCCGGTAAGAAACGCATGAAACAGGTCGGCAACGTGGAAATTCCACAGGAAGCCTTCCTCGCCGTGCTCAGGTTGGATAGCTAGGTCCTATGTCGCTAAATTTCCCGCTGTTGCTAGTCATCGCCGTCTTTGTCTGCGGTCTGCTGGGCTTGATCGACCTGCTGTTCCTGGCCCCGCGCCGGCGTGCAGCAATCGCCAACTATCAGGGCAGCGTCAGCCAGCCCGAGATGGCCGTTGTCGAGCGCCTGAACAAGGAACCGTTGCTGGTCGAGTACGGCAAATCGTTCTTTCCGGTGCTGTTCATCGTGCTGGTGCTGCGTTCATTCCTGGTCGAGCCGTTCCAGATCCCTTCGGGGTCGATGAAACCGACCCTGGAAGTGGGCGACTTCATCCTGGTGAACAAGTTCTCGTACGGCATTCGCCTGCCGGTGATCGACAAGAAGGTCATCGAGGTGGGTGACCCGCAACGCGGTGATGTAATGGTGTTCCGCTACCCGAGCGACCCGAACGTCAATTACATCAAGCGAGTGGTCGGCCTGCCGGGCGACCAGGTCCGCTACACCAACGACAAGCGGTTGTTCGTCAACGGCCAGCCGATTGCCGAACAACTGGTGGGCACCGAACCGGGCACCTTGGGCAGCGCCGAGCTGTACAAGGAAAAGCTCGGCGAGGCCGAACACCTGATCCGCAAGGAAATGAGCCGTTATCGCATGCCGCCGGACCAGCAGTGGACCGTGCCGGCAGGCCATTACTTCATGATGGGCGACAACCGCGACAACTCCAACGACAGCCGTTACTGGGATGACCCGAACATTCCCAAGGAACTGCACGGCATGGTTCCGGACCGGAACATCGTCGGCAAGGCCTTTGCGGTGTGGATGAGCTGGCCAGAGCCCAAGCTCAGCCACCTGCCCAACCTGTCGCGGGTCGGCCTGATCCATTGATACCCATCGGCGCTGTCCAGCAGACAGCGCCGAATGCATTTCTGACATAGGCTGTGTTCTCAGGGATCGGGAGATTCGTCGCATACGGCGGCGGGCCACAGCCAAACAGTCTTTCAGGATGTTGATTTGAACAACGCGTTGAACAACAAACGGGTGGTTGCATGAGTGCTTCCCTTGCCCATCTGGAGCGAAAGCTCGGTTATACCTTCAAGAATCAGGACCAGATGCTTCTGGCACTGACCCATCGCAGCTATGCCGGGCGCAATAACGAGCGCCTGGAGTTTCTCGGTGACGCCATTCTCAACTTCGTCGCCGGCGAAGCGCTGTTCGAGCGCTTCCCGCAGGCCCGCGAAGGCCAGCTGTCGCGCTTGCGCGCGCGCTTGGTCAAGGGCGAGACCCTGGCCCGCCTGGCCCGTGGTTTCGACCTGGGCGAATACCTGCGCCTGGGTTCGGGTGAGCTCAAGAGTGGCGGGTTCCGTCGCGAATCGATCCTGGCCGACGCCCTGGAGGCGCTCATTGGTGCCATCTACCTGGACGCCGACATGGACACGGCCCGGGAACGCGTGCTGGCCTGGCTGGCCGACGAGTTCGAAGGCCTGACCCTGGTCGACACCAACAAGGACCCGAAAACCCGCCTGCAAGAATTTCTGCAATCGCGCAGCTGTGAGCTGCCGCGTTACGAAGTAGTGGATATCCAGGGTGAACCGCACTGCCGTACGTTCTTCGTCGAATGCGAAGTCGTGCTGCTGAACAACAAAAGTCGTGGTCAGGGCGTTAGCCGGCGTATTGCCGAGCAAGTCGCTGCCGCGTCTGCACTGATCGCCCTGGGCGTGGAGAATGGCAATGACTGATAACAACCCGACGCGCTGCGGCTACGTGGCCATTGTCGGCCGCCCCAACGTGGGCAAGTCGACCTTGCTCAACCACATCCTGGGCCAGAAGCTGGCGATCACTTCGCGCAAGCCGCAGACCACCCGCCACAACATGCTCGGTATCAAGACCGAAGGTGATGTGCAGGCGATCTACGTCGATACCCCCGGTATGCACAAGGCCAACGACAAAGCCTTGAACCGCTACATGAACCGCAACGCCTCGGCGGCCCTCAAGGACGTCGACGTGGTGATCTTCGTGGTCGACCGCACCAAGTGGACCGACGAGGACCAACTGGTGCTGGAGCGCGTGCAGTACGTGACCGGCCCGCTGATCATCGCGGTCAACAAGACCGACCGCATGGAAGAGAAGGCCGAGTTGATTCCGCACCTGCAGTGGCTGCAGGAGCAACTGCCAAACGCCGAAGTCATGCCGATTTCTGCGCAGCAGGGGCACAACCTCGAAGCGCTGGAAGCACAGATCGCCAAGCACCTGCCCGAGAACGATCACTTCTTCCCGGAAGACCAGATCACCGACCGCAGCAGCCGCTTCCTGGCCGCCGAGCTGGTGCGCGAGAAGATCATGCGCCAGCTGGGTGCGGAGTTGCCGTACCAGATCACCGTGGAGATCGAGGAATTCAAGCAGCAGGGCCATGTGCTGCACATTCATGCGTTGATCCTGGTTGAACGCGACGGCCAGAAGAAAATCATCATTGGCGACAAGGGCGAGCGTATCAAGCGTATCGGCTCCGAGGCGCGTAAGGACATGGAAGTGCTGTTCGACTCCAAGGTCATGCTCAACCTGTGGGTCAAGGTGAAAGGCGGCTGGTCGGACGACGAGCGCGCCCTGCGCTCGCTGGGCTACGGCGACCTGTAACGCCCGCACGGTCCCTGTAGGAGCGGCCTTGTGTCGCGATAGGGCCGCACAGCGGCCCCAGATTTTCAGCTTCGCAGCATAAATCGCCGGGGCTGCTGTGCAGCCCAATCGCGACACAAGGCCGCTCCTACAAGGGCCAGTGCAACCCCTGGGGCAAGTGACTTCCATGGAACAACCTGTCGGCCAGCCAGCCTACGTGCTGCACAGTCGTGCCTACAAGGAAACCAGCGCGCTGGTGGACTTGTTCACGCCGCAGGGCCGCGTGCGCGCCGTACTGCGGCGTGCGCGTGGCAAGGGCGGCAGCCTGGTACGGCCGTTCGTGCCCCTTGAGGTGGAGCTGCGTGGGCGTGGCGAGCTGAAGAATGTCGGGCGGATGGACAGCGCCGGCATTGCCGCCTGGCTGCACGGCGATGCCCTGTTCAGCGGGTTGTACCTCAATGAACTGCTCATGCGCCTGCTGCCTGCCGAAGCGCCGTTCCCGGCCCTGTTCGAGCACTACGCCCTGACCTTGCAGGCTTTGGCCGCCGGGCGCCCGCTGGAGCCGCTGCTGCGCTCGTTCGAATGGCGGCTGCTGGACGAACTGGGTTATGCGTTCTCGTTGAACCATGACGTTAACGACCAACCCATCGCGGTCGACGGCTTGTACCGCTTGCGCGTGGATGCCGGCCTGGAACGGGTCGAACTGCTGCAGCCCGGCCTGTTTCGCGGCATCGAGCTGTTGGCCCTGGCCGACGCCGACTGGGATACCCCAGGCGCTTTGCTCGCAGCCAAGCGCCTGATGCGCCAGGCACTGGCGGTGCATCTGGGCGCAAAGCCGTTGGTCAGCCGGGAACTGTTTCGCAAGCGCTGATCACGACGTATGCTGTGGGGCTCAACCTTCAGGAGAGCCTTTCGTGACTCACAGCAACCGCATGCTTCTCGGCGTAAACATCGACCACGTGGCGACCCTGCGCCAAGCCCGGGGCACGCGTTACCCTGATCCGGTCAAGGCTGCTCTGGACGCCGAGGAAGCGGGCGCCGATGGCATCACCGTGCACCTGCGCGAGGACCGTCGGCACATCCAGGAACGCGACGTGGTGCTGCTCAAGGACGTGCTGCAGACGCGCATGAACTTCGAAATGGGCGTCACCGAAGAGATGATGGCCTTCGCTGAGAAAATTCGCCCGGCGCACATCTGCCTGGTGCCTGAAACCCGTCAGGAACTGACTACCGAAGGTGGTCTGGACGTGGCCGGGCAGGAGGCACGGATCAAGGCAGCAGTGGAGCGCCTTGCCCGCACCGGTGCCGAAGTGTCGTTGTTCATCGATGCTGACGAGCGCCAGATCGAGGCCTCACGGCGGGTAGGTGCGCCGGCCATCGAGCTGCATACCGGGCGTTATGCCGACGCCGAAACCCCGACCGAAGTGGCCGAGGAGTTGCAGCGTATTGTTGATGGCGTGGCGTTTGGCGTGGGGCAGGGGCTGATCGTCAATGCTGGCCACGGGCTGCATTACCACAACGTCGAGGCGGTGGCGGCGATCAAAGGTATCAATGAACTGAACATTGGCCATGCCTTGGTGGCGCATGCCTTGTTTGTAGGCTTCAAGGCCGCAGTGGCCGAGATGAAGGCACTGATCGTGGCGGCTTCGCGCTGATAGGTTGGTTGCCTGTTCTGGCCCTTTCGCGGGTAAACCCGCTCCCACAGGGATTGTATGAGCCTCAAGGCCTGTGAAGTCCCTGTGGGAGCGGGTTTACCCGCGAAAAGGCCGGTACAGGCAATCGATTACTCGGCAGGAAACACCAGAGTGAAGCGGGTAGGCCCAAGGGGTCTGCTGTTCACTTCGACCCGCCCGCCATGCAGCTGCATGATCGACTTCACGATTGCCAACCCCAACCCGGTTCCACCCTCCAGCCGCGAACGCCCCGGGCCCACCCGGTAAAACCGCTCGAACAAGCGCGACTGGTGTTCTGTAGCAATGCCAGGCCCCTGGTTCTCTACCGAAAGCCATACTTCGCTGCCCGAGCGTTCGATGCGCAATTCGACGCGCTCACCCTCAGGGCTGTGGCGGATGGCATTGCTCAACAGGTTCGACAACGCCCGCTGAAACATCAGCCGATCCCCCAGCGCCGTTCCCCAACCCTGCACACGCAGCTCAACTGCTTTCCCCTCGGCACTGAAGGCAAACAGCTCGACAACCCGCACTGCCTCGTCAGCCAGGGCCAAGGGTTTCAATGCAACCTGCGTTTGCGGCTGGCTCACCTGGGCGAGAAACAGCATGTCATTGATGATGCGGTTGAGTCGGGTCAGTTCCTCGATACTGTCTTCCAGCACTTCCCGGTAGTTGGCGTTGTCCCGCTCACGGGCAAGGGTCACCTGCGCCTTACCCATCAGGTTGCTCAACGGGGTGCGCAGCTCATGGGCCAGATCGTCGGAAAACTGCGACAACTGGCTCACGCCCTGATCGAGGCGGTCGAGCATCACGTTGATGCTGCTGGCCAGCTCCGCCAGTTCTTGCGGCAGGCCGGTAGCCGGCAGGCGATGCTGCAGGTCCTGGGCCGACACTTGCCCGGCAATGCGCCGGAAGCGCCGCAGCGGTTTCAGGCCGCGCTGCATCAGCCACCAGGCACCCGCGCCAATCAATACCAGCAGCAGTGGCAAAGCGAGCAAGGTCGAATGCAGGTAGGCCTGCAACAGGGCGTTGTCGTCGGCGCGGTTGAGCGACATCATTACCTTGACCGGTGTGTTGTCGCGCAGGCGCATCAGCCGGGTCACGGTAAGGATCTGGTTGCCGCTGCTGTCGCGCCATGCGTGAAAGGCCAGGCGGGCCCCGGTGTGCAACTCGCTTACCCGCGACTCCAGGGCCGGCCCGAGGCTGAGCAGGTGCGGGTGGCGGCCTTCCAGGGCCATTACGCTGAGGCTGAGGTTGTCATGCCCCATGACCAGGTCGAGCAGTGGATGCGCGCGACTGCCCAGGTCCTCGCTGCGCAGGTCGACGCGCAAATTGTGCTCGACCTGCAGCATCTTGCGCGCCAGGTCCTTGCGTGCGCGGCTGTCCAGTTCGTGGTCCAGAGCAAACACCGCCAGGCAGGCCAGCAGCAGCACCAGTGCGGCGCCCATCAGTGTCACGCTCAGGCCCAGGCGCAGCGACAGGCTGGCGTTTTTCAAACCCGGGCCTCAAGGACATAGCCTACGCCGCGCAGGGTATGGATCAGCTTGTTGTCGAACGGGTCGTCGATCTTCGCCCGCAGGCGGCGGATCGAAACCTCGACCACGTTGGTGTCGCAGTCGAAATTCATATCCCATACCAACGAGATGATCTGGGTGCGCGAAAGCACTTCGCCAGTCTGGCGCATCAGCAGGTGCAGCAGGGCGAACTCCTTGGCGGTCAGGTCGATGCGCTGCCCGGCGCGGTAGGCGCGGTGGCGACCAGGGTCCAGCTCCAGGTCGGCGACGCGCAGGGTGCTGGGCTGCAGTTGCTGGTCGTTACGCCGCAGCAGGCTGCGGATGCGCGCCAGAAGTTCAGGGAATTCGAAGGGCTTGAGCAGGTAGTCGTCTGCGCCCAGGTCCAGGCCTTTGACCCGGTCGGCCAGGCGACCGTGGGCGGTCAGCATCATGATGCGCGTGGCCGATTCGGCGCGCAGCCGCTGCAGCACGGTCCAGCCATCGATTTCAGGCAGGTTGACGTCGAGGATGACCAGGTCGTAGGGCTGTTGGCGGGCCAGGTGCAGGCCATCGGTGCCGGTGTGTGCGCAGTCGACCACGTAGCCGTTTTCGCGCAGGCCCTGTTGCAGGTAATCGGCGGTACGCAGTTCGTCCTCGATGATCAGTAGGCGCATGGGGGAGCTCGGTGTAAGGAAAGGGGGCGATTCTCGACCCTGTAGTGACATCAGGGTCAAGGGGCAGGATGTTACGGCATGCCTATGGCGCTGCGGCGCAGATAACGGATTTGTAATCCTGCTGTTATCTGGCTGCATGCCAGGGCCCTTTCGCGGGTAAACCCGCGCCCACAGATACGGCACAGCGTTGAGATCTGTGCGCATCCTGTAGGAGCAGCCTTGTGCTGCGAAGAGGCCCCGACAGGCAACACAAGGCCACATTGCAGGACTGTAATCCGCGGCTCACCTTGCTGTTAGCCGCCCCTCGCTAGGATGGCCGCATCTGATCGGTTATCACGAGGCAAACACGATGAACCTGACCAAATACCTGCTGCTGGCCACACTGGCCCTGGGCAGTGCCAGTGCCTATGCCGAGGGCGGTGCGGAGCGCTCGAAGCAGTTCTGGCAAGCGTTCCGCGAAGACCAGCAGCGCCTGCACGGTGACAAGCAACAGGCCGTCGCCGAACGCCAGCGCAAGGCGCAAGAGAAGGCCCGTGAGGTGGCCAAGGACTGAGGTAACAACACCTGCGCCGCGACAGCTCCTCGTCGCAGGTGTATTCAGGCGCCCAACCGGGCGCCTTTTTTATTTGCGCGCCAGCAGGGTGGCGCGGCGTGGGGCAGGCAGGCCTTCGATGGTCTTGCTGTGGTCGTTCGGGTCGAGGAAGTCGCCCAGCGACTGGTAGCGCATCCACTCGGTGCTGCGCTGCTCCTCGACGCTGGTCACGCTCACGTCGACGCAACGCACATCGCTGAAGCCGGCACGGCGCAACCAGCGCGCCAGGGCAGGTACCGACGGCAGGTACCAGACGTTGCGCATCTGCGCATAGCGGTCCTCAGGCACCAGCACCTGGTTTTCGTCGCCCTCGATCACCAGGGTTTCCAGAACCAGCTCGCCTCCTTTGACCAGGCAGTCCTTGAGCGCCAGCAGGTGCTCGATGGGCGAGCGGCGGTGATAGAACACGCCCATGGAAAACACGGTGTCGAAGCCTTCCAGGTTGGCAGGCAGTTCTTCCAGGGCGAAGGGCAGGTGCCAGGCTGGCAGCTCCGGCAAGTATTGCTGCACGGCCTGGAACTGGCAGAAGAACAGCCAGTTGGGGTCGACGCCAATCACCATGTCGGCGCCGGCGCCGAGCATGCGCCACTGGTAGTAGCCATTGCCGCAGCCGACATCGAGCACGCGTTTGCCCTTGAGGTCCAGGTGCGGGCCTACTCGCGACCATTTCCAGTCCGAATGCCATTCGGTGTCTACATGCACGCCAAACAGATCGAACGGCCCTTTTCGCCATGGCGACAGGCCCATGAGGGCCTGGCGCATTTGCGCGCGGGTTGCATCGTCGCAATCGCAGTCCAGGCGCAGCCCGTTGACCAGGTCGATTTCGCTGGGTTGCAGGGCAGGCAGGGCATCGAGCGCACCGCGCCAGCGGTCAAGGTCGCCGTGGCCTTTCTCCAGCTTGGCTTGCAGTTGCGCTTGCAGGCCTTGCGACCAGGAAGCCAGGGGCGTGCCCGCCAGGCGGCGGACGAGGGGGGACAGATCGATCATGGCAGGGCTATCAACGAGGCGAAGTTAAGGCATTGGAACCAGGGCACCACTTTGCTGAAGCCGGCGGCGCGCAGGCGCTGCTGGTGGGCTTCGAGCGTATCGGGCCGCATCACGTTTTCGATGGCGCTGCGCTTCTGGGCGATTTCCAGTTCGCTGTAGCCATTGGCCCGCTTGAAGTCCAGGTGCAGTTCATTGAGCAGGTCCTGCTCTTGCTCATCGGCAAAGCGCAGTTTTTCTGAAAGGATCAGCGCACCACCCGGCAGCAGTGCCTGGCGGATGCGCCCGAGCAGTTCCAGGCGTTGGTCGGGGGCGATGAATTGCAGGGTGAAGTTCATCGCCACGACCGAGGCAGGCTCGAAGGGCAGGGCAAGGATATCGGCTTCCAGCACTTGCACCGGCAGCAGCTCCTGGAACATCGAGTCCTGGGCGGTGAGGTACTGGCGGCAGCGCTCGACCATGGCGGCGGAATTGTCCACCGCGATCACCCGGCAGCCGTCGCTGCGCACATGGCGACGCAGCGACTGGGTGACAGCACCCAACGATGCGCCCAGGTCGTACAGTGCGGTGCCTGGCTGGGCGAAACGCGCCGCCAGTACGCCGAGGTTTTCGACGATGGTTGGGTAGCCGGGCACCGAGCGCTTGATCATGTCCGGGAACACGCGCACCACGTCTTCGTTGAAGACAAAGTCGGGCACCTGCTCCAGAGGTTGCGAGAAAAGGCGGTCGGGTTGTTTGCTCACGGCGAATCCAGGCGGCTGGTGATAGGCAGGGGGCGCATTCTAGCCAAACCGAAGCCTGGATGCATGGTCGGCTGACCAGCGCTGTGCGTTCAATTGACCCGGATGGCGCAATCGAAGGTCTGCACCGGGCGTACTTCCGGGGCCCAAGGTTGCTGGTAGACCAGCACCAGATGGCCTTCGCCAGCGGCGCGGGCCTGGAAGCGCCAGGTCGAAATGCCCGAGCTGCCGACGATACCGGCGTCTTCCGGTGCGCTGTAAACCTCGGGGCCAAGGCTTTGCAGCACATTGGATGCCGGATTCTGTACCAGCCAGCGGTAGCCGGTAGTCGGGTTGCTGGGCAGGGTGAGGGTCAGCATCTGGCCGACCTGCAGGCGCGTTGGGCATTCACTTTCGGCGTCCAGTTCTGCGGGCTGCGTAGGGTGTTGCGCGCAGGCAGAAAGCAGGGCGAAGCTCAGGGGAACGAGCAGACGAGGGGCGGTCATGTTGGCTCCGGGGGCTGACGATGGCCTGAGGATACCCGATGATCGATGAGTTTTGTGTTGCCAGTGCTGGCCACTTCGCGGCTTAGGCCGCGAAGTGGCCGCTGCAGGCTAGAACAGCACTTTGGCCACGTCGGCAAAGCGCTTGGCAAAATGCACTGTCAGGCCTTCGCGCAGGTAGTCCGGCAGTTCTTCGAAGTCGCCACGGTTAGGCTCGGGCAGAATCAGTTCGAATATCTTCTGCCGGCGCGCCGCAATCACCTTCTCGCGCACCCCGCCAATCGGCAGCACCTGGCCGGTGAGCGTCAGTTCGCCCGTCATGGCCACGCCTTTCTTTGGTGCCTGGTCGCGGGCAAGCGACAACAGGGCGCTTGCCATGGTGACGCCGGCACTCGGGCCATCCTTGGGCGTGGCGCCTTCAGGCACGTGCAAGTGGATGAACGCTTCGTTGAAGAAGCCAGGGTCACCGCCAAACTGCTTGAGGTTGGAGCTGACGTAGCTGTAGGCAATTTCGGCCGACTCCTTCATCACGTCACCCAGCTTGCCGGTCAACTTGAAGCCGCGGTTGAGCGTGTGGATGCGGGTCGCCTCGATCGGCAGCGTGGCGCCGCCCATGCTGGTCCAGGCCAGGCCGGTGATTACACCTTTGCCAGCCAGTACCTGCTCACTGCGGAACACGGGTATGCCCAGTGCGGCTTCCAGGTCCTTGGGGCCGATCTTCAGCTTGGCCTCGGGGTCTTCCAGTAGCTTGACCACGGCCTTGCGCACCAGTTTGCCCAGTTGCTTCTCCAGCTGGCGCACGCCGGCCTCGCGGGCATAGCCCTCGATCACCAGGCGCAGGGCGCTGTCGCTGATGCTCAGGCTGCTCCTGGACACGCCAGCTTTTTCCAGTTGCTTGGGCCACAGGTGGCGCTTGGCGATGGCCAGTTTTTCCTCGGTGATGTAGCCGGACAGGCGGATCACTTCCATGCGGTCGAGCAGCGGCCCGGGGATCGAGTCGAGGGTGTTGGCGGTGCACACGAACAGCACCTTGGACAGGTCCAGGCGCAGGTCGAGGTAGTGGTCGAGGAAGTCGACGTTCTGCTCCGGGTCGAGGGTTTCCAGCAATGCTGAAGCCGGGTCGCCCTGGTAGCTCTGGCCCATCTTGTCGATCTCGTCGAGCATGATGACCGGGTTCATCACTTCGACCTCTTTAAGGGCCTGTACCAGCTTGCCGGGCTGCGCGCCGATGTAGGTGCGGCGGTGGCCTTTGATTTCGGCCTCGTCACGCATGCCGCCAACGCTGAAGCGATAGAACGGCCGGCCAAGGGACTCTGCAATGGATTTGCCGATGCTGGTCTTGCCCACCCCGGGCGGGCCCACCAGCAGCACGATCGAGCCGCTGATTTCGCCTTTCCAGGCGCCCACGGCGAGGAATTCGATAATGCGTTCCTTGATGTCATCGAGGCCGGCATGATGCTGGTCGAGGACTTTGCGGGCATGCTTGAGGTCGAGCTTGTCCTTGCCGTACACGCCCCACGGCAGGGCGGTGGCCCATTCGAGGTAGTTGCGGGTGACGGCGTACTCGGGCGAACCGGTTTCGAGAATGGCCAGCTTGCCCATCTCTTCATCAAGGCGCTTGCGCGCCTGGGGCGGCAGGGTCTTGCCTTCCAGGCGCTGTTCGAACTGTTCGAGGTCGGCGCTGCGGTCGTCCTTGGTCAGGCCCAGCTCCTGCTGAATGACCTTGAGTTGCTCCTTGAGGAAGAACTCACGCTGGTGTTCGCCAATCTGCCGGTTCACCTCGGCCGAGATCTCGTTCTGCAAGCGCGCGACTTCCACCTCTTTGCGCAGCATCGGCAGGACCTTTTCCATGCGCTTGAGCATGGGCACGCAGTCGAGCACTTCCTGCAACTGGTTGCCGGTGGCCGAGGTCAGCGCGGCGGCGAAGTCGGTGAGCGGTGACGGGTCGTTGGGGCTGAAGCGGTTCAGGTAGTTCTTCAGCTCTTCGCTGTACAGCGGGTTGAGCGGCAGCAGTTCCTTGATCGCGTTGATCAGGGCCATGCCGTAGGCCTTGACCTCGTCGGTCGGCTCGGCGGGCTGGCGCGGGTATTCGACTTCGACCAAGTAGGGCGGGCGGTGGTGCTTGAGCCAGTTGCGGATGCGTACGCGGGTCAGGCCCTGGGCGACGAATTGCAGCTTGCCGTTTTCACGGCTGGCATGGTGCACCTTGACCAGCGTGCCGTACTGGGGCAGGGCCGAGGTGTCGAAATGGCGGTGGTCTTCCGGCGGGGTGTCCATGAAGAACAGCGCCAGGCAGTGGTCCGGAGACTTGGCGACCAGGTCGAGGGTTTCGGCCCAAGGTTCTTCATTGACGATGACCGGCAGTACCTGGGCCGGGAAGAACGGTCGGTTGTGGATCGGGATCACGTAGACTTTGTCCGGCAGGTTCTGGCCGGGCAGGGCGAGGGCATGGCCGGGTTCGGCCGGGGTGGTGTGCTCGACTTCGCTGTCTTCGTCGGGGTGTTCCGGGAAATCCTGCTGGTTGCTCATGGGGCACCTGCGTGAATGGCTATGGTGCTTAGATGGGGCGCAGGGGAATCGGTTTCAATGGTAGATGAAGGCAGCAGCCCAGGGGTTTCATCTTTGCTTGCCTTCCCCGGCCTCATCGCCGGCAAGCCAGCTCCCACAGGTAACTCACTATTTTCAAGGGCTGTGGAATATCTGTGGGAGCTGGCTTGCCGGCGATGAGGCCGGTACAGGGGAATGAGCCCCGCAAGCAGGGCTCGATACTTAAGTCAGTAACTTACTCAGCCAATTTGTAAGCGATGATGTAATCGCCCATCTTGGTGCCCAGCGAGCCATGGCCGCCAGCAGTCACCAGCACATACTGCTTGCCATCCTTGCCGGTGTAGGTCATCGGCGTGGCCTGGCCACCCGCTGGCAAGCGAGCACTCCACAGTTCCTTGCCGTTGTTCACGTCATAGGCGCGCAGGTACTGGTCCAGGGTGCCGCTGAGGAAGCCGACGCCACCGGCGGTCACGATCGAACCGCCCATGCTCGGCACGCCAACCGGCAGGCCGATCGGTACCGGGGTGCTGTCGCGGGTGGTGCCGTTCTTGTGTTTCCACACCACCTTGTTGGTGAACAGGTCGATGGCGGCGACATAGCCCCAGGCCGGGGCCTGGCACGGTACACCCAGAGGCGACATGAATGGGTGCATGGTGACCGCGTACGGTGCACCGGTATTGGGCTGCACGCCGCTGGTCTCGCTTTCGCGCTTGCTGCCTTCGGCTACCTGCTCGCGCGGGACCATCTTCGACACGAAGGCCATGTAGTTGGGCGAGGTGAACAGCAGTTGGCGCACGGGGTCGATGGACACGCTGCCCCAGTTGAATACACCCACGTTACCCGGGTAGATCAGCGAACCTTGCTCGGATGGCGGGGTGTACTGGCCTTCGTAGCGCAGTTCGCGGAACTGGATGCGGCACAGCATCTGGTCGAACGGCGTAGCGCCCCACATGGCCTGTTCGGTCAGCTCAGGGCCGAGCAGGTTGAGGTCGGAGCGGGCCTGGGTCGGCGAGGTGTGGTCGCCCTTCACTGCGCCTTGCGGGGTGGGGATTTCGCGGATCGGCACGATCGGCGTACCGTCGCGGCGGTCGAGCACGTACAGGCTGCCTTGCTTGGTTGGCACGATGACCGCAGGCTTCACGCCATCGTCAGTCTTCAGGTGGACCAGGGTCGGCTGGCTGCCCACGTCCATGTCCCACAGGTCGTGGTGGGTAAACTGGTAGTTCCAGCGGACCTTGCCGGTGGCCAGGTCAAGGGCGACCACGCCGGCACTGTACTTCTCGGCACCGGGGGTGCGGTCGGCGCCCCACTGGTCAGGGGTCTGGTTGCCCAACGGCAGGTAGATCATGCCCAGGTCTTCGTCGACGCTGGCAATCGACCACATGTTGGCTGAGTTGCGGCTGTACATCTTGCCGGCGGCCAATGGCTTGGTGTCGTCCGGGTTGTTGCTGTCCCAGTTCCACACCAGGTGGCCGTCGTGCACGTCGTAGGCGCGGATCACGCCCGACGGCTCGTTGGTCGACTCGTTGTCGGTGACGTGGCCACCAATGATCACCAGGTCACGGGTGATAGCGGCGGGCGAGGTGGAGTAGTAGCCGCCGGCAGTGAACGGGCCGATGCCGGTGGTGAGGTCAATCACGCCCTGGTTGGCGAAGCCTTCGCACACCTTGCCGTTGTCGGCGTTGATGGCGATCAGGCGAGCATCTGCGGTAGGCAGGTACAGGCGGCGCGGGCAGGCCTGGGCCACGGCCTGGCCAGCGTCGGTAATTTTCGGTGCCGGGCTGCCGTCGCGGCTGACGTAGCGGTTTTCGTCATAGTACGAAACGCCGCGACAGGTCATGTGGGCAAAGCCCTTGAAGGTGCCGGTCGGGCTTTTGACCTGAGGGTCGTAGCGCCAGATTTCCGCGCCGGTGTCCGGGTCCAGGGCCAGCAGGCGGCTGTGTGCGGTACAGGCGTAGAGCATGCCGTTGACCTTCAGCGGGGTGTTCTGGTTGGTCAGCTCCACCGGGTCGTTTTCGGTCGGCAGGTCACCCGTTTGAATGCGCCAGGCTTCTTCCAGGCGATAGGCATTCTGCGGGGTGATCTGGCGCAGCGGCGAATAGCGGTCGCCATGCTCGGTGCGGCCGTAGGCCTGCCACTCGCCATCGGGCATGGCCGGGGCGGCGCTGGCCATTTCGCTGCTTTCGCGGCCCAGCTCGCCGAACACTTCGCCGGGGTGGGTGAACTGGCTGCCCAGGGCACATGCGCCCGAAGCAACCACGGCAACGCCCAGCAGTGCAGTGTTGGCCTTGCTGGCCGGGCCGATCAACGGGCGACGTGCCCACGGCAGCAGCAGCACCACGCCGATGGCAAACCAGATGGCCAGGCGTGGCACCAGTTGCCACCAGTCCAGGCCCACTTCAAGCAGGGCCCATACGGTGCTGCCGAGCAGCACGAGGCCGTACAGGCCTAGGCCAATGCGGCGCTGGGCCAGCAGCAGGATGCCCGAAAGGGCAAAGCCGATACCGGCGATCAGGTAGTACAGCGATCCGCCCAGCTGGCTCAGCTTGATACCACCGGCCAGCAGGGCCAGGCCCATCAGCAACAGCAGCGCGCCGATCAGGCGAGGTAGCCAGCGGCTTCCTTGGTTGGCACCTTCAGTGCTCATCGTAGGTTCTCCGTCAGGTCAAAAAGGGGGTTAGAAACTGCTCTGGATCTTCAAGCCGCCGACCAGCGCGCCATCGACCTGCGACACCCCGCCCGGGTGGCGGATGTACTGCAGGTTGGGGCGTACCGTGAGCCAGTCGGCCAAATGGATGCCGTAGTACAGCTCGGCGCTGTACTCGGTGTCCTGCACGGGCAGGAAACCGGGGTTGTCGTAGTCGTGGAGGCCGGCGGCCTGGTTGGCCAGGCGGGCGTTCTTGCGGTAGGCAGGGTTGACGTGCACGCGTGCCAGGGCGAAACCGATGTCGTCCTTGGCGCGGGCGTCGAAAGGCCCTTTGTATACCAGTCCTGCCTGCACATAGTTGTCGATGGCATTGGTCTTCTTGTCATGCACTGTGGCGTTGGCGAACAGGCTCAGGCCACGCGACTGGTCGGAGGCCAGCGAGGTTACCTGCTGCTGGGCGCCGAGCCACATGCCGTGCTTGCTCGAACTGCTGCGGTAGGCGGCGCCGCTGAGGGCGGCCGGCTGGCCGTTGCTGTCCTTGAGAACATCCTGTGCCTTGGCATTACTGTAGTAGTAGCCGGCGCGATATTCCCCTTTAAGGCCTTGGATACGTGGGGTCCATACCAGTTCGACCGGTATTACCGCGCCCTGGGTGCCGCTGCCGCTGAGCTTGAAGCCGTTACCGGATTCGAGGTTGGAGGGGTTCTGCTCGAACACGCCGACCTGGGTGTAGAGCGTGTCGCTGAGGTTGTAGCGCACGCGCAGGGCCCACTGGCTGACCGGCCAGTTGTACCAGATGCCACCCACCCAGTTGCCCACCTGCGAGCCGCAGAAGGCCAGGTTCTGGAAGTCGCAAGGGAAGCTGTTGAAGTCCTCGCCTTCGCCGAAGCGGCCGAATTTCACGTCCAGCGCACCATCAAAGTATTTCTGCTTGATCCACATCTGCGTCAGCCGCCAGGTTTCGCCACGGCCCCAGACTTCCTGGGCCGAGGTGAACCCGCCGACGCGGGGGTCGTTGATGCGGTCGTTGCTGATGTTGTCGCCGTGGCGCTCGGTGATGGTCAGCTGGAATTCGGCGTCCTGCCAGCCGAGGATCTTGTCCAGGTCCAGGTGGCTGCCAAAGGTGAACTGGTCGCTGTAGCGCGCGGTACGGTCGTGGTCGTAGCCACCGTGCAGGTTGCTGCCCATCTCCCCGGTGTAGCCGAGGGTGAAGTCGTAGCCTTTTTCCAGCAATTCGCTGCGCGTGCCGCCCCAGTCGCCGAGCATCCATGGGGCGTCGCTGGCGAACATTTCGCTGGCGCTGACGGGCATCGCCAAGGCACTGAGGGTAAGGCCGATGTAACAGGTTTTGGGCAGTTGGAGCATGAGATAGCGCTATCTTTTGATTATTGAAAAAACGGCAAGCGCACCGAAGGGCATGCCCTTCAATGGATATGGCGACAAGATGGTTTCAGTGAAGCGATTCAGCTTCAGGCGGGGAGGATATAGCGGAAGTTGTAAGAAAAAAAGACAAATTGTCGCAGTTGATTGTTGTTCAGTGGGTAACAATGGCCTGGAGGGGCTGCTTAGCAGCCAATCGCCGGCAAGCCAGCTCCCACAGGAGTTACGCTTGCCTGAGGACGGTGCAATACCTGTGGGAGCTAGCTTGCCGGCGATTGGGGCGCAAAGCGCCCCCGCGATTTCAGAAGGTGGTACGCAACCCCACTTCCACACTGCGCCCCGGTGCCGGTGCGATATCGCGCAGAATCGAGCTGGCATAACGCACGGTCTGGTCGGTGAGGTTTTCGCCGCGCACAAATGCCAGCCACTGGCTCTGGCCAATGTCGAAGCGGTAACCAACGCTAGCCCCCAGCGTGGTGTAGCCATCGGTGCTGGTTTCGTTGGCCGGCTTGCGGTGCTGCGATGCCGCATGTTGCACATCTACCCGCGCCTGCCAGCGGTCCAGTTCCCACACCAGGCCGCTGTTCAAGCGCAGCGGGGCGATGCGTGGCAAAGGTTCGCCACTGTCGAGGTTCTTGGCCCGGGTGTAGTCACCGGACAGTTCCAGCGCGAAGCTGCCGTAACGGTTCTCGACCAGCTGCCAGCGGTCCTGGGCCTCGATGCCGTAAAAGCGCGCCCGCACGCCCTGGTACTGGTATTCCGGGAAACCGTCATGGTCATGATCGTGGTCGTGGTCATCCTCGCCATGGTCGTGGTCATGCCCGCCCTCGCGCAGGTTGCCGGTGCCGATCAGCCCGATGTAGTTGCGGAAGTGGCTGTAGAACACCCCGACACTGCCTTTGTGGGTGCCATTGTCGAAGCGCAGCGCCAGGTCGGCGGAAATAGCCTTTTCCTTGTTCAGGCTGGCGTCACCGACTTCAAAGGCGCCGGTGGCCACATGCGCGCCATTGGCATACAGCTCGTAGAAGGTCGGGGCACGCTCGGTGTAGCCGAGGTTGGCGGCCAGCGACCAGATCGGGTCGAGCTGGTACACCGCACCGGAGGACAGGCTGAAGGCGTTGAAGCTGCTGGCGCTGTCGGCATCGACGAAGTTTTCGTTGCCTTTGGCGTCCGGGTCTACCCGGGTGTGTTCCAGGCGTGCGCCCAGGCTCAGGTTCAGCCGCTCTGTGGCCTGCCATTGCTCCAGCATGAACAGCGCCAGGCTGTCGGTATTGGTGTGTGGGACAAAGGCTTCCTCGCCCAGGGCAGAGAATTCGTTGCGGCTGACCTGGGCACCGATCACCCCCTCTAGCGGGCCGAGCGGCTGGTGGCGGGCTTCGATACGTGCTTCGTAGCCCTTGTTCTTGAAGGTGGTGTGCACCTCGCCTTCTTCGATCTCGCTGTGTTCGTAATCTGTATAGCCAGCATCGACCTTGACCGAGCTGAACGGGCCGTCCAGGTCGCGCAGCTCGGAGGCAAAGGCGTAGTGGTCCTGTTTCATGTCCAGGCGCACACCGGGTTCGGCCACCGAGCCGTAATTGCTGTCGTAGCCGCTGTACGAGAGGCCGGCGTACCCGTGATCCCAGTGATAGGCACCACCGACTGCACCGCCGTCCTGACGGCCGTCGCTGTTTTCCAGGCGGTGTTTGCTGCCGGGCTCATCGGCGTCACGTACCTTGGCGCTGCGGGCGTAGCCGGGGATGCGCAGGTCGTTGAACTGGCGGCTGTTGGCATCGAGGTGCAGGGCGAAGGCACCGTTGCCCGCCTCCAGCTTGCCGGCGCTGCTGCGCGTGGTGTCGGCGCCACCGTAGCGCAGTTCGCCGGCACCGTGGATGCCTTCGATCGGTGCATCCGGAATGCGGTTGTCGAAGGTGTTGACCACGCCACCGATGGCGTTGCCGCCGTAGAGCAGGGCGGCCGGGCCACGGACGATCTCGACGCGGTCGACGGTGACCGGGTCCAGCGGCACGGCGTGGTCATAGGACAGCGATGAGGCGTCCAGGGCGCCGACGCCATTGCGCAGGATGCGAATGCGGTCGCCGTCCAGGCCTCGGATCACCGGGCGGCTGGCCCCAGGGCCGAACCAGGTAGAGGCGACACCCGGCTGTTTGTTCAGGGTTTCACCGAGGCTGCCGTGCTGTTGATGCAGCAGGTTGTCGCCTTCGAGCACGGTGGTGGGGGCGGCCAGCTGGCGGTTGCCCAGCGGATTGGCAGTAATCACCTGAGGTTCGAGTTCCACGGCCTGGCTGGGCGATGCAGCCAGCCAGAGCGCGACGGCAAGGGGGGAGAGGCGAAGCGGTGTGTACAACATGGGGTTGGGGCGTTCCTTGGCAGATGCTTTTGTAATGTTACAACATAACATAACTATTTCAGCATAGAGGTTTTGCCCCTGGCCAGCATTTTTTCTGGCGCCTCGACTGATCCCACCCATCGCTACACTCGTGTAATGTGCGCATCTTTCCCACGGAGCACAGCATGAGCACGGCCCAACACAACGCGCTGCACGGCAAGACCCTTGAACAGATCCTCACCGAGCTGGTGGCGCACTACCAATGGCAGGGCCTGGCCGAGCGCATCGATGTGCGTTGCTTCAAGAGCAACCCCAGCATCAAGTCGAGCCTGGCCTTTTTGCGCAAGACGCCGTGGGCGCGGGAAAAGGTCGAGCAGCTGTACGTGAAGCTGCAGCGCCAGGCCTGATATGCCGCCGCGCCCCTGGCTGACCGGCATCGCCGTACTGGGCTGGTTCGGCCTGACTGTGCAGGTTTACCTGGTGCTGCTGGCACGCTGGCAGGAACAGGCCAGCCTGATTGGCGGCCTGATCAATGTGTTCGGCTACTTCACCGTGCTGACCAATACCTTGGTGGCGACGGTACTCAGCTATGCGGCGTTCGGTCGCGAAGGCCGAGCCAGGCGTTTTTTCCTGTCGCCGTCGGTGAGTACGGCAGTGGCCGCCAGCATCGTGCTGGTGGCGCTGGCCTACAGCGTGTTGCTGCGCCACTTGTGGCAACCGCAGGGTTGGCAGTGGCTGGCGGACGAGTTGCTACACGACGTGATGCCTTTGCTGTATGCCTTGTACTGGTGGTGCGAGGTGCCCAAGGGCAGCCTGCGGCTATGGCACTTGGCGGTGTGGGCGATGTACCCGGCGGTGTATTTCGCCTATGCGCTGTGGCGGGGGAGCGACATTGGGGTGTATGCCTACCCGTTCATCGATGTGGCGAGCCTGGGGTATGGGCAGGTGATGCTCAATGCGCTGGGGGTGCTGGCGGGGTTCTGGGGGATTGGGTTGGTGCTGCTTGGGCTGGATAAGTGGCGTGGGTTGAACAGATCTGCTTAGCCTGCACTGGCCCTATCGCCGGCAAGCCAGCTCCTACAGGTACCCCACAGCCTTCAAGGGCTGTGCAATAACTGTAGGAGCTGGCTTGCCGGCGATAGGGCCAGTGCATGTAACCAAGATCACTCGTCGTCCGCAGTCCCGTCAGCACGCCAGTAGGCCGCAGCCTTCAGCGCATCCTCAGGCACGCCTTTCTCCAGCAGCAGTGCCTTGGCCTGGCGGGTCAGGGCTTTTTCCAGCGCCACCCAGCCATACAACCGGCCTTGCGGCAAGGTCAGGTTCTTCACCAATGCCAGCAAATCTTCCTCCTGGCGGCGCACCCAGATGACTTCGACCTGTGCCCTGCTCGGCAACGGCTGGCGCTCCTGCTCGTCTTCGATCTGGATC
This sequence comes from Pseudomonas sp. BP01, assembly GCF_022760795.1. NCBI lineage: Bacteria > Pseudomonadati > Pseudomonadota > Gammaproteobacteria > Pseudomonadales > Pseudomonadaceae > Pseudomonas > Pseudomonas sp. BP01. The sequence continues at coordinate 124,380 of NZ_JAFBKA010000014.1, forward strand.
ACCGCCAGCACCTGGCGGCCAGCCGGCAGTTCGTCCAGCCGGCGGCCAATCGCCGGAATGGCGGTTTCGTCACCGATCAGCAGGTAGCTGTCGAACATATCCGGCACCACCATCGATGCCCGTGGCCCGGCGATGTCCAGGGTTTGCCCCGGTGTGGCCTGGGCGGCCCAGGTGGAGGCCGGGCCGTCACCGTGCAGCACGAAGTCGATGTCCAGTTCATTGGCCGCCAGGTCGATGCGCCGCGGCGTGTACTCGCGCATGGTGGGCCGTGCGCCACCGTCCCGGCCCATATTACGGGCCTCGATAGCCTGCTGTTGCTCCGGTGTTTCGCCGAACAGCAGCTTGATATGGTCGTCACTGCCAACGCTGGTGAAACCTTGCAGTTCGGCACCGCCGAGGGTGATGCGGCGCATGCGTGGGGTCAGCTCGGTGACCCGCAGTACCTGCAGACGGCGTTGGCGGATCTCGTGGTTGACGCGGTGGATGGTGTCACTCATGGGAAGTCTCCCAGACAGGTTCGGCCGGCCCGGAGGCGATGGCCTTGGCGGTATGGTTGAGCAAGTCGCGGACCCGTTGGATTTCTTCCGGTGTCCAGCGACCGCTGTGCATGTGCAGTGCGTGGCGCAGGTTGCCGACCGCTTCATGGATCTCTGGGGGGCGGTCGTGGCCGCGCAGGGCGCGTTTGCTGACTTCGATGCGCATGCGCACGCCGTCCAGGGCGACAGCCTGCTCGGCCAGGGCGCTGCGCCCGGCATCGGTGATGGCATAGAGGCGTTTGCTGCCCTGCACCTGGCCGCTGATCAGCTCGGCCTCTTCAAGAAAATTGAGCGTGGGGTAGATCACCCCAGGGCTTGGGCTGTAGCTGCCGTCGAACAGGTTTTCGATCTGGCGGATCAGGTCGTAGCCGTGGCCGGGCTGCTCGGCGAGCAGGTCCAGCATCAGCAGCTTGAGGTCACCGGGGGCGAACACGCGTGGGCCGCGCTCGCCGCGGCCGGGGCGCCGCTCGAAGGGATCATGGGGGGTGTGTTCGCGCATGGGGACAGGGCTCCGTCGTTTGCGATATATCGTAAGATATTACTCAAGATATATCTAAAGACAAGCCCCTTATTGCAGATGATTATCATCTAGTTATTCGATGCATTCCCCGCTGCGGGTGGTGTATGCAGCGCAACCTGCGGCGGTTTGCATTCATTAGGATTGCCCGGCTGCAGGTATGGCATGAGGATCGGAGCCATGCCCTTGAGCACCTGCACCGGCAGCGCCGAGGTGAATTTGAACGCTTCTGCCGAGCGCCCCGGCACGAAGGCAGTGAGGGTGCCGAAGTGGTTGTCGCCCAGGAAGAACACGAAGGTGGCGGTACGGTTCAGCGAGCGCGAGCCGATCAGCCGACCGCCGGCGCCGAAGCTTTCGATGCGGTTGTCACCGGTACCGGTCTTGCCCCCCATCACCAGTGGCGTGCCGTCCTGCAGCTTGAAGCTGCCGGAAATACGCCGCGCAGTGCCTGCATCGACCACCTGCGACATGGCGCCTTTGAGTGCGCGTGCCACTTCCACCGGCAGAATCCGCACGCCCCGGTCCGGGTCGGTGATCAACTTGGTCTCATAAGGTGTGTTGGCTGCAAAGTGCAGGGTGTCGATGCGTAAGGTAGGCAGGCGTATGCCGTCGTTCTGGATAATGCCGACCAGTTCGGAGAGGGCGGCAGGGCGGTCGCCGGAACTGCCGATGGCGGTGGCTAGCGAGGGCACCAGGTGGTCGAATGGATAGCCCACGCGTTTCCAGCGCTGGTGGATGTCGAGGAAGGCTTCGATCTCGACCATGGTGCGGATGCGGCTGTCGCGGGCCCCTTGATGGCGGCTCTTGAACAGCCAGCTGTACACCTCCTGGCGTTCGAAGCGGCTGGCGTTGACCATTTCGGTCAAGGTCGAGCTTGGGTTTTTCAGCAGATAGCCAAGCAGCCAAAGGTCCAGCGGGTGGACCTTGGCAATGTAGCCCTGGTCGGGCAGGTCGTATTTGCCCGGGCCATAGGCGTCATACATCTCTGACAGGCGGCCGTCAGTCAGCTTGCCCAAGGCAGCTTTGTCGCCCTTGATGTGGGCACGTACGAAGGCATTGAAGGTTTCCTGGCCTGCTTCGGGGAACAGGTAGCGGTGCACCGCCGCCAGACGCTGCGGGGTCACGCGCATGCTGTCCAGAAAGTTGTCCAGGCGCTGTTGCGAGGTTTTGCGCTGGTATTTCTTCCAGAAGCGCATCAGGTAGTTGGTGCCTTCCTTGTCGGCGAAGCGGGCCAGGTATTCCTGGCGGCGAGGGTCGGCGTCGTCCTTGAGCAGCGGCACGCGGTTGTACGGCTGCTGGTAGGTCACGTAGCGCACCAGGTCGCGCATCAGGCGGATGAACGGCAGGTTGATCGATTCCCGCAGCGCATCCTTGAGCGTCGGGTTGCGGCTGTTGTCTTCCTTGCGGAAGTTGTTGAACACGTGCATGCCGCCGCCGGTGAAAAAGGCTTCACCGGTATTGGCGGAGTATTTGCGCTCCAGCGCGGCGTCGAGCATGGCGTCCAGGCTCTGGTTCTTGCTGTTCTGCGCCAGCCATTCCAGTGACCACTGGGTGATGCGGTCGAGTTCGGCGACATCCACCTTCTTCAGCTCGGCAGCGGGCTTGCCGGCGTACTTGTCGTGCAGTTCGGCGATGATTTCCAGGTAGGTGGTCAGCACCCGCAACTTGGCGGTGGAGCCCAGTTCCAGCTTGCTGCCTTCGTTGATGTCGAAGGGCTGGTTGGTGCTGTCAGTCTGCACCCGTACCCTGGAGCCGTCGGCGGTGCGCTCAAACAGGGTGAAGCTGTAGCTGACCTGGTCGGTGGTCTTGGTGGTGAGCAGGCGCTCGCCGATCAGCCCCATCTGCGCGGCAAACTCCGGGTCGGCAAGGTTTTTCAGGTATTGGCTGACTTGCAGCTGCAGGTCGGCCTGCAGGGTACTGGTGGCCGACACATCAAGGCGGTCGAGGTCGTACAGCGGGCGGTTGAGCATGGCTGCCAGACGGTTGCGCGCCAGGCTGATGCCCTTGTTGGTAACGATCGGCACGATGGTTGGCTGCGCTACCCAGTCGCGGTAGACCGCCTTGCTGGCCAGCGCGGCTTCGGCCAACGGCTGCTCGATCACATGGTTGGCGGCAAGCACGCGGATGTGCGAATCGGTGAGTTCGGCCAACTCGACCCGGCCCTTGGACAGGTAGTGGGACGGGCGGCGCTGGGCAATCATCAGCGACAGCACCTGGCGCAGGGCAAGGCCGCGTGTAGCCATGCTTTCGGCGTCACTGGCAGTGGAATTCAGGGCCTGGTTGACCTGGTCGAAGTCGGCGCCGTACCACACCCGCAAGCCTTCGGCCATGCCGTGCACTTCGCCGTGCCCGGGCACGGCCGACAGCGGCACACTGTTGAGGTAGTCGCGCACGATGCGCTGGCGTGCTTCGGTGGTATCCGGGCCGCCCTGGTAGGCACGCACGCTGGCAGAAATCATCTGGCGAATTTTCTCGGCACCCGACACGGTCAGGCCGTCCGGCGAGTGGCGGTACTTCTCCAGCTGCGTGGCCAAGGTACTGCCGCCCGCGGACTGGCCGGGCAAGGCCAGGTACTTGGCCACCTGGCTGTAGGCGGCCTTGGCGAAGCGTGGCCAGTCCACGGCCGGGTTGTTGCGCGGGTCCTGGGTATCGAGCAGGTCGCGGTTCTCGATGAACAGCAGGCTGTTGACCATCACCGGCGGGATCGCGGCAAAGTCCGGGTACAGGTGCTGCGGGTAGTTGTACTGGTACAACGTATCGCCGCGGCAGTCGGTGATCGACAGGCCGGCCTGAATCTTCTCGATATAGGGTGCGAACAGCCCATGTTCGACGTAGTTCATCAGCGCGGGTGAGAACTTTACCTGCTCAGTGATGAGGTAGTCCCGCTTGAGCAGGCGTGGCAGGAATTCGCCCAGGGCACTGTAGCCCAGGCGCCTGTCGAACGGCCCCTCACCGGGGTAGATGATTGCATCACTAGGGCCGGGCTCCAGCGAGTAGGTCAGCGTACCGGCCAGTTTGCTGAACTCGCGCGATTGCAGCTCTGAGGTGCGGAATTCGTCATACGCCGCGAAACCGATGGCCACCAGCGCCACCAGCAGGATGAGGATGATCAGCCGCCACCATAGCCGACGCTGACGGGGGGACTTTGGTTGTGGCGTCTCGGCCGGAGGTATCTCGGGTGCTTCCGTTCTGCTTGGTTCCGATTGCCACAGTGCGCCCATAGTCTTCAATCCGGCCAGGTATTTTCGTCTTGCTTGTCTGAAGCTTAGACGTTGAGCGGGTGAGGTGAAAATTTTGTAGGAGGTGGAGAAGAGCGGTGTAGGGCTATGCGGCTTTGGTGTGGGTTTCTTGATACGGCGGTGTTGGTATGGTGCCGGGGCAGCTTTCAGGGCCGCTGCGCCCGCCAGAAAACTTGCTGATTATTCCTGTATATACAGCGAAAATCCCTGCAACGGTCTTCCTATACTGCTCGGCCCCTTCGCCCTGCCGGGCGCTCTACCCCGGCACACGGGCCGGCCCACGAGGCCAGCCTGGCAAGCCTACGTCACGCCTATCGGCATGGCCGGTGCTGCACGAAGGTCAAATCCAATAACAAAATGAGGTTGTATTGCTATGCCAGTCGGCAACCACTCTGCCCATGGCCAGGCCAATGAAGGCGGCCCGCTCAAGCGTGAACTGGGCGAACGGCACATCCGCCTGATGGCGCTGGGCGCCTGTATCGGCGTCGGTCTTTTCCTCGGTTCGGCCAAAGCCATCGAAATGGCCGGCCCTGCCATCATGCTGTCCTACATCATCGGTGGCCTGGCCATCCTGGTGATCATGCGCGCCCTTGGCGAAATGGCCGTGCATAACCCGGTCGCCGGGTCGTTCAGCCGCTACGCCCAAGACTACCTCGGCCCGCTAGCGGGCTTTCTCACTGGCTGGAACTACTGGTTCCTGTGGCTGGTGACCTGTGTCGCCGAAATTACCGCAGTGGCCATTTACATGGGCATCTGGTTCCCCGACGTCCCTCGCTGGATCTGGGCCCTGGCGGCCTTGGGCAGCATGGGCGCGGTCAACCTGGTGGCGGTGAAGGCCTTTGGTGAGTTCGAGTTCTGGTTTGCCCTGATCAAGATCGTCACCATCATCGCCATGGTCCTTGGCGGCATCGGCGTCATCGCCTTCGGCTTTGGCAATGACGGTGTGGCTGTGGGTGTCTCCAACCTGTGGAGCAACGGCGGTTTCATGCCAAATGGCGTGACCGGCGTGCTGATGTCGCTGCAAATGGTGATGTTCGCCTACCTGGGCGTGGAAATGATCGGCTTGACCGCCGGCGAAGCACGCAACCCGCAAAAGACCATCCCGCAGGCCATTGGCTCGGTGTTCTGGCGCATCTTGCTGTTCTACGTCGGCGCGTTGTTCGTGATCCTGTCGATCTACCCGTGGAACGAAATCGGCAGCCAGGGCAGCCCGTTCGTCATGACCTTCGAGCGCCTGGGCATCAAGACCGCCGCCGGCATCATCAACTTCGTGGTCATCACCGCGGCGCTGTCGTCGTGCAACGGCGGCATTTTCAGCACCGGGCGGATGCTCTACAGCCTGGCACAAAACGGCCAAGCCCCGGCGGCCTTCGCCCGCACCTCGAAAAACGGCGTACCGCGGAATGCGCTGCTGCTGTCGATTGGCGCGCTGCTGCTGGGCGTGCTGGCCAACTACCTGGTGCCGGAAAAGGTATTTGTCTGGGTAACCTCGATTGCCACCTTCGGTGCGATCTGGACCTGGGTGATGATCCTGCTGGCGCAGCTCAAGTTCCGTGCCGGCCTTTCCACCGCTGAGCGCAAGGCGCTGAAGTACCGCATGTGGCTGTGGCCGCTGAGTTCCTACCTGGCGCTGGGCTTCCTGGTGCTGGTGGTTGGCTTGATGGCGTACTTCGAGGATACCCGTGTGGCCCTGTACATTGGCCCGGCGTTCCTGGTGCTGCTGACGGTGCTGTACTACGCGTTGCGCCTGGCGCCGAAAGACGTGCAAGGTGTGGCCAGTACCGCTTCCTGATCTGAAATAGCCGGGGCCGCTTTGCGGCCCATCGCGACGCAAGGCCGCTCCTACAGGAGATCGCGTATTCCTGTAGGCGCGGCCTTGTGTCGCGATCGGGCTGCGCAGCAGCCCCAGGGGTCTATCAGGCCGCCACTTCGCTGTGCGGCTCAAAGCTGTCGGCCCGGGCCAGTTGCCACATGCGCGAATAGAACTGCCCATTCACCTCGCCGGTCAGCAACTCACCCGGCTTCAGAAACACATGCATCTGCGAGAACAGCTTGATCTCGGTGGCCGAGACGCGCCGCACCAGATGCTTGGCTTCCAGTTGTGCCGGGTGCTCCAGGCCCGCCGCCGCGAGCATTTCGGCCAGGGCACGCAAGGTGTTGTGGTGGAAGTTCAGCACCCGTTGGGCCTTGTCCGGCACTACCAGGGCGCGTTGGCGTAGCGGGTCTTGCGTGGCCACGCCGGTCGGGCACTTGTTGGTGTGGCAGCTCTGCGACTGAATGCAGCCAATGGCGAACATGAAGCCGCGCGCCGAGTTGGCCCAGTCGGCACCAATGGCCAGCACGCTGGCGATGTCGAAGGCGCTGACGATCTTGCCGCTGGCCCCTAGCTTGATCTTGTCGCGCAGGTTCAGGCCCACCAGCGTGTTGTGCACGAACAACAGGCCTTCGCGCAGGGGGACACCGATATGGTCGGTGAACTCCACCGGTGCCGCGCCGGTACCGCCTTCCTTGCCATCGACGACGATGAAGTCGGGCAGGATGCCGGTTTCCAGCATGGCCTTGGCGATGCCCATGAACTCCCACGGGTGGCCCAGGCAGAATTTGAAACCGACCGGTTTGCCGCCGGACAGCTCACGCAGCTGGGCGATGAACTGCATCATCTCGATCGGCGTGGAGAAAGCGCTGTGGCGTGACGGCGAAATGCAGTCTTCGCCCATCAGTACGCCGCGGGTCTCGGCGATTTCCTGGGTGACCTTGTGTTTGGGCAAGATGCCGCCGTGGCCGGGCTTGGCGCCTTGGCTCATCTTGATTTCGATCATGCGCACCTGCGGGCTTCGCGCCTGGGCGGCGAAGCGTTCGGGGTCGAAGCGCCCGTCCGGTGTTCGGCAACCGAAGTAGCCGCTGCCCAGTTCCCAGACCAGGTCGCCACCATGCTCGCGGTGATAGGGGCTGATACTGCCTTCGCCGGTGTCATGGTGGAAGTTGCCCAGCTTGGCGCCCTGGTTGAGGGCGCGGATGGCATTGGCGCTGAGCGAGCCGAAGCTCATGGCCGAAATGTTGAAGATCGATGCCGAGTACGGCTGGCTGCACTGCGGCCCGCCGACGATGACGCGGAAGCTGTTCGGGTCGGCCAGCGGCGCCGGGCGCATGGAGTGGCCAATGAACTCGAAGCCGGACTCGTAAACGTCGATCAGCGTGCCGAACGGTTTGTCCGAGGCTTCGTTCTTGGCCCGCGCATACACCAGTGAGCGCTGGGCGCGGGAAAACGGCAGGGCGTCGCTGTCGGATTCCAGCAGGTACTGGCGAATCTCGGGGCGGATGGCCTCGACCAGATAGCGGATGTTGCCCAGGATCGGGTAGTTGCGGCGTACGGCATGGCGCTGCTGCAGCAGGTCGAACAGGCCGATCAGGCTGAGGATGCCAGTGGTCAGGGTGAACGGCCACAACCATTCGTGGTGGGTGAAGGGCAAGCTCGCCAGGGTGAACAGTACACAGGCGGCGAAGAAGGCGTAGCGACTGAGAAGTGACAGGCTCATACAGGGTCCTTGCGATGGCGCGGTCAGGCTCAGGGCCTGGAGGGCAAACCCCGACCATAGCCAAGTTGCAGGGCCCTGCAAATTAAAATCGGGGTAGCGAAAATCATTCTCGCCAAGTTATGTACTGGCTGTACCGGCCCTATCGCCGGCAAGCCAGCTCCTACAGGTCATCACCACCTTCAAGCGAAGTGACATCTCTGTGGGAGCTGGCTTGCCGGCGATAGGGCCGGTAAAGCCAATAACGCTCAGTGCTTGTCACGCAGCAGTTTCTGCCGCCAGATTTCCTGCTCTTGTGCGGGCGCCTCGACCAGATACGAGTAACGCCCGGCCACCCGTACCGCCACCGGTACTCCGTCGCGATACAACAAGCGGTTACCACTCACCGCCGGCACTTTCGCCCCGGGCAGCAACGAGCCGATCAGGTTCAGCGGGTCACTGGCACTTACTACCAGTAACGCTCCATCCGGCTCGCGACGGCGCACTTGGCGCAGCAATCCCACCGCCTCAGGCAAGGCGAACTGTTCGCCCGCCAGCCCGGCAATGAAGCGCCCGCCACGGATCTCGCCGCGCGCCTCCAGCCGGTGATAGCAGCGAAGCAGCTCACGCCAGGGCGGCAGCACATCACTCTCGCGCTCCAGCATGCGCCAGCAGATAACGCCATAGCGGCGCAGCAGGGTACGGGCGATGTGCTCCAGGCGCTGGTCTTGGTCCGGTGGCGTATCGCTGCGGCGCAGCAGTGCCCAGCGCCCGGCATGCGCCATGCTGCTGGAAAGCGGCGGGTGGCCCCGACGGCTGTTGCGCGAGCTGCGTTTGGCTGCAGGTGTGATCAGGCTGCGCAAGCCGGTGAAACTGTCCGCGCCCACCAGGCCCGAGCCCACCAGCTCCTGCAGCGCAGTTTCCAGTTCGCTGGGCAGCAGATGTGCCTCATGCGCCAGTTCATCGAAGAACAGTGCCCCCTGGGTTTTCAGCGCTTCGTGCACACGTTGCGCACGCAGGCCAAGGGCATCTACGGTTGGGGCGGGCGCCAGGCTGCGCCATGTGTTCAGCTGGTCGCGCGGCAGCAGCACCAATGGGGTACTCGCCAGGGTACTGCTCGCCACCGTTGCCGCCAGCCGGCTCCAGGCAAACTGCCCGCTGCGGCAGGCATCGTCCAGCCAGTTCGGGCTGTAGTCCAGGATGCGCGAAGGCAGCAGCTCCGCCTCCCACGCCCCGGCGGCGCCGGGGAACCCCTGCAACTGGCCCAGCACTTCGGCCACCGCCTGCGGGCCACGCAGGCGCTCGTCAGGTCCCAGGCGCTGCCAGTCGAACAGAAAGCGCATGAGGTCCTGCAGGCTGACCGGTTCGATCTCGCGGCGCAGGCGTTTGACCGTGTAGCGGTGAATGCGCGCCAGCAAATGGCGTTCGCACCATTGCAGGTCGGTTGCACCAGGGCTGAAGTGCCCGCGCAGTACATAGCCTTCGGCTTCCAGGCGGGCCAGCGCCTGCTCGATCGCTGGCAACGGCTTGCCCAGCGGTGCCGCTATCTGTGCCGCGGTCTTGGGGCCATGGCCACTCAGGCGGGCACGTAACAGTTCACTCAGGGCAAGGTCCGGGTCGATGGCCTGATCAAAGCCTGGCAGTACCTGCAAGGCAGGCTCCAGCACAGCCTCCGGATACAGCCTCTGCAACAGGCCCAACCGCTCACGCGCCAACCACAGCTTTTCGCCCGCCAGGCGCAAGGCCCGACCGTTTTTGGCCAGCTGCCTGAGCAACAGGTCCCAGCTGGCATTGCCTTGCACTTCCGCTTGGCTGATGGCGCCCAGCCCCATCAGCGCTTCGTGCATTTCGTCGGCATTGCCCGGCTGCGGCCAGGCTTCGGCCGCGACGGCGGCGATGGCATCAGCGTCCAGCGCGCCCAGGTCGTCGCCACTGTGCACTTCGCTCCAGCGTCGGTTGAGTACTGCCTGGGTGCGCCGTTCTTCCAGCGGGGCATCGTCCAGAAAAGCGTACGGCCGGGCATTGAGAATGGCCGAGGCCAGTGGCGAAGGGGCGGGCAGGTCGCGGCTCAGCAAGCGTACCGCCCCGCTTTCCATGCGTCGCAACAGGGCCAGCCAACCTTCGCTGTCCATCGCCTCATGCAGGCAGTCGTCGAGGGTTTGTTCGACCAGCGGGTGATCGGGTATCTGCCGCTCGCCGGCGATGTTCTCCAGGCAGGCGATCTGGTCTGGGAACACGGCGGCCACCAGGTCCTCGCTTTTCATGCGCTGGATCTGTGGCGCTACCTTGCGTCCGCCCACGAAGCGCGGCAGGGCCATTGCAACGCCGGCGTTCCAGCGCCAGCGTACGCCAAACAGCGGCGCATCCAGCAGGGCCTGCACAAGGACCGCCTCGGCGCTGCGGCTGTTCAGGTAATGCCATACCTCGTCCAGAGCGAAACTGTGGCTGGTCGACAGCGACAGCACGATGGCATCCTCGCTGGCGGCGGCCTGCAGCTCGAAATTGAAGGTGCGGCAGAAGCGCTTGCGCAAGGCCAGGCCCCACGCGCGGTTGATGCGGCTGCCGTAGGGCGAATGGATGATTAGCTGGGTCCCGCCGGACTCATCGAAAAAGCGCTCCATCACCAGCGTGTCCTGCGAGGGCAGGGCGCCAAGCACCTCGCGGGTGCGGGCCAGGTAGTCGAGCAGCTGGCTGGCGCTGTCTTCGCCCAGTTCGAAGGTAGCCTGCAACCATGCCAGTACCTCGACTGTGTCGCCGTCAGCCTGTGCCAGTTGCTGGTCGATGCGTGCATGCAGCCTGGCCACGGCGGCAGACAGCTCATCACTGCGCCCCGGCGCTTCACCCAGCCAGAACGGAATGGTCGGCGGCAGGCCATGGGCATCTTCCACCCGTACGCGGCCCGGCTCGACGCGCAGGATGCGATATGAGGCGTTGCCCAGCTGGAAGATATCGCCGGCAATGCTCTCTACGGCAAAGTCTTCATTGACGCTGCCGATGTTCAGTGCCTGCGGTTCTAGCAGCACGGTGTAGTCGGCGTTGTCAGGGATGGTGCCGCCGCTGGTCAGCGCCGTCAGTTGGCTGCCCCGACGGCCGCGCAGCGTGCCGCTGACCGCATCGCGGTGCAAATAGGCGCTGCGGATACCCTGGCGGCCGTTGTAGCCCTCGGCGAGCATGGTGAGCAGCGCCTGGTAGTGGCGCTGGTCGAGTTCGGCGTAGGGCGTGGCCTGGCGCAGGCAGTCGAACAGGGCTTGTTCGTGCCAGTCCTGGTTGCTGGCTTCGGCCACGATCTGCTGGGCCAGCACGTCCAGCGGTGCCCGGGGTATGTGCAGCTCGTCCAGTTCGCCTTGGCGCACGCAGTCCAGCAGGGCCACGCATCCGATCAGGTCATCGCGTGAGGTGGGGAACAGGCGCCCCTTGGGCACACCGTCAACCTGGTGGCCGGCGCGGCCAACCCGTTGCAGGAAGGCGGCAATTGAACCGGGCGAGGCGATCTGGCACACCAGGTCGATATCGCCGATATCAATGCCCAGCTCCAGCGAAGCGGTGGCTACCAGCACCTGCAAATGGCCGCTCTTGAGCCGCTGTTCTGCATCCAGGCGCAACTCCTTGGACAGGCTGCCATGGTGCGCGGCTACCGCCTCCTTGCCCAGTCGGTCGCTGAGGTGACGGGTGATGCGTTCGGCAAGACGCCGGGTGTTGACGAATACCAGCGTGGTGCGGTGTTCGCGGGCCAGGGTGGCCAAGCGGTCGTAGACCAGGCCCCAGACATCGTTGGCCATCACCGCGCCCAGTGGCACCGGTGGCACTTCGATGGCCAGGTCGCGTTGACGCGCATGGCCTACATCGACGATGGCGCAGGGGCGCCCGCTACCGGCCAGAAACTGTGCAACCCGCTCGACCGGGCGTTGTGTGGCGGACAGGCCGATACGTCGCAGTGGCCGTTTGCTCAAGGCTTGCAGGCGTTCCAGGGTCAGTGCCAGGTGGGCGCCACGCTTGTTGCCGGCCAGTGCGTGGATTTCGTCGACGATTACCGTGTGCACGTTACCCAGGCCTTCACGGCCTGAAGCAGAGCCCATCAACACGTACAGCGATTCTGGGGTTGTCACCAGAATGTGCGGGGCCAGCTTGCGCATGGCGGCACGTTCCTTTTGTGGTGTGTCGCCCGTGCGCACGGCCGTGGTGATGCGTGGCGCTTTCAGGCCTTGATCTGCGAGGGCCTGGCTGATGCCTTCGAGCGGGGCTTGCAAGTTGAGGCGGATGTCGTTAGACAACGCCTTCAGCGGCGAAACGTAGATCACCTGGGTTTGCGCGGGCAGTTCGCCTTGGTGCTCCAGGCCTTCACGGAACAGTTCGTCAAGCACCGCCAGGAAAGCACTGAGGGTTTTGCCCGAGCCAGTCGGCGCGGCGAGCAGCATCGACTGGCCGGCATGGATCAGCGGCCAGGCTTGTGCCTGGGCTTCAGTGACCGTGGCGAAATGGCGACGAAACCAGGTGCGCACGGCAAGGTGAAACAGCTCGAGCACCGGGTGGTGTTTGGCGGGCAGGTTCATGTGTTGGTTATGGAGGGTATGCGGCGGGTTGGCAAGGGGCCGTTCGTCGCGGATGCTATGTTGCCCGCGCCGGCCCTATCGCCGGCAAGCCAGCTCCCACAGGTATCGCGCCAGCTTGAGACATGTACGGTACCTGTGGGAGCTGGCTTGCCGGCGATAGGCCAGACGCAGGCGATATCTTCTTTGATTTCTTCACGTGAGCTGATCCATGCCGAACATAATCCGTATCGCTGCCGCCCTGCTGATCGACCCCCAGGGCCGCACCCTGCTGGTGCGCAAGCGCGGCACCGGAGCTTTCATGCAGCCAGGCGGCAAGATCGATGCCGGTGAAACGCCGGTGCAGGCACTGGTGCGCGAGTTGCACGAGGAACTGGGCCTGCACATCGACCCGGCCCAAGCTGTGCACCTGGGCCAGTTCAGTGCCCCGGCCGCCAATGAGCCAGGCTTCGAAGTGCAAGCGGAACTGTTCCGTGTCGACAGCGCCGCAGCCGTGGTGCCGGCGGCTGAAATCGAAGAGGTGGTCTGGCTGGCCGCAGATCAGGCGCCCGTCATGCAACTGGCACCCCTGACCCACGACCTGATCCTGCCGCTGTACCGCCAGTTGCTCAACGCACCGCGCTGACACCATCGAGTGTGGCGAAGGAGGTGTCTTTGGCCGTGAGCAAAAAATCGCGCATGTAGGGTGCATCGAGCATGTCGGTGCGCACGGCGGCATACAGGGTGGCAAACAGGCCTTTCTCGCCCAGGCGCTTGCCCTTCACATAGCCGCGCGAGCTGTACTCGTGCAGCGCCCAGTGCGGCATGCCGCATACCCCACGGCCGCTGGCCACCAGCTGCATCATCATCACCGTCAGCTCCGAGGTGCGCACGGCGGCCGGTTCGATGTCGGCCGGCTCCAGAAAGCGGGTGAAGATGTCCAGGCGGTCGCGCTCCACCGGGTAGGTGATCAGCGTCTGGTCAAGCAGGTCTTGGGGCACGATGTAGGGCTTGCTGGCCAGCGCATGCTGGTTGGCCACTGCCAGCATTGCCTCGTAGGTGAACAGCGGCACGTACGTGATGCCCGACAGGTCCACCGGGTCGGAGGTCACCACCAGGTCCAGGTCGCCGCGGGCCAAGGCCGGCAACGGGGCGAAGGCAAAGCCGGAGGCCAGGTCCAGCTCCACTTCCGGCCAGGCGTCGCGGAACTGGTCGATGGTTGGCATCAGCCACTGGAAGCAGCTGTGGCATTCGATGGCCATATGCAGGCGCCCGGCTGTACCGCCTGCCAGGCGCGCGATGTCGCGCTCGGCGCCGCGCAGCAGGGGCAGGGTGGCATCGGCCAGTTGCAACAGGCGTAGCCCGGCACTGGTGAAACGGATCGGCTTGGTCTTGCGCACGAACAGCGGCAGGCCCAGGCGTTCTTCCAGTTCCTTGAACTGGTGCGAAAGCGCCGACTGGGTCAGGTGCAGACGCTCGGCGGCCTCCACCAGGCTGTCGGCTTCACGCAGGGCATGAAGGGTTTTCAGGTGACGGATCTCCAGCACTGCTGACTCCGGGGTGTAGGTTTGAAGAAACAGGGAATGAGTTGAGTTTCTCTCATGTTGCTGCGGCTGTCGACTGGGCGTTCGGCCGCACCGCCTGGCGGGAGTCATGAAACTGTCACCGAACTGTGGCAGCGCGCTCGAACAGAATTCATCAGACTCGCGCTCTACTGGGGATCTGCATTCTGGTGTTTCTCTCATGCGGGCTTTTTGGCTTTTTGTTTTTTTCCTATTCAGCGTACCTGCGAGTTTCGCCGAACAGCGTTGTGACGCCCATGTGCCGGTGCAGCGTGCCGAGCTGGGCGCGGTCAGCGTGGTGTACCAGAGCGTCGGGGCGCAGCGGGACCCGGCCTTGTTGCTGGTGATGGGCTTGGGTGGGCAACTGATCCATTGGCCGGACGATGTGGTCGAGGCATTGTGCCGCCAAGGCTTTCGGGTGATCCGCTATGACAACCGCGATGTCGGGCTGTCACGCTGGAACCAGCTGCCACCGTCGGCCAACCTGACGGTCGAGCTGTTGCGCTACAAATTGGGCCTGCCGGTGGCGGCGCCCTACACGCTCACGGATATGGCCGATGACGGCTTGCACCTGATGGACGCGCTGGGTGTGCGCCAGTTTCATGTACTGGGCGTGAGCATGGGCGGCATGATCGCCCAGCATCTGGCGGCCATGGCACCCGAGCGCGTGCGCAGCCTGACCTTGGTCATGTCCAGTTCAGGGGCGGCGGGGCTGCCGGCGCCGGATCCGGCATTGGTGCAGTTGCTGGCCCGGCGCAGCGCGCCAAACCGCGAGGTGGCCATCGAGCAGCAGGCCGACCTGCTGGCGGCCTTGGGCAGCCCCGAGGTGCGGGACGACCGGGCTGTGTTGCTGCACCAGGCGGCAGTCGCCTACGACCGGGCGTTCAACCCCGACGGGGCCAAGCGTCAGATCATGGCAATACTGGCGGAGCCAAGCCGGGTCGAGCTTTTGAACCAGCTTCGTGTGCCGACCCTGGTGGTGCATGGCACGGCCGACCCGTTGTTGCCGGTGATGCACGGCGTGCACCTGGCGGCGCACATTCAAGGCAGCCAGCTGCGGCTGATACCGGGGCTGGCGCACCGCTTTCAGGAGCCGTTCAAGGCGCCGCTGCTGGGGGCCGTGTTGCCTTATTTGCAGGCGCACAGGCAAGAGGTCACGCACATCGCAGGGCTCTGACGCCGCGCTGGCTTCTTCGCGGGCTTCCCCGCTCCCACAGGTACCGCACCAATCTCAGGCATTGTGGAGATCCTGTGGGAGCGGGCAAGCCCGCGAAGAAGCCAGCGCGCATTTGATCAGTGCATCCGCACCCACAAGGTTACCAGCACGGTCGCGGCTATCAGCCACGCTACCGTGGCCAGCGCCATCGACGCCTCCAGGCGCAGGCGGTCGACCAGCACATACAGGGTTGCCAGGTACACGAAGTACGGAATGATCGACCACATGCCGAACAGGATGGTGGTCTTCAAGTCGGCAATGCTGCGCCCCTTGCCAACGATGTAGTGCGCAATCAGGGCAAAGGTGGGAAACAGTGGCACCAGCCCGGCGATGTAGTAATTGCGCGTCTTCGACAGCACCGCCAGCAGCAGCACCACGCCAGCGCCCAAGGCAGCTTTGAATACCAGGTCCACGTTGTCTTTCCAGTTTGGGTTGAGGTCAGCCGAGGCCGTACTTTTTCACTTTGTCGAACAGCGTGGTCTTGGCCATGCCCAGCTCCTGGCTGGCCTGGCTCAGGTTGCCGCCCGTGCGCTGCAGGGCATCGCTGAGCAGGTTGCGCTCGAACGCCTCCACCGCTTCGGCAAAGCCCAGGCCCTGGCTGGCGCCGCCGCTGGGGCCTTTCTTGAACGCTGGCAGGCCAAGGGCATAGCGTTCAGCCACGTTGCGCAACTCGCGCACATTGCCCGGCCAGTCGTGGGCCATCAGGCGTGACAGGATCTGGCTGTCCAGCGCCGGTGCTTCACGGTCGAAGCGCAGTGCGGACTGCTGGAGGAAGTGCTCGAACAACTGCGTGATGTCTTCACGGCGCTCCCGTAGGGGGGGCAGCTCCAGGGTTACCACGTTCAGCCGGTAGTACAGGTCGCTGCGGAACTGGCCGCTCTGGCCCATGCTATCGAGGTCGGCCTTGGTCGCGGCGATCACCCGGCAGTCCACCGGGATGCTCTGGTTCGAGCCCAGCCGCTCCAGGGTGCGCTCCTGCAGTACACGCAGCAGCTTGATCTGCAGGTTGATCGGCATGCTTTCCACTTCATCGAGGAACAGCGTGCCCCCGTTGGCGTGTTCGATCTTGCCAATACGGCGTTTGCCAGCGCCAGTGAAGGCGTTGGCCTCGTGGCCGAAAATCTCGCTCTCGAAGAGGTTTTCTGGCAGGCCGCCACAGTTCAGCGCCACAAAGGGCTGGCCCTGGCGCCGGCTGAAATCGTGCAGGCAGCGGGCGACCAGTTCCTTGCCGGTGCCGGTCTCGCCTTCGATCAGCACGTTGGCCGACGTATCGGCGACGTTGGCAATCAGTTCACGCAAGTGTTCCATGGCCGGCGAACGACCGATGATGCGGCCCTCCAGGCTGCTCTGCTCGGCCAGTTGGCGGCGCAGGGCCACCACCTCGCGTGACAGCCCGCGATGTTCGAGGGCGCGGCGCACCACGTCGACCAGGCGTTCTGGGGAGAACGGTTTTTCCATGAAGTCGTACGCGCCATTGCGCATGGCGCCGACCGCCATGTCGATATCACCGTGACCGGTAATCAATACCACCGGCAGGCTGCGGTCACGGGCCTTGAGGCGGTTGAGCAGCTCCAGGCCATCGATGCCCGGCAGGCGGATATCGCTGACCACGATGCCGGCGAAATCGTCGCCGATGCGTTCCAGCGCTTGTTCGGCGCTGCCCACACCCTCGCAGGCGATGTCCTCCAGGGCCAGTGCCTGCTGGCAGCCGAGCAGCACATGCGGGTCGTCTTCGACAATCAGGACGGTAAGAGGCGCTTGGTTCATGGGTGCTCTGCCGATTCGCTAGGGGGTGAGACCAGGGGCAGGGCCAGGACGAAGGCCGTGCCGCCGGTGGCGGGGTGCTCGACGTTGAGGCTGCCCTTGGCGGCGGCGGCAAGGCTCGCCGACAGGGTCAGGCCCAGGCCCAGGCCATGTTCGCCCGGTTTGGTGGTGAAGAAGGGTTCGAACAGGTGCTTGCGCGCCTCGGCGTCGATGCCGTGGCCGTTGTCGCGCACCTGCAAGCGGTACTTCTCGCCCTGCAGCTCGCCTTCCAGCCACAGCTGGGGCAACGGTTGCGCTGCCATGGCATCGAGGGCGTTGCCGATCAGGTTGACCAGAATCTGCTCCAGGCGGGTCTGGTCGATGGCCAGTTGCTGGTCTTCGAACTGGTGGTGCAACTGCAAATGACAGGCGCTGATACGGTTGGCCAGCACCTGCAAGGTGGCCTCCACCGCCTTGGCCAGCGAGGCCTGGCCGCTGTCGTCACCCCGCCGGGCGAACGAGCGCAGGCTGGCGGTGATGCGCCCCATGCGATCGATCAGGTCGTTCATGGTGCGCAGGTTGGTGCTGGCGGTTTCCAGTGCCCCGCGTTCGAGGAAGCGCACGGTGTTGCCCGACAACGTGCGCAGCGCGGCCAGAGGCTGGTTCAGCTCATGGGCAATGCTGGTGGACATCTGCCCGATGGCGGCCAGCTTGCCGGCCTGCACCAGCTCATCCTGGGCGTGGCGCAAGGTCTGCTCGGCATGCCGGCGCTCGCGAATCTGGCCTTTCAGGCGTTCGTTGCTGGCGCGCAGGTCTGCCGTGCGCTCGGTAATGCGCCGTTCCAGCTGGCTGTTGGCTTCCTCAAGGGCTTCGCGGGCCGCCAGGCGGGTGGCGATGACCTTGCGTCGCTCGTTCCAGGCAATGCCGAGGATTGCCAGCAAGGCAAAGGCCACGCCCACCAGGATGCCCTGCACCATGGACTCGCGGCGCAGGTCCTGCAGCGGGGTCAGCAGGGTGAAGTGCCAGGGTGTATCGGCCAGGCGCCGGGTCTGGGCCAGGTAGGCGACTTCGTGCTGCTTGCCCTGTGCGGTTTCGCTGTTGGCCGGGAAGGTCAGCTTTTCCACACCATCGGCCAGGGTTTCCCGGGCCAGTGGCTGCAGTTCGTTGAGCG
Source organism: Pseudomonas sp. BP01 (assembly GCF_022760795.1). NCBI lineage: Bacteria > Pseudomonadati > Pseudomonadota > Gammaproteobacteria > Pseudomonadales > Pseudomonadaceae > Pseudomonas > Pseudomonas sp. BP01. Next base: position 142,402 of record NZ_JAFBKA010000014.1, read on the forward strand.
GCCACCAGTAATATTGCAGGCTGCGCGCCAGGCGCTCCTTGGTCTGCGGGGTCAGCGGGCGCACCGACTTCAGGCGTCGGGCCGGGTCACTGGAGAGGATGATGATGCCGTTCTCGTCGCTGACGAATGCCTCCAGGCGGGCACGCTGCCAGCGCTCCTCCAGCGTGTCCAGGCGCACCTTGATCACTGCCACGCCAATGATCTTGCCGTGCTCTTCAAGCCCGTGGGCCAGGTAATAGCCGGCCTCGCCCGTGGTGCTGCCGATGCCGTAGAAACGCCCAGGCTCGCCGCGCACGGCCGTCTGGAAGTAGGCGCGGAACGACAGGTCTTCACCGAGGAACGAGTCGGCGTCGCGCCAGTTGCTGGTGGCCTGGACCCGGCCATTGGTATCGAGGACGAAAATGGCGCGGCTGCGGCTGCGCCTGTTCAGGCCCTCAAGGTATTCGTTGACCGTCTGGCGTGAGCCGCCATCCGGGTCGGTGAGCAGGTGCGAAACGCTGTCTTCCAGCTCCAGCAGGCTCGGCAGGTAGGTATATTTGCTGATTTCGCTTTCGACCGTGCGCGCGTGCAGCTCCAGCTGGCGCTCGCCGTTTTCGCTGAGGGTGCGGATGCCGTTGCTCTCGCTGATCAGGTAGCCAGCCAGCCCTAAGCCGACCATCAGCAGGATGATCAGTGGCGGTAACAGCAGTTGGCGGATCAGACGGGAATTCACGGCAGGCTTGGCAGGGCGAAGTAGCGAGGGGTCGCATTTCATCACAGTGGCCTTGTCACGACCAGCATCCGCTGCCCGGTGGGTCCCGTGGCAGCGGATGCTGTGGCCGGTTTAGTGCTGCAGGATCTTGCTGAGGAAGTGCTGGGTGCGTTGGTCGCGGGCGCTTTGATCGCCAAAGAACTCTTCCTTGGTGCAGTCTTCGATGATGCTGCCCTTGTCCATGAAGATGACCCGGTTGGCGACCTTGCGGGCAAAGCCCATCTCGTGGGTCACGCACATCATGGTCATGCCTTCGTGGGCCAGTTGCACCATCACGTCCAGTACCTCGCTGACCATTTCCGGGTCCAGTGCAGAGGTGGGTTCGTCGAACAGCATGACGATCGGGTCCATCGCCAGGGCGCGGGCAATTGCCACACGCTGCTGCTGCCCACCCGAGAGTTGGCCAGGGTGCTTCTTGGCATGGGCGCTGAGCCCTACGCGCTCAAGCAGGGCCAGGCCCTTCTTGGTGGCTTCTGCCTCGCTACGGCCCAGTACCTTGCGCTGCGCGATGGTCAGGTTTTCGGTGATGGTCAGGTGCGGGAACAGCTCGAAGTGCTGGAACACCATGCCCACTCGCGAACGCAGTTTGGGCAGGTTGGTCTTCGGGTCGGCAATCGAGGTGCCATCGACCACGATGTCGCCCTTCTGGAACGGCTCCAGCGCGTTGACGCACTTGATCAGGGTGGACTTGCCCGAACCCGACGGGCCGCAGACCACCACCACCTCACCTTTCTTGACCTCGGTGCTGCAGTCGGTCAGTACCTGGAAGTCGCCGTACCACTTGTTGACGTTCTTGATGGAAATCATACGGTGATCCTTTTTTGCAGGCGCTTGACCAGCCACGAAGCGGAGAAGCTGATGATGAAGTAGACGACGCCGGCGAATATCAGGAACTCATGGGAGCGCCCGATGATGTCGCCGTTGGAACGTGCCGAGTTGAGGAAGTCCACCAGGCCCACGGTGTACACCAGTGAGGTGTCCTGGAACAGGATGATGCTCTGTTGCAGCAGCAGCGGGGTCATCTTGCGGAAGGCCTGGGGCAGGATGATCAGGCGCATGGTCTGCGCGTAGTTCATGCCCAGCGCTTGCGCGGCGCCCATCTGGCCTTTGGAAATCGACTGCACGCCGGCACGCACGATTTCGCAGAAGTACGCGGCCTCGAACATCATGAACGCCACCACGCAAGACGTGAATGCACCCACTGGCGTGTCTTCGCCGGTAATCCAGCGCAGCACGAACGGCACCGCCAGGTAGAACCAGGTGATCACCAGCAGCAGCGGGATCGAGCGGAAGTAGTTGACGTAGGCACCTGCCACACGTGACAGCAGCTTGCTCGACGACAGGCGCATCAGCGCCAGGATGGTGCCCAGTGCGATACCGCCGACAACGCCCATGACCATCAGCTGCAGGGTCATGACCATGCCTTCCCAAAGGGCAGGCAGGGCCGGGATGATTTCGCTGAAATCCATGTCCATTTACTTGCCCCCCACGGAAATCAGGCCAGGCACGGCGACTTTCTTCTCGACCATGCGCATCAGCAGCATCAGGCCCATGTTCAGGGTGAAGTAGATCAGCGTGGCCAGGGTGAACGCTTCGAACAGGTTGGCGGAGAACTCGGCGGTCTGCTTGGTCTGCGCCAGCAGCTCCATCAGGCCGATCAGCGACGCCACCGAGGAGTTCTTGAAGACGTTGAGGAACTCGGAGGTGAGCGGCGGAATGATGATCCGGTAAGCCTGCGGCAGCAGCACGTTGTTATAGATTTGCGGGAGGCTGAAGCCCATGGCGCGGGCAGCGGCTTCCTGGCCTTTGGGCAGCGCCTGGATACCGGTACGCACCTGTTCGCAGACCCGGGCGGCGGTGAACAGGCCCAGGCAGACGACCACGCTGATCAGCGCCGAGGTGGTCGGGTTGAGGTCCTGCTTGAACCATTCCTGCAAGCCTTCCGGCAGCAGGTCCGGTACCAGGAAGTACCAGATGAACAGCTGTACCAGCAGCGGCACGTTGCGGAACAGTTCCACATAGGCGGTAGCGATGCCCGATACCAGGCGGTTCGGCACGGTACGCATGACACCGAGGAGTGACCCCAGCAGCAGCGCGATGACCCAAGCGGTGATGGCGATGGCGATGGTCCAGCCCAGGCCGGTGATGTACCAGTCCAGATAGGTTTCGCTGCCCACGCCGGTGGACTTGAAGAACACGCCCCAGTCCCAGTTGTAATTCATCGGGATTTCCCCTCAGACGGTTGTTTCACGGGCACCTTCGAGCATCCGGGGGCGCTTGGCGCCCTCGGATGAAAGGTTAGACACTAATGAGTGGCCTGCAGAATTGATTCGTGCTGTTGAGCACCAGGCCACTATCTGAGGATCAGGACTTCTTCTCGTCCGCGGCCTTGTCGGTCGGCTCGGCGATCAGCTTTTTCAGCTCGTCGCTCATCTGGAACTGCAGGTTCAGGCCTTTAGGCGGGATTGGCTGCATGAACCACTTGTCGTAGCTCTTGTTGACTTCGCCCGACTTGAAGTAGCCCACGATGGCGTCGTCGACCGCCTTCTTGAACGCAGCATCTTCCTTGCGCACCATGCAGCCGTAGATTTCGTACGACTGCGGGGTGCCGGTGATGACCCAGTCGGCTGGCTTGCGCGCCTTGGCCATTTCACCGGCCAGCAGCGCGTCGTCCATCATGAAGGCCACGGCGCGGCCGCTTTCGAGCATGTTGAAGGCTTCACCGTGGTCCTTGGCGGAAATCACGTTCATCTTCATCTGCTTGTCGGCGTTCATCGCCTTGAGGATGCGTTCGGAGGTGGTACCGGCGGTGGTCACCACGTTCTTGCCGGCCAGGTCCGGGAAGTCTTTGTATGCAGGCTGACCGTCCTTGACCTTGGTCAACAGGCGGGTACCGACTTCGAAAATGCCGACCGAGAAGCCGACTTGCTGCTGGCGCTCGACGTTGTTGGTGGTGGAGCCGCACTCAAGGTCGACGGTGCCGTTCTGCACCAGCGGGATGCGGGTCTGGGAGGTGACCAGGTTGTAACGGACCTTGATGTCCGTACCCAGTTGCTTCTTCAGGGCGTCGACGACAGCCAGCTGGATGTCATGCGAGTAGCCCACGGGCTCGGGTTTGCCGGCCAGGTAGGAAAACGGGATGGAGGAGTCGCGGTGGCCCAGGGTGATGGTGCCCGAATCCTTGATCTTCTTCAGGGTGCCAGTCAGTTCTTCGGCCATGGCCGGCGAAGCGATCACAGCGGCCGCGATGGCGGCGCCCAGCAATTGACGAACGATACGCATCAAATTTTCCTCGACGGGTTTGTTTTTTTTATGGAGCCGTTGGCGGACTCTTTCGTTCAACGAATACAGCATGAAGCGATGTGCATTCGGCTTCCAAGTGTAGAGCATGACTCGTGCCAAGCTCTGACAATGATCATAACCCCGCGCAAAGCCTGGGCATGAACCCTGTGTGAAGGTTTTTGAGCATTCTCCTGTTGTCGGATCACCGAACGAGGGGCGGGATTTCGTTCGGCTATCCGAACGAGTGCCGGCGCTCTCAACGTGGCGCGGCAGCATTAAGTAACACCCGTCACGGAAAGCGAACTGATGAGCTTGCGGCTTCATCCTCTGGAGCTCCTGCCGTGTCCGTGATCCCGATTCCTTCCGATTCCGTCGACGCTTTCATTGCCCGCCAGATGGCGGATTGGCTGAAAACGGCCGATGCCGACCTTTTACTGACCTTGCACCGGGCGCTGAGCACCCAGCAGGCAGCAGCCGAACGTGTGAAAAACAGGTTGGCCAGCATACCCAGCCTGGAGGCCTTTGCCACGCAGCTGCTCGAACCGGCATTGCGCGCCGAGGGCTTGGCCGACGTCGATGTGCGCAGCATGCAGGTATACATCGAGGATGATGTGCCGATGCCCAGCGCGGCGCCACGCCTGCATACACCATGGCGCACGGTGTACAGCGTGCAACCTTTACTCACGGCCGCGCTGCACAACTTTCACGAAGCCGATACCGTGCCGTCACTCCTTCGGCGTGCCCACCTGCTGGACGCCCAGGGGCGCACGCTGGCGCTGACGTACGAGGCGTTTGCCCGCTGCTGCAGGCAACTCGACATTGGTGGGCAGTATCAGCAAAAGTTGCGCGCCCAACTGTTTCCGAAAAGCCGGCCGCCCACGCCTGAAAACCTGGTTCGGGAAGCGGTCCAGCGGATGCTTGAGGAGAGCCTGCGGGCGAAGATGGATGTTGCGGTGCGCATGGCCCGCATCAAGTCCGAGCTGGACGAAGTCGACTACCTGCGCTTGTTGCCTGTGGTCGCCGCCAAACCTGTCGTGCCTGCGGTCACTGGCGTTGTCACACCGCGTCAGCTGTACCTGCTGGGCAAGCGTATACATGGGGTGGTCACGCTGGAGGTTCGCGAACACGAGGACGGGCCGCTGGAAGGCATCATCAGCTGGATACCACAGGACCCGCAGCGACCGGTGGCCAGGCACGCTAGCTGGGACGCTTTGTACCGGTGGTTGGCCAAGCGCCTGCGTGCGCCCCACTATCGCTCGTTTTTCCGTCGTTTCATCCGTGAGCGCGACCGGCCGACCTTCATCGCAACCCTTGAGCGCTTGATCGAGGCGAGCCATGGGCAAGCGCCAGCGGTTCTGGATGGACGCAATTTCGCCATCGAGACACCGCTGTTTGTCTACATGCGTGGCTTGCAGGTAGACAAGATGCTCGATGACGCAAGGGTCCTGGCGGTCCCGACCGCTGACGAAACCGCAATGGAGCGCCATCAGCGCCTGGAGGTCCTCAAGAGCGCGGGGCTCGATACGTTGAACCTGGCGGCACTGTTCATTCCGATACTGGGGGAGGTGATGTTCGCCGTGGCAGCGGTGGATGTGGTCAGCGAAGTGTACAAGGGCTATGCGGACTGGCGCATCGGCGACCGTCAGGGGGCGCTCGATCACCTCATGGGCGTGGCGCAGAACCTGGCGGCCGGCGCCGTGGTGGGTGCTGTGCATGCGGGAGTAGGCCGAGCCCTGGAGCGTGTGCCGTTTGTCGATGCACTGAGACCCGTGCACCAGGGCGAGGGCCGTGCGAGGCTGGCGCACTGGCCGCCCTCTGCTCATTACCTGGATGGCGGTGGTGCGCTTTTGCGCAGGTTTGACGGGGCCTTCGCGCTGACGTCTGACCAACGTGCTGAAACGCTCCTGCGTATCACCGGCCTTGACCAGGACCAGTTGCGCCATCTGCACCTGCAAGGGAAGCCCGCACCAGCTCGTCTGCGCGATGCCCATGAGCGCTACGAACTCCACGCATCGGAGCCTCGCCTGCAGGGGCGCGCGTTCGAACGTGAGCTAGCCGCGGGGCAAAGCACGGCATCGGCCGCCGGTGCTTTGCTGATCAAGGTATTCCCCGGTTTGTCGGTGCGTGGCGCCGAAGAGATCATTGCATTGGCCAACGGTGCGCAGATCAAGGCGTTGCTGGAAAGCGGCCGGGTGCCGCTGGCCATGGCCGAGCGTGCCCGTTGGTACTTGCGCGAAAGCCGCGTGGACCGTGCCTTGATGGGATTCGAGCACGAAGGTGCCGTGAATGCCGATACTCAGCGCCTGGTACTGGAATGGATCGCCCACCGGGCACCGTGGCCGGCTTCGGTGCGCATCGAGCTGCGGCTAGGGGAGGCGGGAGGTCGTCTGGTGGCAGCCAGCGGGGACGTCAATGCAGCTGACCTCAGAACCATCATCCACACCGAACAGGGTTATCAATTGGCCGATGCCCACGCCCCGGTACTGGGCCAAGGCCTTTTGCCATGCCTGATCCACACGCTGGATGAAGGGCAGAGGGCCATGCTCAGCGGGCGCCAGCTCACGGCCCACGAACTTGGCGACCGGGTTGCGCGCCTGGCCAGCGCGGATCGGGAGAGGACGGCAAAGTTGATGGGGCTGGCGCCTGTCGCAGAACGTTATAGCCCGCCACAGCGAATCGATAGCCGCGCCGGTTATGCGTTGAGTGGAGGGGGCGAAAGCAGCCGGCGGGCAATCCGTAGCGGCATACATGACATCTTCCCGACCTTGACCGACGCACAGCTGGACGCTTATCTGCGCGACCTGGCAGACCGCGGGGTTGGCCTGTGGGACCACCTCAGCCAGCTCCAGCGGCAGTTGCATGGTTTGCGCGAGGCGCTCGACACCTGGCAACGACAGCGCGTGAGCTTCATGGACGGCCTGCGCCGCCAGCGTGTGGTGAATCAGATCAGGCGCACCTGGCGGCGCAAGACCGCTGGCCTTGCCGGTGACGACTTTTCGCTGCATATCGACGGCGAAGAGGTGGGCAGCCTGCCGAGCTTACCGGCGGGCATCGAGTTTGGCCATGTTCGACGCCTGACGCTGCGCAACATGAGCCTTGAGCAGATTGATGAGGATTTCCTGCGCAGGTTCACTCACCTTCGCGAACTCGACCTGCGCAACAACCAGTTGACTCGTTTGCCCGTTGGCCTGGAGCGCTTGACCGAACTGCGCAGCCTGCGTCTGGCGGGTAACCAGATAATCGTCGATACCCCAGGCAGCCAAAGGCTGGCGAGCCTTTCATTGCTCCAGGTGCTCGATCTGAACTACAACCCGTTGGGCCAGGTGCCTGACCTTTCGGGCTTGCGCCACTTGCGTGAGGTATCGCTGCGCGCTACCGGGCTGCACACCTTGGCAGACGAAGACATGATGCCCTGGCGCGGCCTGGTGGACATGCGTGAGAACCAGATTCGCCAGGTCAACGGGCACCTGCGCACACTGGGCGCGCGACTGCAGCGCCTGTCGCTGCATGACAACCCTCTGGACGAGGCGAGCGAGGCGTCGATTGCCAGTAGCCTCAGTGACTCGCCGGTCCACCGCAGCAGCTCCTACCATCACGCCATTGCTGATGTTGGCGCGCTTGAGGAATGGTTGGGAAGTGCTACCGAGGCGGTACGCACCCGACGCATGCACATCTGGACCCAGCTGAGCGAGGAGCCGCAGTCGGCAGACCTGTTTCGTTTTCTGGCAGATTTCGCCAGCTCCGACGACTTCCTCGACCACCCGCGTTATTACCGGGCAAGGGTATGGCGGATTCTGGAACTGTGCACGGACAACACTGACGTGCGCGAAGCCGTGTTCTGGCAGACCCAGGGGCGCCGGACCTGTGAGGACCGGCTGCTGCTGATCCTCAGTCAGCTGGAAGTCAGGGCGCACATTGCCCTGAATTCGACAGGTGATGGTTCAGTCATGCAGGCGGAGCAGACCTTGTTGCGCCTGGGGCGTTCGCTGTATCGCCTGGATCAGGTGGACAGCATTGCCGCCCGACATATTCAGGACCTTCGCAGGGACCCGTATGCTGCCGTGGATGATATTGAGGTGTACCTCGCCTACCGCGTCAACCTGGCTGACCGGCTTGGGCTGCCGGCGCAACCCGGGCACATGAACTACCCCGAACACAGCCGTGTCACGGCAACCCAGGCAAGGCGTGCGGGGGCTCAAGTGCTGGCTGGAGAGAACATTGAGGTGCTCAGCCGCGCACTGGCTGAGCGCGATTTCTGGCATGAGTATGTGCGCAATCGTTTCCCTGAACGCTTCGAGGCGCTGGCAGCGCCCTTTCATGAGCAGCTGGAGCAGGCCGAGCGCGAGACTGGGGCAGCGGGTGAGCAGCACTATCTGGAACGCGCCGCGGCTTTGATGGCGTCGCTCAATGCCCAGGAACGCGCACTGTACCTGGAACTGGCCCGGGAGGCGTACCAGCGGGAAGCCTGAGGGCGGCGACCGCATGGCGGTCGCCCCGCAGGTTCAGGCAGCGTCGCTGCGGGCGTCGCCTTGAGCCAGGTAATCGGCCAGTGCCCGCTGCTCGCTGGGGCTGGTGAACAGGCCAAGTTTGCTGCGCCGCCACAGGATGTCCTGGGCGGTGACGGCCCATTCGGTTGCGCGCAGGTAGTCGACTTCGCGGGTGAACAAGCCACCACCCATGGCCTGGCCCAGGTCTTCCGGGCCCTGTGCGCCGTCCAGCAGTTGCCAGGTGCGGCTGCCGTAGGTCACCGCCCAACGTTTGGCGATGTCCGCTGCCAGCCATTGATGCCGTGCCAGCAGCGCTTCGACCAATGCCTGGGGCGTGCTCATGTCTTCACCGCCGGGCAATGGTGCGTCGGCAGTCCAGCTTTTGCCCATCTCGCTGAAGAACGGCTTGAGTTCGCTCATGGCCGACTCCGCCAGCTTGCGATAGGTGGTCAGCTTGCCGCCAAACACCGACAGCAATGGCGCCTCGCCAGACGCTGCGCTAAGCGCAAGGGTATAGTCACGGGTGACGGCAGACGGGTTGTCCGATTCATCGTTGCACAGCGGGCGCACGCCGGAGTAGGTGTGCAGGATATCGCCGTGGCTGAGTTGATGATTGAAGTGGGCGTTGACCACCTTCAACAGGTAGTCGGTTTCCTGTTCGGTGATCGCCACCTTGGCAGGGTCGCCGCTGTACTCGCGGTCGGTGGTGCCTATCAGGGTGAAGCGGTCCAGGTAAGGGATGCAGAAGACGATGCGCTGGTCTTCGTTCTGCAGGATGTAGGCATGTTCCCCTTCGTACAGGCGCGGCACGATGATGTGGCTGCCCTGGATCAGGCGGATGCCGTACGGCGCATCGAGCTTGAGGTCGTCCTTGATGAAACTGGCAACCCATGGGCCAGCGGCGTTGACCAGTGCCCGGGCGCGAATGCTCTGCAGGCTGCCATCGGCATGCTGCAACTCGACCTGCCACACGCCGTCCACGCGCTCTGCGCGCAGGCAGCGGGTGCGGGTATGGATGTGCGCGCCGTGCTCACGGGCGGCCATGGCATTGAGCACCACCAGCCGCGCATCGTCCACCGCGCAGTCGGCGTATTCGAAACCGCGCGTGATCGCCGGCTTGAGCGGGTAACCCGCGCCAAAGCGCAGGCTGCGCGAGGCACCAAGGCGCTTGCGTTTGCCCAAGTGGTCATACAGGAACAGGCCGGCGCGGATCATCCAGGCCGGGCGCAGGTGTGGGCGATGTGGCAGGACGAAACGCATCGGTCTGACGATGTGCGGCGCCTTCGCCAGCAGTACCTCACGCTCAGCCAAGGCTTCGCGTACCAGGCGGAACTCGTAGTGTTCCAGGTAGCGCAGGCCACCGTGAATCAGCTTGCTGCTGGCCGATGAGGTGTGCTGGGCCAAGTCGTCCTTTTCGCAAAGGAACACCTTCAGGCCGCGCCCGGCAGCGTCGGCAGCGATGCCCACGCCATTGATGCCACCGCCGATCACGGCGAGGTCATAGCAGTCGGCGAATGGTGGCTGGGACGAAACGGGCTGGGACACGGGCAAGGCCTCCTGGGGGCTGTTCGCATCGAAAGTGAACATTGATGTTCGTTTGCGAAAATACTAGCGCAACAGAACGCCCGTCGCCAGCCAGTCTTTATAGAAAAAACTGATCAGATGACAATAAAGTGAAAATTTTCGAAAATTTCGGCTGTGCGGTCTGAGGTTTGCGGGTGCATGCCACAAATGTTGCGGCAAGCCCCCGCCAGCCCTCAAACCACTTCGAGGCGGATCTTGTACTGGTTCAGCAACTGGGTGAGGGTGGGGGTAGGCGCCTGGTCGGTCACCAGGCAGTCGACCAGGCTGATCGAGCCCAGGCGCACCATGGCGTTGCGCCCGAACTTGCTGGAGTCGGCGGCAAGGATCACTTGCCGGGCATTGGCGATGATCGCCTGGGATACCCGCACTTCCTGGTAGTCGAAGTCGAGCAGGCTGCCGTCCTCATCGATGCCGCTGATACCCACCAGGGCGAAATCGACCTTGAACTGGTTGATGAAGTCGACACTGGCCTGGCCGACCACTCCACCATCACGGCGCACCGTGCCACCCGCCACCAGCACTTCGAAATCGTCCTTGGCCGCCAGGATCGCCGCCACGTGCAGGTTGTTGGTAATGACTTTCAGGTGGCTGTGGTTGAGCAGTGCGCGGGCGATGGATTCGGTGGTGGTGCCGATGTTGATGAACACCGAGGCATTGTCGGGAATCTGCCGGGCCACGGCGTCGGCGATACGCTGCTTTTCATCGCGCATCTGGTCGGCACGCATGGCGTAGGCAGTGTTCTCGATGCTCGAGTCATACGCCGCGCCACCATGGTAACGGCGCAGCAGGTTGAGCTCGGCAAGCTGGTTGATATCTCGACGGATGGTCTGCGGCGTAACGACGAACAGCTGCGCCATTTCTTCGATACTGACGTAACCGCGCTCGCGCACCAGTTCGAGGATTTGTTGTTGGCGGGGGGGCAGATTCATGGGCGGTCCTTTGGGGCAGCCGGACAAATTCTGCAATGATGCCGTAGGAAGGTGATGACGGCCAGTGGACGATTGGGGCCGCGTGGCGGCCCCGATGTGCTTTACGCCTCGTGATCTTCCCAGTCACGGGTACGTTCGACGGCTTTCTTCCAGCCGGCGTACAGCTTCTCTTTTTGCGTTTCATCCAGCTGCGGGCTGAACTCGCGCTCGATGATTGCCTTGTCGCGCAATTCGTCCAGGCCGCTCCAGAAGCCGCAGGCCAGGCCGGCCAGGTAGGCGGCGCCCAAGGCCGTGGTTTCGCGCATTTGCGGGCGCTCTACGCACGTACCGAGGATGTCGGCCTGGAACTGCATGAGGAAGTTGTTGGCCACCGCGCCACCGTCCACACGCAGTTCGGACAGGCGCTGGCCGCAGTCCTGCTGCATGGCATCGAGCACGTCGCGGGTCTGGTAGGCGATCGACTCCAGTGCGGCGCGGATGATGTGGTCCACTTTCACGCCACGGGTCAGGCCGAACAGCGCACCACGGGCGTACGGGTCCCAGTACGGTGCACCCAGGCCGGTGAAGGCCGGTACCAGGTAGACGCCGTTGCTGTCCTTGACCTTGCTGGCGAAGTATTCGGTATCCAGGGCGTCGTTGACGATCTTCAGTTCGTCACGCAGCCACTGCACGGTGGAACCCCCGTTGAACACCGCGCCTTCCAGCGCATAGGCCACCTCGCCGCGCGGGCCGCAGGCGATGGTGGTGAGCAGGCCGTGGGACGACTTGACCGCCTGTTCGCCGGTGTTCATCAGCAGGAAGCAGCCAGTGCCATAGGTATTCTTGGCCTGGCCCGGCTGCACGCACATCTGGCCGAACAGTGCCGACTGTTGGTCACCGGCAATACCGGCGATGGCAATGCCGCTCTTGGTGTGGCCGTACACTTCGGAAGAAGGACGAACCTCGGGTAGCATCTGCCGCGGGATGCCGAGGATCTCCAGCAGCTTGTCGTCCCACTGCAGGCTATGGATGTTGAACATCAGCGTGCGCGAGGCATTGGTGTAGTCGGTGACGTGCACCTTGCCGCCCGAGAACTTCCAGATCAGCCAGGTATCGATGGTGCCGAACAACAGTTCGCCACGTTCGGCGCGTTCGCGGGCGCCCTCGACGTTGTCGAGGATCCACTTCAGTTTGGTGCCGGAGAAGTAAGGGTCGGTGACCAGGCCGGTGGTGTCGCGAATATAGTCTTCATGGCCGTCGCGCTTGAGCTGGGCGCAGATCTCGGTGCTGCGGCGGCACTGCCAGACGATGGCGTTGTAGACCGGGCGGCCGGTTTCCTTGTCCCACACCACGGTGGTTTCGCGTTGGTTGGTGATGCCGATTGCGGCTACCTGGGCATGACTGATGCCTGCCTGTGCCAAGGCCTCGACCATGGTCGCGCTCTGCGTGGCGAAGATCTCCATCGGGTCGTGCTCGACCCAGCCCGCTTGCGGATAGTGCTGGGCGAACTCGCGCTGGGAGGTGCCCACCACATTGGCGTCACGGTCGAAAATGATGGCACGCGAACTGGTGGTGCCCTGGTCCAGGGCGATGATGTAGTTCTTGTCCTGGGTGTCTGTCATGGTCGTAGGCCTTGCAAGAATAGGAGGTCAGGGCTGGGCGGGTTGCCGGCATCAATTGGCTTGAGTATCGCCCTGGCGATTGTCATTTGTCTCAGGGTTCGCGGCAGTTGCCATTGGCAAGTTGCGGGCAATCAGGCCGCGATAGGTCGCGGCACCCAGGCAGGCGCCAAGGATCGGGGCGAACACCGGAACCAGGAAATACGGTATATCCCGACCGCCAGTGAAGGCGATTTCACCCCAACCGGCCAGGAAGGTCATGAGTTTTGGCCCGAAATCGCGGGCAGGGTTCATGGCAAAACCGGTCAGCGGGCCCATGGCGCTGCCGATCACCGCGATCAGCAGGCCGATCAGCAGCGGGGCCATGGCGCCGCGTGGCAGGCCGTTGTTGTCGTCGGTCAGGGCCATGATCACGGCCATCAGGATAGCCGTGATGACGACTTCAACCAGGAATGCCTGGCCGATTGACAGCGACGGGTGTGGGTAGGTGGAGAACACCGAGGCCAGCTCCAGGCTGGCTTCGCTACCGCGCAACATGGCGTGGGCCTGTTCGAAATCGAAGAACAGGTTGCTGTACAGGGTGTACACCAGCGCCGCGCCACAGAACGCGCCGCATACCTGGGCCAGCATGTAGAAGGGCAGCTTGCGCTTGTCGAAACCGGCGAACAGGGTGAGGGCTATGCTCACCGCCGGGTTCAGGTGCGCGCCGGAAATGCCGGCGGTGAGGTAGATCGCCATGCTCACGCCAACACCCCAGATGATGCTGATCTCCCACAGGCCGAAGCTGGCGCCGGCGACTTTGAGTGCGGCAACGCAGCCGGTGCCGAAGAAGATGAGCAGGGCAGTGCCGAGAAACTCGGCCAGGCATTGGCTGGACAGCGTGGGTTGGCGTAGAGCAGTCGTCATGTATGACCTCGTTTTTTTTTTGTTGTGAGGCGCGTGGCGCTCGACAGCAAAGCCCGGTGTCGATCCCCATTGACCCCGGGCAAGTACAGGAAGCGCACCTTAAAAGTGCGCCATTTGTTCAGAAGCGAAAAAATATAGACAAGAAACGCTGATGTCAAAGGTCGAAAGTGAACGACCAGTCACGAAATGGTCGCTAAAATCGGCTGCGGAGCCCCGTACTAGAGGTGCGCGATTGCGGTGCGCTGGCTGGGTTGTGGGATTTGTCCTAAAGTAGCCGCCGAGCCGTCCCCAGACCGGAGCCTTTGCATGACCCCCGCCCTAGACCTGTTGAAGAAGCATCGCGCCGAGCACCGTGTGCACAGCTATGAGCATGACCCCAAGTCGGCGTCTTACGGTCTGGAGGCGGCTGAAAAGCTTGGGCTCGACCCGCAGCAGGTGTTCAAGACCTTGCTGGCCAGCAGCGAGAAGGGGGAGTTGCTGGTGGCGGTGGTGCCTGTTGTGGGCACCCTGGACCTCAAGGCCCTGGCCCATGCTGCCGGGGTAAAGAAATGCGAGATGGCAGACCCGGCGGCAGCGCAGCGGGCTACGGGTTATCTGGTAGGTGGTATCAGTCCGTTGGGGCAGAAGAAGCGCCTGCGTACGTTCATTGACGAATCAGCGCAGAATTTTGCAACCATCCATGTCAGTGCTGGACGGCGTGGGCTGGAAGTGGAGTTGGCGGCGGCGGTGCTGGCCGAGCATACCCAGGGCAAGTTTGCCGGGATCGGCAGAGGCTGAGATCTGGGGCTGCAGCGCGGCCCCAGGGATCTGCAATCAGGTCGCGGAACTGTACCGACGCACGCCATTCTCCTGGCGCGGCAACTGCGCCGCAACGCTACCCGGCACCGGGAACAGCACCAGGTGATCGGCCTTTACCGCAATCCCCACCTCTTCACCGACCTGAAGGTCGTTATGGCTAGGGAAGATCGCTTCCAGCTGGCTGCCGGTCGGCAGTTGCAGGCGGTACAGGGTCGATGCCCCCAGGAAGCTCTTGCCGACGATGTTCGCCTGTAGCGCGCTGCCGGGTGCATGCACGATATCGTCGGGCCGCAGCAGCACGTCTACCGAACTGCCGGGCGCCATGATGTAGGCACGGTTGCCGCGCAGTTCACCCAGCTCGGTATTGACGGCCTCGTGGCTGCTCATCTGCCCACGGATGAAGTACCCCTGGCCAATGAAGCTGGCCACGAACGGCGTCTGTGGTTCGTGGTAAAGGTTGTAGGGCGTGTCCCACTGCTCCAGGCGGCCTTCTTTGAACACACCAACCTGATCGCTGACGGCAAAGGCTTCTTCCTGATCATGGGTAACCAGGATGGCGCTGGTGCCACGGCTTTTGAGGATATCGCGCACCTCATGGCTGAGGCGCCGGCGCAACTCCACGTCAAGGTTGGAGAACGGCTCGTCGAGCAGCAGCAACTGGGGTTCGGGCGCCAGCGCGCGGGCCAGGGCGACCCGTTGCTGCTGGCCCCCAGATAGCTCATGCGGGTACCGCCCGCCCAGGCCGCCCAGCTTGACCAGTTCGAGCATTTCTTCGATGACAGCGGCCTGGCGTGGGTGCTTGGCGATGCCAAAGGCAATGTTCTGTGCCACGGTCAGGTGCGGGAACAGCGCGTAGTCCTGGAACACCATGCCGATGCGGCGCTTTTCCGGGGCCAGGGTGAACCCTGCGCGGGAAATGACTTCGCCGGCCAGCTGGATCTCGCCTTCGTGCACCGGTTCGAAACCGGCAATTGCGCGCAGCGTGGTGGTTTTCCCGCAACCGGATGAGCCCAGCAGGCAACCGATGTCGCCTGCGTTCAGGTGCAGGTTGAGGTTCTGGACGATGCGCTGGTCGCCGTAGCCGCAGGCGAGGTTGCGCAGGTTGAGCAGTAGGGGTTGACTCATGCGTGGTGGTAAGCCGGTTCTACAAGGAATTCGAGAAGCGCCTTCTGTGCATGCAGGCGGTTTTCAGCCTCGTCCCAGGCGACCGAACGTGGGTCGTCGAGCAGGTCCTGGCTGATTTCCTCGCCACGGTGGGCGGGCAGGCAGTGCATGAAGAGGACATCGGGTGCCGCCAGGTCGAGCAGTTCGCGGGTGACCTGGTAAGGCGCGAAATGCGCCAGGCGCCGTGCAGTTTCCTCCTCCTGACCCATGGAAGTCCAGACATCGGTGACCACAAGGTGCGCGTCACGCACGGCTTGCTTGGCATCACGGATGATCTGCACGCGGTCACCGCCCAGCGCCATGAAGCGCTGATCCGGCTCGTAGCCTTCGGGGCAGGCGATGCGCAGCTGGAAATCGAACTGCCTGGCGGCCTCGATATAGGAGTTGCACATGTTGAAGCCGTCGCCGATCCAGGTCACGGTCTTGCCCTGGATAGAGCCGCGGTGCTCGAGGAAGGTCTGCATGTCGGCCAGCAGTTGGCACGGGTGCGACTCGTCGGACAGGCCGTTGATCACCGGCACGCGCGATTTGGCGGCGAACTCGGTCAGGGTGCTGTGGGCGTGGGTACGAATCATCACAACATCGACCATGCTCGACAGCACGATGGCGCTGTCACCGATCGGCTCGCCACGGCCCAGCTGGGTGTCGCGAGGCGACAGGAAAATGGCCTGGCCGCCCAGCTGGATCATGCCGGCCTCGAACGACACCCGGGTACGGGTCGAGGATTTCTCGAAGATCATGCCCAGCACGCGGTTCTTCAGGGGCTCGAACAGCACGCCTCGTTTGCGCAGGTCCTTCAGCTCGATGCCGCGGCGGATCACCCCGAGCAATTCGTCGGTGGTGAAGTCCAGCAGGGAGAGAAAGTGCCTAGCGCTCATGATTGACTACCTTATCTGCAACGGTATGCAGGTCGACCGTATGGTTTTTTTTGACAACGGGAGTGACCTGCGGCGTAAGCCGCACGGGGCGGACGAAAATAGGGAAAGGCGCAATACTATAAGTAAATGTCGCCTGAAGCCAAGGGGGAATCAGCGGCCTGATTGCAAAGGGTGTTGCAAAGGGTGTCTCCACCCGTCGGCCTGTGCTGTTTTTTATTTGCTACACGTGTTGTACAGGGCTTGCTGGCAATTTGGCAAATCGCTGTCGCAAATCGTGTGCCTGATGTCGGAGGATTCACGCGGCGAAGCGCGCTGGTCGGGGGCAGTCGCCGGGCGCATAGTCACTGTTCGACAACAACAAGGCAGAGGCGGCCATGACCAAGACCCTGCATCACCGTGCCTGTCACCTGTGCGAAGCAATCTGCGGGCTGAACATCGAAGTCAGCCATGAAGACGACGGGCGGGCGCTAATCAGCTCGATCAAGGGCGACCCCCAGGACCCGTTCAGCCGTGGCCACGTCTGCCCCAAGGCTGTGGCCTTGCAGGACATCCAGAACGACCCTGACCGCCTGCGCCAGCCCCACAAGCGGGTAGGGGAGCGTTGGCAGGCCATCGGTTGGGACGAGGCCTTTGCTATGGCCGCCGAAAAGTTGTGGGCGGTCCAGCAGGCTCACGGGCGCAATGCCGTGGCGGTTTACCAGGGCAACCCGAGCGTGCACAACTACGGTTTGATGACCCACAGCAACTACTTCCTCGGCCTGCTCAAGACACGCAACCGTTTCTCGGCCACCTCGGTGGATCAGCTGCCACAACACCTGGTCAGCCACCTGATGTATGGCCATGGCCTGCTGCTGCCTATTCCGGATATCGACCACGCCGACTTCATGCTGATTCTTGGCGGCAACCCGCTGGCCTCCAACGGCAGCATCATGACCGTGCCCGATGTGGAAAAGCGCCTCAAGGCTCTGCTTGGCCGGGGCGGGCGCCTGGTGGTGGTGGACCCTCGGCGCAGCGAAACGGCAGCCTTGGCCGATACTCACCTGTTTATCCGTCCGGGTGGTGATGCGGCGCTGTTGTGCGGCGTGCTCAATACCCTGTTCGAGGAGGGCCTGGCGCAAGGTTCGCACTTGCCCATCAACGGCCTGCAGCAGGTGCGCGAAGCGCTTGCACCCCTCAGCGCCGAAGCCATGAGCACGCACTGCGGCATTGCCGCCACGCAGATCCGCCAGCTGGCACGGGACTTCGCTGCGTCAGAAAAGGCCGTGTGCTATGGCCGCATGGGCGTTTCCACCCAAGCCTTCGGCACCCTCTGCCACTGGCTGGTGCAACTGATCAACCTGGTGACCGGCAACCTTGACCGCGAAGGCGGCGCGTTGTGCACCGAGCCTGCTGTCGACCTGGTGGCCACCACCTCGGGCGGTCATTTCAACGCCTGGCAGAGCCGGGTCTCGGGTTTGCCCGAGTACGGTGGCGAGCTGCCCGTGGCGGCCCTGGCCGAGGAGATGCTGACACCTGGCGAAGGGCAGGTACGCGCCTTGGTGACAGTGGCCGGCAACCCGGTGCTGTCCACCCCTAACGGTCGCCAGCTGGATGCGGCCCTGGAAGGCCTGGAATTCATGCTCAGCATCGACCTCTACATCAACGAAACCACTCGGCATGCCGACCTGATCCTGCCTTCCACCTCCTCGCTGGAAAACGACCACTACGACAGCACCTTCAACTTGCTGGCCGTGCGCAACGTCACCCGCTTCAACCGGGCGATCCTGGCCAAGCCGGACGGGGCGCTGCACGACTGGGAAATCTTCGTCGGCCTGGCCCAGGCGTTCGCCAGGCATGCCGAGCTTGAATTGAAACCGACCTGGGCGCCTGCGCAGATGATCGATCTGGCCTTGCGCAAGGGGCGCTATGGTGAAGAAACGCCCTGGCGGCTGTCACTGGCAACGCTGGACGATCACCCACACGGCCTTGACCTCGGGCCTTTACGCAGCAACCTGGCTGCGCGCCTGGCGACTACCAGCAAGGCTGTCGAAGCGGCACCCCAGGTATTGCTGGACGACCTTCACCGCCTGACACAACTGGCACCGCCCGTGCCGGGTGAGCTGCTGCTGATCGGCCGCCGCCACGTGCGCAGCAACAACTCATGGATGCACAATTTCCATCGCCTGGTGAAAGGCAAGCCTCGCCATCAGCTGTTGATGCACCCGCAAGACCTGCAACAGCGACAGTTGCAGGACGGCCAGCGGGTGCGTATCCGCTCCCGCACGGGTGATCTCGAAGTCGAAGTGCAGGCCTGCGAGGACATGATGCCCGGTGTGGTCAGCCTGCCCCATGGCTTCGGTCACGGTCGTCAGGGCGTGCACATGCAGATCGCCCAGGCGCAGCCCGGGGTGAGCGCCAATGACCTGACCGACGAGCGCTTGCGGGACCAGGTTTCCGGCAACGCTGCGCTCAATGGCGTACCCGTGCAGGTGGAGGCCGCATAAGGAACAGCAAGGCCGAGCACGCTGCTCGGCTTTCCGTTACAATGCGCCACCGTGCCGACAACAGCGTCGCAAAGTTAAGCCGAGGTGCTACATGGATATCATCGAAACGATCAAAGAGCAGATTGCCAACAACACCATTCTGCTTTACATGAAAGGCTCGCCGAATGCCCCGCAATGCGGGTTCTCGGCCAAGGCATCGCAAGCTGTGATGGGTTGTGGCGAGAAGTTCGCCTACGTCGACATCCTGCAGAACCCGGAAATCCGTGCCAACCTGCCAAAATATGCCAACTGGCCGACCTTCCCGCAGCTGTGGGTAGCCGGTGAGCTGGTTGGCGGTAGCGACATCATGCTGGAAATGTTCGCCAACGGTGAGCTGCAAACCCTGATCAAGGAAGCGGCTGCCAAGGCCAAGGCCTCTGAAGCCTGATTTCCGGCAAGCATAAAAAAACCCGCTGATCGCGGGTTTTTTTATGGGGCGAATACTTACTCTTCGCCCATCTGCGATTGCAGATAATTTTCGATGCCAATCTTGTCGATCAGACCCAGTTGGGTTTCCAGCCAGTCGATGTGCTCTTCCTCGGATTCGAGGATGTCCTCGAGCATGTCACGCGAGCCAAAGTCGCCAGCGGTTTCGCAGTGGGCGATAGCTGCCTTCAGGTCGGCCAGGCCTTTCTTTTCGAGCTTCAGGTCGCACTCGAGCATTTCCTTGGTGTGTTCGCCGATCAGCAGCTTGCCCAGGTCCTGAACGTTAGGAATGCCTTCGAGAAAGAGAATACGCTTGATCAGTTTGTCAGCGTGCTTCATCTCGTCGATGGATTCTTTGTACTCGTGCTTGCCGAGTTTGTTCAGGCCCCAATCTTCGTACATGCGTGCGTGCAGGAAGTACTGGTTGATCGCGACCAGCTCGTTTCCGAGGATCTTGTTGAGATGCTGGATGACGCTTACGTCGCCTTTCATTTCGGGTTCCTGCCCTGTAGAAGTGTGCCAATACAGTGAAGTTTGAGCCCGATACTTAAGAGTGTCAAACCTAAGTTATTGAATAATAAATGAAAATTAATAGGAATAAGAATGTTTGTGAACCGCGTTGGAGCGCTAACTTGTTGAATTCAAGGCATAAAAAAACCGGACACAGGGTCCGGTTCTTCGAAATAGGGGGGTCAGGCCGCGGTAAATTCCACGGGGTAGGGCAGGGCTGCCTGGCTCACCTGCAGCTCGGTCAGGGTCTCACGGACCACTTCCTTGGCCAGGCAGGCGCATTTGCCACACTGGCTTGCGACATTGGTCGCGGCTCGCACTTCCTTGTAACTGCAGCATCCTTCATAGATCGCATCGCGGATCTGTCCGTCGGTAACGCCGACACAAAGACACACATACATAAGGGCTGACCATCGCTGGTTGAGTCGATGGGTTGGAGCTTAATGTTAATGAGAATGCTTGTCAAAGGACTTTCTGTAAGGGCCGCGCTTGAGCGACCGGTGGTTGCCTGCCTGATGGATTCGGCCTGTCATCAGAAGCCGTGTATGATGGTCGGCCTTTGTTGGATGTCGGGCAAGCCCGTCTGGCCCGGCAAACGGTTTTTCACCCTCATCAGGAGATTACAATGAGCGTACTCGTTGGTAAGAAAGCCCCCGATTTCACCGTTCCAGCCGTGCTGGGCAATGGCGAGATCGTCGACAGCTTCAACCTGGCTTCGGCCATCAAGGGCAAGTACGGCCTGGTGTTCTTCTACCCGCTGGACTTCACCTTCGTCTGCCCGTCCGAGCTGATCGCTCTGGACAACCGCATCCCGGACTTCCAGGCGCGCAACGTCGAAGTGATCGGCGTGTCGATCGACTCGCACTTCACCCACAACGCCTGGCGTAACACCCCGGTCAACAACGGCGGCATCGGTCAGGTGAAGTACACCCTGGCTGCCGACATGACCCACGAAATCTGCAAAGCCTACGACGTAGAGTCCGAAGGCGGCGTGGCCTTCCGTGGCGCCTTCCTGATCGACACCAACGGTGTTGTCCGCTCGCAGATCATCAACGACCTGCCACTGGGCCGCAACATGGACGAGCTGCTGCGCCTGGTTGACGCCCTGCAGTTCCACGAAGAGCACGGCGAAGTCTGCCCTGCCAACTGGAAAAAAGGCGACAAAGGCATGAACGCTTCGCCAGAAGGCGTTGCTGCCTACCTGAGCGAGAACGCCGGCAAGCTGTAATTGCCCCTCGTATAAAAAAACCGGCCTTCGTGGCCGGTTTTTTTATGCCGTTCTGTGCCGGCCTCTTCGCGGGCGCGCCCGCTCCCACCGATTCTCTGCATGCCTGACGGCAAAGGTGAACCTGTGGGAGCGGGCATGCCCGCGAATGCTTTTGCAGATCAATCGTTGAAATCGCGCCAGCCGCCCATCTCTTTCCAGCGGTTGACGATGCCGCAGAACAGCTCGGCCGTCTTCTCGGTGTCATAACGCGCCGAGTGCGCTTCACGCCCGTCGAAGTCGATGTCCGCGCTCTGGCAGGCTCGCGCCAGCACGGTCTGGCCATATGCCAGGCCCGCAAGGGTCGCGGTGTCGAAGCTGGAGAACGGGTGGAACGGGTTGCGCTTCAGGTCGTTGCGCGCCACCGCCGCATTGAGGAAGCCCAGGTCGAAGCTGCTGTTGTGGCCGACCAGGATCGCCCGCTTGCAGCCATTGGCCTTGAGCGCCTTGCGTACACCGCGGAAGATATCCGTCAGCGCGCTTTCCTCGCTGACGGCCATGCGCAGCGGATGGTCCAGCTTTATGCCTGTGAACTCCAGCGCGGCAGCTTCAATGTTGGCTCCCTCGAACGGCTCCACCCGGTGGAAGTAGGTGTGTTCGGGGAACAGGAAGCCTTTCTCGTCCATGCCGATAGTGACGGCGGCAATTTCCAGCAGGGCATCGGTGGCGCTGTTGAAACCACCTGTTTCCACATCCACCACTACCGGCAGGTAGCCGCGGAAGCGCTCGGCCATCGGGTGGCGCGTACCGCTGCTGCCTTGGGCGTCCATGTCGTCTTCGTAGAGGTCTTCGCTCACACGTTTTCCTCCAGCAGGCGCCAGCGCAGTTTTTCACCGGCGCGCAGCGGGATTACGGTCTGCTCGCCAAACGGCAGGCTGTCCGGGGCGGTCCATTCTTCACGCACCAGGGTAATGGTGTCAGTGTTTGCCGGCAGGCCGTAGAAGGCCGGGCCGTGCAGGCTGGCAAAGCCTTCCAGCTTGTCCAGCGCGTTACGCTGTTCGAACGCTTCGGCGTACATTTCGATGGCCGCATAGGCGGTATAGCAACCGGCGCACCCGCAGGCGGCTTCCTTGGCGTGACGGGCGTGCGGTGCCGAGTCGGTGCCCAGGAAGAACTTCGGGTTGCCGCTGGTGGCCGCGTCCAGCAGCGCCACCTGGTGGGTGTTGCGCTTGAGGATCGGCAGGCAGTAGAAGTGCGGGCGAATGCCGCCAACCAGCATGTGGTTGCGGTTGTACAGCAAATGCTGCGCGGTGATGGTCGCGCCAACGTTGGCCGGGGCCTCGGTAACGAACTGCGCGGCATCGCCGGTGGTGATGTGTTCGAACACCACTTTCAGCGTCGGGAAGCGCTCGACCAGACGACGCATGTGCTCGTCGATGAAGCGCTTCTCGCGGTCGAAGACGTCGATCTCGCTACGGGTCACTTCGCCATGCACCAGCAGCGGCATGCCAACTTCCGCCAGCGCCTCAATGGCCGGGAAGATGTTGTCGATGCTGGTCACGCCCGAATCGGAGTTGGTGGTAGCGCCGGCCGGGTACAGTTTGGCGGCGTACACGATGCCGCTGGCCTTGGCCGCGCGGATGTCTTCGGGGCTGGTGCGGTCGGTGAGGTACAGCACCATCAGCGGCTCGAAGCGGCTGCCGGCAGGGCGGGCGGCCAGGATGCGCTCACGATAGGCACCGGCCTCGTCGGCATTACGCACCGGAGGAACCAGGTTAGGCATGATGATGGCACGGGCAAAAGTGCGCGCCACGTCGCCAACGGTGTGGGGCAGGACGGCACCATCGCGCAGATGGATGTGCCAGTCGTCGGGGCGCAGGAGGGTCAGGCGATCGGACATTGGGGATTCCAGGCGGGTCGAACTCAAGCCCCAATGCTACCGGAAAACCCTGGGGCGAGCACGGCTATCAAGTTTTCCGGACGGCGTCCGATAGCCTGCAGGTAAGCCGTCAGAATTTGTGGAGCCGCCCGTGCGCCAGCGTTACCTCACCCTGTTGACCCTGTTCGCCAGCCTGCCGGCCGGCGCACTGACTTTCCAGACGCGCATGGAGAACATTGCCTGGAAGGTCGAGGGGGATCAGTTCGAGTGCCGTCTGATCCAGCCGATAGAAGGTTTCGGCAGCGGTGAGTTTGTACGCCGGGCCGGTGAACAACCCGTGTTCCAGCTACGTTCGGACAGCAACGTACTGGGTGCAGGTACAGCCAGCCTGCTTGCGGCGGCGGCGCCGTGGCAGCCTGGGCGGGGTGATATCAACCTGGGCAACGTACGCATGGCCCGCACCGGTGTGCTGTTCAGTTCCTCCCAAGGCCAGGCCAGCCGCCTGATCAACGGCTTGCTCGACGGGCGAAGCACAGTGGTGCGCAACTACACCGGTGAGGCCGGCAGGCCGATGGAAGTGCGTGTGCTGCCGGTAAGCTTCGCCAGGGCTTACAGCGACTACCAGGCCTGTGCCGGCAAGCTGCTGCCAATGAATTACGACCAGGTGCGCCAGACCCAGGTTGGTTTCCCGGGGGGCGGCACCGAGCTGGACGCGTCGGCGCGTGCAAGGCTCGATGTGATCCTGGATTACATGAAAGCAGACCCGACGGTGAACCACATCGAGCTCGACGGCCATTCCGACAACAGTGGCAACCGCCTGACCAATCGTGACCTGTCGCGCCGTCGCGCGCTGGCGGTGGCTGACTACTTCAAGGCCCACGGTTTGACTGAAGAACAGATCACGGTGCGCTTCCATGGCGAGCAGTACCCGTTGGTGAAGAACAACAGCGCTGCCAACCGGGCGCGCAATCGCCGGGTGAATATTGAACTGGACCGGGTGGCAGTGGTTGAGAAACCCTCGGAAAAACCGGCTGAACGATCGGCGCCTGCCGCCCCGCCCCCAGCACCAGCCAGCCCGGCGGCTGCCGCCCCGCCCCCAGCACCAGCCAGCCCGGCGGCTGCCGCGCCGGGCGCAAAGGCGCCCTGAGATCGGGGTGCCTTCAGGTGTATGGAAAGAGATTGCATCAGGGCTACCAGGCGTTCGCCACAACGTTTTCAGCGCCTATGAGATGCTGAGGCATGCGCCTTGATGCCCCGATACGATCCTGATCCCCGCCCCCTGGAT
>NZ_JAFBKA010000150.1:0-246 GCF_022760795.1 Pseudomonas sp. BP01
CAGCGCCACCTGTGCGAACGAATGCCTACACTGTGTTAAGGCCCACCTCGCAAGAAGCTAAAAAGCGGATATGGCTGTTTTGGTGCAGCGAACAGTCCGTTTGCGATGGCGACGCTGACTCACCTTTCCGCCCTTCCGGCGGGTTACTTTGGTCTTGGCCAAAGTAACCAAAGCCGTCCGCTCCCATCATCCGGCCCCTGCGCTACGCTCCGGGGTTCCCTCGCTCCGGGCTTGCTCCCGGGAGGA
>NZ_JAFBKA010000151.1:0-245 GCF_022760795.1 Pseudomonas sp. BP01
AGGTTGACCTTGGACGGCCGGCCACGCCGCCACATGCGCACCCGGCGCAGGGCGCCGAGCACCGCCAGGCCAAGGGCAGCGAACAGCAGAATAGGTAGAAGGGTGTTCAACATGGGAGGCTCCCACAGGGGTCTACGGCGTTTAGGCGCGCTGGATCAGAAATCCTTGCACAGCCGCAAGGCGTCGTAGATCGCCGCATGCACGTTGCGCTGGGCCACGCAGTCGCCGATGCGATACAGCAGGTA
>NZ_JAFBKA010000152.1:0-242 GCF_022760795.1 Pseudomonas sp. BP01
GCACGGTGCTGCCCGGTTCGGCACGGCCAGTGAGCACGGTGCCATCCGCGCTGACAGCCAGTTCGGTCGGGGCGGCAGGCGCGGTGATATCCGGTGCGGTGACCTGCGCCGGCAACGAAGAAACGCCGCTGTCATCGATGGCAACGACATCCAGCAGTTCGCCGTTGGCTTGAGCAGGATTCAGCTCGATGCTGAACGTGCCATCGGCATTGGCGATGGCGCTGCCGATCAGGGTGCCGTTG
>NZ_JAFBKA010000153.1:0-242 GCF_022760795.1 Pseudomonas sp. BP01
AGCCCGGAGCGAGGGAACCCCGGAGCGTAGCGCAGGGGCCGGATGATGGGAGCGGACGGCTTTGGTTACTTTGGCCAAGACCAAAGTAACCCGCCGGAAGGGCGGAAAGGTGACTCAGCGCCACCTGTGCGAACGAATGCCTACACTGTGTTAAGGCCCACCTCGCAAGAAGCTAAAAAGCGGATATGGCTGTTTTGGTGCAGCGAACAGTCCGTTTGCGATGGCGACGCTGACTCACCTTT
>NZ_JAFBKA010000154.1:0-236 GCF_022760795.1 Pseudomonas sp. BP01
TAGAATACGGGGCCATAGCTCAGCTGGGAGAGCGCCTGCCTTGCACGCAGGAGGTCAGCGGTTCGATCCCGCTTGGCTCCACCACTTTCGCTGTACGCAGTCACTTGTCAGAACTTAGAAATGAACATTCGTTGATGAATGTTGATTTCTGACTTTTGTCAGATCGTTCTTTAAAAATTCGGATATGTGATAGAAATAGACTGAACACCAGTTTCACTGCTGGTGGATCAGGCTAA
>NZ_JAFBKA010000155.1:0-234 GCF_022760795.1 Pseudomonas sp. BP01
TGCGTGACGCCGAAGGCAACATCCTCGCGACGGGTACCGTTGGCGCCGATGGCACCTTCGTCATTGCCCTGACTCCTGCCGTGAACGACGGCAGTACCCTGCAAGTCACCCTGACCGATGCTGCTGGGAATGTGTCGCAGCCGGGCTCGGTCGCCTCTACCGACCTGCTGCCGCCTGCTCAACCGACTGACCTGGCCTTGGCCGACGGCGTGACCTTCACCGGTCGCGGCGAGC
>NZ_JAFBKA010000156.1:0-230 GCF_022760795.1 Pseudomonas sp. BP01
TACGACGTTGATAGGTTGGGTGTGTAAGCGCTGTGAGGCGTTGAGCTAACCAATACTAATTGCCCGTGAGGCTTGACCATATAACACCCAAGCAATTTGCTAGCGCAGATTGCGGTGGTGAAGATGATACGAACCGAAAGTTCGCAACGAACCACAAATATCGCATATCCGGATTCGCTGGGCTGTCCATCTGGACATTCTGGCTACAGAATTTCTTGACGACCATAGAG
>NZ_JAFBKA010000157.1:0-230 GCF_022760795.1 Pseudomonas sp. BP01
CTCTATGGTCGTCAAGAAATTCTGTAGCCAGAATGTCCAGATGGACAGCCCAGCGAATCCGGATATGCGATATTTGTGGTTCGTTGCGAACTTTCGGTTCGTATCATCTTCACCACCGCAATCTGCGTCAGCAAATTGCTTGGGTGTTATATGGTCAAGCCTCACGGGCAATTAGTATTGGTTAGCTCAACGCCTCACAGCGCTTACACACCCAACCTATCAACGTCGTA
>NZ_JAFBKA010000158.1:0-230 GCF_022760795.1 Pseudomonas sp. BP01
TACGACGTTGATAGGTTGGGTGTGTAAGCGCTGTGAGGCGTTGAGCTAACCAATACTAATTGCCCGTGAGGCTTGACCATATAACACCCAAGCAATTTGCTAGCGCAGATTGCGGTGGTGAAGATGACACGAACCGAAAGTTCGCAACAAACCACAAATATCGCATATCCGAATTCGCTGGGCTGTCCATCTGGGCATTCTGGCTACAGAATTTCTTGACGACCATAGAG
>NZ_JAFBKA010000159.1:0-229 GCF_022760795.1 Pseudomonas sp. BP01
CGCTGATTTCACCAGCGTCGTTGTAAACGTCGTCGCCCTGCGCATCGTGGGTGTACGGCGCGCTGGTTTCCCCGGCCTTGATGGTGACTTGAGCGTTGTTGCTCAGGGTCACGACCAGGTCGTGGGCCAGGGCGGTGTTGATGTGCACGGTGAAGGTCGGTTTGACGTTCTCGGCAACCGATACCTGGTCAGCGGTGATGGTGACCTTGACGATATCGCCTTCGTTGCC